>CAYPIW010000177.1:0-22274 GCA_964410925.1 uncultured Desulfobacteraceae bacterium
CGGCTTCATTTTAAAACTTTAGATCACTTCACACTTCACACTTTAGCTCACTATCCACTTCACATTTTAGATCACTTTAGACACTTTTAACTTGTACGGATTTAGGTAAACAGCCCCTTTAAGGGGATAACCAAGGTCTGGTCCTTTGGGCCAGGATTCTTTACATAGGAATATTATAAAAGTGTGTTCGAGTTTCTTTGGCTCAAACGGATCAGGTTTTAAGCATAATAAATATCTGAAGCTTGCCGTCATCGCCGGATGCGTCATCATTTTTGATCAGATAACAAAAGCTGTTATCCAGAACATGGTTCCGTTGTACCACTCCATTGCGGTTATTCCCGGTTTCTTCAGCATTACTCATATTCATAATCCGGGCGGGGCCTTCGGGTTCATGGCCAGTAAAAGCCCGGGTCTGCGGAATTTGCTTTTTCTTTTGATTTCATCATTGGCCGTCTGTGTGATATTTTATTTTTATAAAAAAACACCTCGAAAATATTCTTTGCTTTCCGCTTGTTTTGCGCTCATTCTGGGGGGAGCCTTAGGCAACCTGATCGACAGGATCCGGTTTGGAAAAGTCGTTGACTTTTTAGACTTTTACATCGGGAGTTATCACTGGCCTGCCTTTAATGTGGCGGACAGCGCAATAACTGTGGGAATTGGCATTTATGTGATTCTTGTTATTCTTAAAAAAATGCCGGAGTGATTCGCGTGTAATTATTTCCGGGCATATCTGGCTTTAAAAAATATTCCGTATTTATTGTTTTCCGTATGCCTGGTTTCAGGTTTCAGGTGCCAGCGCCTCTGTTCATCATTCCTGACACCTGACACCTGACACCTGAAACCTGAATTTACTGAGATGTTACGGATAACATTTTTAAGAAGTTAACGTGTTGCCAAATCTTCAATTTTCAATCGCAGCCTATGTCCGAAATACATTACAGAGAGCTTAACAATTATTTAAAAGATCGCAAATCCGGTGAGTTTGCACAGGTGTATCTTATCTACGGCCAGGAGCTGCTATATAAAAATTCACTTGAGGCCCTTGTCCGCGCGTTGATTCCCGAGAGTCAAAGAAGCCTTGGTTATGAACCAGTTGAGGGCACAAATGAAAATATTAAAGAAGCCATCGAGCGCTCAAACACATATTCTCTGTTGTCAGGAACCAAGGTTGTTGCCATTTGTGATTCTAAAATATTCTACTCAAAACAGGATCAGGACAAACTTTTTGAAAAGGCAAAACAGGCATATGATTCGGATGACACTAAAAAGGCTGCAACATATTTTTTAAGTCTTCTGGATGTTTTAAATCTTTCATACGATGATGTGAGCAAAGAAAATAGAACCCAAACACTCAAACTCGATATTGACCGGCCGGGTGATGACCAGTGGATTGATAAAATCGTGACGTTTTGTATAGAAAACAAGCTTGCCATCGCTTCTCAGGAAGATAATGCCGATATTTTGCAACGCGCCGTGGAAAAAGGATTTCCCAAAGGGAACCATCTTATCATTACCACGGACATGGCGGATAAGCGCCGGAAGCTTTTTAAAACCATCCGGGAGCAGGGGATGATCATCGATTGTTCCGTCCCCACAGGGGATCGACGGGCGGACAGAATGGCCCAGGAAGAGATTCTTTCGGAAAGGATGAATGAAATCCTTGGGCAATCCGGGAAGAAAATGGATAAGAATGCATATATGGCCCTGAATGAGATGACCGGTTTTGACCTCCGAACATTTTCAAATAACCTTCAGAAGCTGATCAGTTATGCAGGAGATAGAAAAAATATAACGGCAGATGATGTCAAGTCTGTTTTAAAGCGCACAAAAAAAGACCCCATATACGATTTAACAAATGCCGTTTCAGAAAGAGACCTGGAAAAATCGTTCTTTTTTATGGATACGCTTCTATCGGATAATCTTCATCCGCTTCAGGTTCTTGCTGCAATAACAAATCAAATTCGGAGGCTGCTGCTGGTCAAGGATTTTGTTGAAAGTCCCCGGGGCCGGGAATGGCATGGAGGCGTTCCGTTTCATGAATTTAAAAGCAGGATTATGCCCGCCATCCAGGCTTATGACGCCGATCTTCAGGAGAAACTGGAAACGTGGGACCGAATGCTTTCAAAACACACGGAAAAAGATCATCAGCCAGCAAAAACCAGGAGTAAAAAAAAGAATGCCCGGCCGGTTACAGATCTTGTTATTGCTAAAAATCCTAAAAATCCTTATCCCGTTTATCAGATGCTCCTGAAGTCCGAACGGTTTACCACGGATGAACTCATTGCCATTCTTGAGGTGTTGGGTCAAACCGATTTGAGCCTGAAATCCACGAGGCAGAATCCCAGATTGCTATTGGAAAAATTGATATTGTTTATTTGTCAAGAGCAACATACCTTGAACTCAGGGTAAAGGAATTTGAATTTCAGCTTAGGGAGACCGCTCCGCGACGGTGTGTATCTCTTTCCAACCGACTGAAACTTGTGATTGAGCACCCGTAAGCCTGAGCCGCGCCGGGGTTATAAAGAACAATTTGTCGCTAATTTATTTCATTAAATTTTTAAGTTATGATTTCATTCGGCTCGGACTAACGCGTGCTAAATCCCTTCGAACAATCAGTCGGTTTCCAAGAGAAACACACCGTCGCTACGCTGCACCGAAATCAAATGCGTTTGCCTTAACGTAAACTTAAGAACGGAGGCCGGCTTGATCGGATAAGGGGTTTTAAATGGGATTTATAAAGGAACAACAGAAACGTCTGGCCATACGGTTTTTAACCTGGCAATACGAGAAAAAAAATCTGCCCGTGCCGAGCCGGGTTGAACTTGAAAAACATGCTTCCGGGATCGTTGAAGATGCCCATGGAATCGCACGGAAAAGGGGACGTAATGTGATGTCCATCATAAAGGAAATGATTGCCGATCTAAAGCCATAGAGTAGAGTTTAAATCAAGACTGTTGTTTGCTAAGATTGCCATGGCTGTTTGGTTTCAGGGGTAAGGGTTCAGGTTTCAGGTGTCAGGTTTCAGGTGTCAGGTTTCAGGAGGCTATTCAACATACGAATGCATTCAATGTGTAACCGACACAACCTTTTATAGATCTCAAGATCCTCCACGTCCATATAATTGCTAAGGGTCACCTCGTTTCCCCCCCAATCCTGACACCTGAAACCCGACACCTGACATCGGAGCTACGGTTTGTCAATAGACAAGGATCAGCGATTATCAACGGTCTTGATTTACACCCGTTTCGGTGTTTTTCAGGTTCTGATAGAGATTTCTGGCTCGATAAGAACTGCGAACCAGCGGCCCGCTGGCAACCTCGGAAAACCCCATTTCAAGAGCGACCCTTTTCCAGTCGTCAAATTCTTCGGGAGGAATAAACCGTTCAACTTTCAGGTGCTCCCTTGTGGGCTGAAGATACTGGCCAATCGTCAGGATGCTGCATCCCGAGTCGAGAAGGTCCTTGAGGGTATGTTCCACTTCGCCGGGAAATTCTCCGAGTCCGAGCATGAGACCTGATTTCGTGAAAATAGAAGTTTGGTCACGGGCAACACGCTTCAGTAGTAGAAGGGAGCGATCATAGTCGGCTTCCGGTCGAACCCGGGGATAAAGACGCGGGACCGTTTCAAGATTATGGTTCAATACCTGGGGATGAGCCTCTATAACCGTCTGAAGCGCATGTTTATTCCCTTGAAAATCCGGGATCAAAACTTCTATAATCGTATGGGGCATTCTCGCTTGGATTTCTTTTATTGTTTTTGCAAATAAAACGGCTCCACCATCAGCCAGATCGTCCCGGGTGACGGAAGTGATGACCACGTAGCGTAATCCCAGCTCTTTTACGGCCCGGGCAACCCGAACCGCTTCTCCGGAGTCGGGGGGGGCTGGCGATTGAGCGTGGGCGACGTTGCAGAACCGGCAGTTACGGGTGCAACAGGGCCCCAGGATCAGGAAGGTTGCCGTGTGCCGGGAAAAGCATTCCCAGAGATTGGGGCATCGGGCTTCCTGGCAAACCGTGTGAAGCCGGCTGTTATTTAACAGAGCCCTCACTTCTTCACAGGCGGGTCCTGTTGGAAGACGCCGTTTAAGCCAGGGGGGCTTTGCTTCCCGCTGGTTATGCGTTTGATCCCGAGTCATCTATTTTCAATTCCTCAAGAGGTGTCAGTGTCAGTGCAACGTCAAAAACCTCTTCCAGATGGTGCTTTACCCTCTCGCGGACTTGTTTCATGGATACGTTGCCGCAAAGTTCCCTCTCCATGGAGGTAATCTCCGTATTCTCAAGACCGCAGGGAGTTATCCACCGGAAAGGCTCAAGACAGGGGTTGACGTTTAATGCCATACCATGAAAGCAAATCCCCCGCCGGATCGCGATTCCGATGCTTCCCAGTTTCTTGTTGCCGACCCACACCCCTCTGTTAATGGGATTTCGGACCGCTGTGATTCCCCAGTCTGCGGCGGTGCGAATCATAACCTCTTCGAGATTTTCAACATAATGGACCACGCTCAGCCCTGCCGCCTGCAGATGAATGATGGGATACACGACCAGTTGGCCGGGTCCGTGAAACGTAATATTGCCGCCCCGTTCCACCTGGATTACCGGAATGACGGATTTTTTAAGAAAATTTTCGGAAACCCGGAGGTTGTCCAATCCCCCGCGACGGCCCAGGGTAAACACAGGAGGGTGTTCCAATACCAACACAACGTTTTTATGGGTCGGTTTGTGATATTTTTCAGCCACAAGACGACTCTGAAGCTGCCATGCCTCCTGGTACTCTGTCACGGGAAGGTCAACACAAAGCCAGTTGCGATCCGGCGCAGATTCTTGAGCATTTTGTGTTTGAGTTTGGCGTAACATATTTATTATCAGTCATTGTTATTTGTTTGCTTTTTGGGATTTGTTATTTGGGGTTTCGATAAGTCAATGAACCTCCAACAAAGCAAATCCACTCATAAAATAAAGCCTGGTTTGGACCGGAATTCTTTGCTTACCCCTGTTATGCCTGATCCAGAAATTGCAATACTGTTTTAGTAAATTCCTCCGGGGCTTCGGCCGGAATAGAATGGCCGATTCCCGCGAGGTGTTTATGGCGTCCACCACAAACACCGGCCAGGTGTTCGGCGTCCGATTCGGTTACCAGCAGATCGTCGGAGCCCGAAACAACCAGGACAGGACGATGCACGTGTTGTGCAATTTGGGACAATGGGGGGTACGTACTCATGGCTTCCAAATGGGCGATGAGCGCTTGTTTTTTATTTCGTTTGACCATGGCGGTTACGATAGGGTCAAGGATTTTTTGGTGTTGCTTCAGAAAATTTTCCCCGAAAGCCACCGGAAGCGAAACCCATGCCAGAGTCTCGAGATCAGAACTTTTCAGTACGTTAAGCCATGACTTGACAATCAGTTTGGCTCGACAGGTCTGCCTTGCACCGGCACTGCACAATACAATTCGGTCAACACCTTCCGGTAAATGAACCGCACAGGCAAGTGCCACGCTCGCCCCGTGGCTCAATCCCACAAGATGCGCCTTTTCAACCCTGAGATGTTTGAGTAATTCGCGAAAATCCCCGGCGTGTCTCTCCAGCGATAATTTGCTTTCTCCCATATCGCTGTTTCCCTGGGCCCTGGCATCGTACATCAGCACCCGGAACCGATCTTTGAGGAACAGAGAATGTGATTTCCAGTATACGGTACTCTGCAGGGTTCCGTTCAGAAAAGCAACCACCGGCCTGGATGATTCAAACCCTTGGGTTTCATAGAAGATAGAGCAACCGTCTTTTGTTTTAAAATATGGCATGTTAATCTAACCCGGATAAAGCGGAAAAGTTACAAGTGAGCTAAAGTTTGAAGTGAGCTAAAGTTAAGGAGTCGCTACGCTCCGGCTGATATAAAAATTGGCAGTATTCCTTAACTTTAGGCACTTTAGATCACTTTAGATCACTTCACACCTAATTGTCGAAGCAATTTTTTGCCACAAAAAGCACAAAAATTACAATTAAGGAACTAAGGATCTACTTGATACTCGATTACTATCCCGCCAGACAGGGCTTTCGCGCTGCGGTTACCTCGTCCAGTCTTTTTACCTTGCAGCTTTTTGGGGCATCATGCAGCAGGTACGGATTTTCCCTGGCCTCACTGGCAATGGCCTTGAACGCTTCAATAAACTGATCCATAGTCTCTTTGGACTCCGTTTCAGTGGGTTCGACCATGATGGCGCCGGGTACGACCAAAGGGAAATATATCGTAGGCGGATGAAATCCGTAATCCATCAGTCGCTTGGCCATATCCAGAGTCGTTATTTTATAAGCCGCCTGATGTTTATCGGAAAAAACACATTCATGCATGCACGGCCTGTCGTAGGGAAGATGCAAGGTCCCTTTCAGCATTTCCTTGATATAATTGGCATTCAATACAGCAAGCTGGCTGGCCTTTTTCAGATTTTCCGGACCCATTCTGCGAATATAACTGTAGGCTTTGATCACAACGCCGAAAGCGCCATGGAAGGCCGAAATTTTGCCTATGGAGTCCGGATAATCTTCGGCAAGAATATAGACGCCGTTTTCCTCGACCACGCGCGGGACAGGAAGAAAGGGTTCGAGATGCTTTGCAACACTCAGGGGACCGGAACCAGGGCCTCCTCCTCCATGGGGGGTTGAAAATGTCTTATGCAGGTTCAGTTGCATGACGTCTATTCCGATGTCTCCCATTTTTACCACACCCATGACCGCATTCATATTTGCACCGTCACAATAGACCAGTCCGCCTTTGTCATGAACGATTTTGGTGATCTTTCGGATGTTTTCTTCAAAAAGACCCAGCGTGTTGGGATTGGTTAGCATGATTCCGGCAGTGTCCTGGTCCATGATTTCGGAGACGGCGTCCACAGAAAGGATGCCCTGTTCATCGGAGGTTACGGGCACCGGACGAAATCCACACAGGGATACGCTGGCGGGATTTGTGCCGTGGGCGGTATCCGGAACAATGATTTTTGAACGCTGTTTTCCCTGTTTCTTGTGGCAGGCGCAAATGATGAGCATTCCGGTGAGTTCTCCATGCGCCCCTGCCGAAGGTTGAAGGGTTGTCGCATACATGCCGGTAATCTCGTTAAGATATTGCTCACATTCAAACATGATTTTGAGCGCCCCCTGGGACAATTCCGGGGGAAGGAGGGGATGCGCCCCTGTGAATCCCGGAAGACCTGCCTGTTTTTCATTGGTCTTGGGACTGTATTTCATGGTACACGACCCCAGCGGGTACATGCCGGCATCTACCCCGAAATTCCACTGGGACAGTCTGGTATAATGGCGTACCACGTCAACCTCGCTCAAATCCGGAAAGTCAGGACCTTCACCCATGAGATCTTCATCAAGGGAGCAGGGCTCTACATCGCGACGGGGAAGAGAAAATCCGCATCTTCCCTTTTTTCCTTTTTCCCAAAGCAGGGGCTCATTAAGCAACAGACCGGTGGCACCTGAAGATTCTTTCATGATTTCACCTCTCTGACCAGGGTATCCATGTCTTCCTTTGAGTGGGTTTCCGTGACGCACAAAAGGTAATGATTGGGCAGTTCGGGATAGTAAGGGGCCAGACAAAGCCCGGCGATGATCTTTTTCTTTAAAAGGTGACTGTGACCGGCTTCAAAGCCGGAAGGGAATTCAACAACAAATTCATTAAAGGTCCGGCTGTCAAAGGAGATGCCAAATCCCGCCTTTTTCAGTTCTTTTTTGAGATACTCGGCTTTGTCATGATTGAGCCGGGCAAGTTTCCGCATGCCCGTACCCCCTAGAGAGGCCATATACATGGCAGCCGCCAAAGCACAGAGGCTGTTGTTGGTGCAAATATTGGATGTTGCTTTTTCCCGACGAATGTGCTGCTCTCTGGTGGCAAGGGTGAGCACAAAGCCCGTTTTTCCATCCAGGTCTTTGGTTTTACCCACCAGCCGACCCGGCAAACTGCGCATGTGCTTTTTGCTGCTTGCGAGTATTCCCAATGCGGGTCCGCCGAAGGAACGGGGAATACCGAGGCTCTGTCCTTCCCCGCCTGCGATGTCGGCACCCTGGCTACCGGGGCTTTTTAAGAGTCCATATGCCAGGGCTTCCGTGAAGGAAGCCACAAAAAGGCTTTTTTTATCATGGGCCTTTTGAGCAAACAACCGGAGATTTTCAATACACCCGAAAAAATTGGGTGACTGAATGGCAACGGCCGCAAGATCATCCATTTCATTAAGCCCGGCAGCATCGGTGATCCCGGTATTGAGATAAGGAAGTACCACAATCTCAGTGCCGGTGGGCTCAAAATAAGTTTGAACCACGCGACGATATAGCGGATGAATCAGGCTTGAAATGGCAACCTTCTTTCGTTGGGTGATACGAACCGCCATCAGAAGTGCTTCGGCCAGGGCCGTGGCGCCGTCATAATGGGAAGCGGTTGCGACCTCCATGCCCAGAAGCCGGGCTGCCAGTGTCTGATATTCATAAATTGCCTGAAGAGTTCCCTGGCTCATTTCCGGCTGGTAAGGGGTATATGACGTTACAAACTCGGAGCGACTCAACAGGTGAGATACCGACGCAGGAATAAAGTGTTCATAACTGCCTGCACCCATGAACATTTTGTATTCCGGAGAAACCGCCATGGTGTTGGAAAGTGCACACATGTGATCGTTTAACTCCCACTCGGTCAAGGCATCCGGCAGATTTAAATCGCCATTGAAACGGCAATCCTCGGGCACTGTGGAGAAAAGATCGTCAAGGGTGTCAACCCCCAAAATCCGAAGCATTGAAACAATATCTTCATGGGTATGAGGCAGATAGATCATTTATTCCGCTCCTTTCAGTTTTCCCAGGCAGGCGTCATGGGTCATGAGGGTTTCCATTTCGGATAAATTGCCGGGATTAACCTCAACAAACCAGCCATCGCCATAAGGACTGTTATTCACCAGTTCCGGAGATTCTTCAAGGGCGGTGTTTACGGCAACAATTTTTCCGCTGACCGGAAGGTAACACTCACAAACCGCTTTGACCGATTCCACGGTTGCAAATTCTTCACCCTGTTTAAAGGTGTCGCCCACCTGGGGAAGCTCCACAAAAACAATGTCTCCGAGCTGATCCTGGGCATAGTCATCAAGGCCTACTCTGACTTTGTTTCCCTCAAGCCTGGCCCATTCATGGTCTTCTGAATAGCGAAGGTCATCCGGCAAATGTAATTCACTGATTTCTTTCATTAATTTTACTCCTTTTTCTGTACGGTATTCTTGCCTGCCAATAAATTTATTTTGTTATCACATAAAATGAATAAATGTAAATAACAGATTGGTGATTTGTCCGAAAGCAGGTTCAGAGGTCCAGGGTTCAGGGGTTCTGGGTTCAGAGGTTCAGGGGTTCCAGTGCAAAAATATTTGATTTTGGTGCGCCGTCGTGGAGCGTTCTTCCCAAGTGAATTTTGGCTTTAGCCTTTAGTTGACGAAACGGTTTAACCCTGATATTAAACAATACTTTGTGAGGATGCCTCCTGTTACGGCGGTTTGTTCTGTTGATACTTCAGAGTTATTTTTTTGCAATGAAAGGAGATGATTGATGAGCGACCTTCTGAAAACCGTTTTTCACGACCGGCACGTTAAATCAGGCGCCAATATGGTGGAATTTTTTGGCTGGGAGATGCCCATGTTTTACCCCACCGGCATCGTTAAGGAACACCTGGCCACCCGTAAGCATGCAGGACTTTTTGACGTTTCCCACATGGGCCGATTTCTTATACGGGGTGCCGGCGCGTTGAAATTTCTGCAGCATGTTTTGACCAACAACACTGAAGCACTGGATATCAGAGAGATGGGAGCTCAGTACACGTTTCTTTCCAACACCACCGGCGGGGCTGTGGATGATGCATATCTTTATCGCTTTGTGGAAGACGAGTACCTGCTGGTGGTCAACGGCGCCAACCGGAAAAAGGATTGGAATCACTTTCAGACGCTTTTAAAGGATTTCGATAAGGTAGAACTGACCGATGGCACCAAAGAGATTGCCATGCTGTCGCTGCAGGGGCCCAAGTCTCGAGACATTCTGGAAAGTATTGTCCAGGCCGGTCTGCTGCCGGAACCCATGCGAAACGCCGTGAGCATTGTGACGATCTCCGGTGTTACGGTAAAAGTGGCCCGCACCGGGTATACGGGTGAGCCGATCTGTTTTGAACTCTTTGTCGATGCAAAGGACGGTCCGATGCTGTGGGACCAAATCCTGGAAAAAGGAGCCAGTCCTGTCGGTCTTGGCGCAAGGGATACCCTTCGACTGGAGGCCGTGCTGCCGCTTTATGGCCACGAACTGGGCCAGGACCCCGAAGGAAAGGAAATTCCTGTTTTTGCCTGTCCCCTGGCAAAGTTTGCTGTGAGTTTTTCACCGCTTAAAGGAAATTTCATTGGCCGTGAAGCGTTGGCCGGGCAGCATGAGTCGTTTAAGAAAATCATTTCTCGAGATTATTCGATGATCCAAAATCTGCCCAGGGTCATCAAACCCATTGCTGTGGCGGGTCGGGGCGTGGCCCGTGAAGGGGCAAAACTGTTTAAAGGGGAAAAACATGTGGGCTATGTTACCAGCGGCACCATGATCCCCATGTGGGCGGTTCAGGGACAAGGCCTGGATTCCGCCCAGACCGACCAGCATCAATTACGTTCCATCTGTCTGGGATATATCGACAGTGACAGTGTCGAGGACGAGCGGCTTGCCATCGAAATTCGCGGCAAGTTGGTTGATGCCGTTGTGGTGCGGTTTCACCTACGTTCCGAGGCCCCGCCATATTCGCGTCCGATACTCTTCAATCAACCACCGGCGACCGGGGGGCCGCCTGCAGGCGATGCAGCGGCCAGGGTTCTCAGACTTCTTAATAAGAGCCTGGAGAACACCAGGTGGCGACAACACGAGTGTATCAACCTTATTCCTTCGGAGATGACAATCTCCCCAATGGCCAGGCTGCTGTCGGTGATGGATCCCGCCTTCCGGTATGCCGAGCATAAAAAGGTGAAGGCATTCTATGACGCCGATATATTCTATTACCAGGGTACGGAATTCATCGCCAACGTCGAGCAGATGCTGGAAGAGGAAATGCGAAAATTTATGGGGTGCGAGAACATAGAAACACGGCCGGTAAGCGGGCAAATGGCCAATACCGCCGTTTTCAGCGCCATGGTCGATTACATCAACCGCGGGGATCGAAAGATTGAGCCGCGCCGAATTCGCAAGGTGATGAACAATCATATCGGCAAGGGCGGACATCTCAGCGCACAACCCATGGGCGCATTAAAAGACTATGTTGCGCGGGATCCGCATACGGAACGTCCTGCGGCGGTCAATTTCCCCGTGCTTCCCCATAACCGCCATAAGATCGATGTTCCGGCCACGTTGAAATTGATTGAAGAACATCGGCCGGAATTGATCATTTTTGGAAAGAGCATGGTTATCCACAAGGAACCGGTGGCCGAAATCCGGCAGTTTCTGGACGATCAAAACATGGACGCGGTGGTGATGTACGATATGGCCCACGTGCTGGGGCTTATCGGTCCTCATTTTCAGGAACCTTTTGCCGAAGGGGCAGACCTGGTTACCGGATCCACGCATAAGACCTATTTCGGAACACAACGGGGCGTTGTGGGGAGCCGGTTTCGGGAGGACGAAGTGCGCTATGAGCTTTGGGAAGCTCTGCTTCGACGCGTCTTCCCCGGATCGGTGTCCAGCCACCATCCCGGCACCTTGCTGGGACTTCTCATGGCCGCCTACGAGATGAACCATTTCAAGGACGAATATCAGGCCGGAGTCATCGCCAATGCCAAAGCATTCGCTCGAGGGTTGAATGAGTGCGGGCTCGATGTAATCGGTGATCCGGGTATCGATTTCACCGAAACCCACCAGGTGTTGATAGATGTCGGCTACAGCCGGGGTCCGGAAATCGCCCGTCGGCTGGAAGCCAACAACATCATCTGCAACTTCCAGGCCAATACCGATGAAGAGGGGTTTACCGCCTCCGGAGCTCTGCGCACGGGTGTATCCGAGATGACTCGGTTCGGCATGCAAGAAAAGGATTTCCATGAACTGGCTGTGATGATCCATGACGTGGTGAAGAACAACACTCGGGTTATTGACAAGGTCAAGAAGCTTCGGGAGCGGTTCAGAGAACTGCAGTTTTGTTTTCGCGACCATAAGTATGGTGACGTGCTGCAGGAACTTCATGAACTGCTTTAAATAAACGGATAAATGCAATTAACGGCCGTTGGTTTACGGCAGTCATTCATTTCTTATCACTGGGATCTGAAGATCAGGTTTCAGGTTTCAGGTGTCAGGATAGAGGGGCGTAAGAGCGGAAACCCAAAACTTGAACACTGACACCTGACACCTGGATAATTTAAGCTAAATCACCAACAGTCTTGATTTATAACCGAAACGGATGAATGTTTTTGTTCAAAAAATGACGAGGTTTGATGTATGGAGTTTAAAGGTGGCCCAATGAATGATCCCGCATCTGTTGAACCTATACATACTTTCGACGATCTGGAAGAACTTCTTAGCCGGGGTTATGTTATCAAGGGCCCGAGAAAAGATTTTTCAAGAGATTTGATTTCATTCAAGGCGTTTT
The DNA here is from genome assembly GCA_964410925.1 of uncultured Desulfobacteraceae bacterium. GTDB lineage: Bacteria > Desulfobacterota > Desulfobacteria > Desulfobacterales > UBA11574 > S5133MH16. Next base: position 12,612 of record CAYPIW010000177.1, read on the forward strand.
TGAAAAAGGGAAAGGAATTCGCTCCCGAAGGCTGGTTATCACACATGGGATATGAATTCGTGGAGCCGAGTATATTTACCAAAGGACATAAAATTGCTTATAAAATAATTGATGAATTTCCTGATGAACGATTCAATTCAAATTATACCCTGGTTAAAGGAAATATGGAGATGCCTTTATACTTGAAAGTCGCCGTATCGAAGCCGGAGTAAAAACAGCGGATCACAGCACGGGGCTTTTGTTTGTTCCCGGTTTGATATTGTTTGGTGTTTGGGTATTGTGATTCGGGATTTTAGAGACGTATCCAGAAAAGCAAATCGCTTTTATCTGATTCAGTTGAACAGAACGCCCGTATGGCGCTTCATTTTGCCCATCGGGGGTATGTTCTGGAAAACGGAACCCTTGTGCTGGAAGGAAGTTCTGAAGCGCTTCTGGATAATCCGGAAGTAAAAAATGCGTATTTGGGCGGATGATTTGCCTTAAAAAATTTAGTGCTTTGGACAAGGTCAAAGATAGATGGCTTTGCCTTTGGGTTTTGTGTCTAAAATCACAAATTCTAAGCACCAAATTACAAATAAATTTCAAATTCCAATATTCAATGACCAAAACTTTCCGGAACGAGTCATTGGATTTTTGAATTTCGGTCATTGTGATTTGTTTGATATTTGATATTTGATGCTTGTGATTTGTTATTTCCGGTTTGTCCGGGTTAGGTGATTATAAGGAGGTTTTATGATACGAGTGGGTGTCATTGGCGCTACCGGCTATGCCGGAGCCGAGCTGGTTCGGATACTCTGCGGCCATCCCGATATAGAGCTGACGGTCATCACTTCCCGCCAGTATGCTGGCGTGAAGTTTGACACGGTGTATCCATCGATGAGAGGAGTTGTGAATCTTGTCTGCGAAGAGCTGTCCGTGGATAGGGTTTGTGACAAGGCCGATGTTGCATTTACGGCGCTTCCCCACAAGCTTCCCATGAAGTTTGTGCCGGAACTTTTGATGCGGGGAAAGAGGGTCATCGACCTTTCTGCGGATTTCAGATTCAAGGACGTGACGACATATGAGTCTTTTTATCAGCCCCATACCGCCAGGGATTTACTTGAAAAATCAGTTTACGGACTTTGTGAAATCTATTTTGATGCCATAAAAAATGCGGTTCTGGTCGGTTCCCCGGGATGTTATCCCACGGGTGTGCTGTTGCCCCTGATACCATTGTTGAAAAACAAATTCATCGATACCGACACCATTATTGCGGATTCAAAATCAGGGGTCAGCGGCGCCGGTCGAGGGCTGTCGCTGACCACGCATTTTTGCGAGGTCAACGAGTCATTCAGAGCTTACAAGGTGGCAGAGCACAGACATCATCCGGAGATGGAAGAAGTGTTGAGCCGGGAAGCAGGATCCGCGGTGAAGATAACATTTGTTCCCCATCTTGTTCCCATGACCCGGGGCATACTCACCACAATATATGTCAACCCGGTTAAAAAGATAACGTCTCAAGAGGTTCAAACGTGTTTGGATGCGTTTTATTCCGGCTGTCCTTTTATCCGAATATGTTCCCACAATCGGCTGCCCGATGTATTGCATGTCCGGGGAACCAATTATTGCGATATCGGTTTCAAGCTGGATGAGCAGAATCATCGCCTTATCCTGATTTCCGCCATCGATAACCTGGTGAAAGGCGCAGCGGGCCAGGCGGTTCAGAGTATGAATATTATGCTCGGACTTGATGAAACCGCCGGTCTTACAATGGTTCCGTTTCCGCTTTAGGTCTGTTTATTTTGTCCTGAGAAACCTGGTCCTTACCCGTAATGCGGGATCTTCGATGGACCAGGCCTGTCTTGCATTGAGTGAGTCAGAGTTCTCCGGTTCGGCCTGAAGAATTGCTGAAAGAGTTTGAAGTCAACCAAAATTTGACGGTTTCGTGAAAAGTCCAACTTCTGCGTTGTGGTGCATTCCGCAATCATTTAATGTACGATAAGTACGGCTCATGATTACAAAATTTACACGCCTTGAATTTGAACTTTTTATAGAACTGTCTAAATCGGACTTTTTACGAGTTCCTCATCTTTAACATATCGACAATCATAACAATTTCGTATGGGCAGAATTCCTTCGCTCTGGGTTTTTCCCCTATAAAATTGAACCCATCGCTTCATTGACAAAAAATAACAAAAAAAAGATGAAAGATGATATCATTTAAAGAAATCCGGCCATAACGCACGTAAGACACTCCGTATATCAGGGTTTATCCGGGATGCCCTGTGGTATCGTTCAGAAAAATACAATCTCAGTCATCTGTTTGAATGACTTGCCGGCAGAGCCGAGGAAAGGATTTCCCATGAGCCAGACCCACCAGATCAAGGTGTTGATGCTCGATGCGGGCAGCGGATTTTACCGCATGCAGCGCTACCGGGTGGGCGACTTCTTCGGTCCCGTGGACCTAGGCGTTCATCTGGCCCATAAGCACAACAGCCTGAACATCGGCGGCGGCCTGCTGGCCGGCTCGGTGTTCCCGGGATCCAACCGGCTGGTGGTGACCGGCATTTCGCCGTGCTGGCACGGTTTCTACGTGTCTACCATGGGGGGAGCGGCCCTGGTTTTCGACAACCTGGGGATCAACCTGCTGGCCATCCTGGGCAAGGCCCCGGATCCCTGCCTGCTCTACCTCAACCGCAATCACGGCGAGGAAATCGAAGTGGAGCTGGTCCAGGTCGTGCCCGAACAGGTATGGGGGCAGGGACGACAGGGGGTCTATGCCGTATTGGCCCATGCCATCGAGCGGTTCGGCGCACGTTATGAAAACGATCCGCGGGTCCTGGCGGTGGGTCCGGCCGCCCGCTGTTCGGATTTCGGGGCCATCTGCTCGGCGCCGGTCAAAAAAGGCGCGCTGACCCACGTGGATACCTGGGCCGGCAGGGGCGGATTCGGAACCAAGCTGCTCCAGGAACACGGGATCATCGGCATCATCTACGGCGGTACTCACCTGGATGAAGATTTTTGCGACCGCTCGGTGGCCGACGAATGGTTCAAGGGCAAATTCAACCAGCGTATGGCGGCCAAGGACATCGAGGTCACCACCAAGTACCGCTACGATTCGCGTTTGAACACGGGCGGCACCTTCGGGGCGAACTACGCCGCCATGGGCGGAAACCTCCTGGCCTTCAACTACCGAACCATCTACTGGAGCGCGGCCGAGCGGCGCGATCTTCACGAGCGCTTCGTGTTGAACCACTATCTGAAGCAGTTCAACGAAGAAACCATCCAAACCAAACAGCAGCGCACCTGCGGCGAACCGTGCGCGGCCGTCTGCAAAAAGATGAACGGCCCCTACAAGAAAGACTACGAGCCGTACCAAACCATGGGACCCCTGTGCGGGATTTTCGACCAGCGGGCCGCAGAACGGCTCAACCACCATGCCGACCGACTGGGGTTTGATGCCATCTCCGCGGGCGGAATTCTTGCCTGGTTGATGGACTGCCTTGACGAGGGCCTGATCGCTCCGGAGGAACTGGGGGTGGATCGAGGTCCCCGATGGAAGATACAGAACTTCGACGGGGTAGAAGATTCCATGCACAACGCCGACCTGGGCGTGGCCCTGCTCGAGCAGATGGTGCATCCGGATGGACGGATCGGACTGCAATTCGGGGCGCGCAAGTTTGCCCGCCACCTGGCGCGCCGGAAGGGCAAACGGGTGCTTGACCTCTTTGTCCACAATGCCTTCGCCCGCCAGGGATGGATGGTTCCCAACCAGTACTGGACTCCGGGTGTGCTGGCCCCCATGGCCACCATGGGAAGGTACTACATGTACTATGGCGATGCGTTTTTGCCGCCCCGGGAACTTGGCCGCGAATGCGCCCGCCGCATGCTCAAGGAACTGATGCTCGACAACCTGGGCATTTGCCGTTTCCACAGGGCCTGGGCCGAGGATTTGATGCCCGATATCGTGGAGCGGATCTTCGGTTGCAAGGACGCCTTGCTGCGTGTCACCCATTTAACGGCCAGTCGTATCACCAGTCGCAATGCCTCGATTTTCTGGGAGTCGGAACGTAATGTTGACATGGTGGTATCCTTTTTAAACAAGAAAAAGGATGAAGGCGGGGCCGATGACGAGGGTTTGATGCACTGGATCGACTTTTTCAACCGGGATAAGGCCGGGGCGGCCTACGAATTCTGGTATGAGATGCATAAGGGAATCCATGAACACTTAAGGGAGTTTCCGGATTAAGCCGTCGCCGAACATAAGCGGTAACGTTAAGCCAATACCAAAAAAAGTTAACATTTTTAGCCATCACGATTAAAGAAGCTGCCGGGGATGCCGGCAACGATCCCAAATACATTGACGGTGTCATCGGTTGGCGAACAACCAACGCAATCAAGGCCTGCCAGAAGGAAAAGGGTATCGCAGTTATTTTATTAACTTGAAAATATTTGCAATATGGTGTAATTTAATTTTTATGCAGTCCGCAGCCCAACAGCCTGACTTAAGTAAAACAACCGGCATCTTCGGGAGATATTTGCTGATATGCAATCTTCCCGATCGAAAATAATGTTTAACAAAAAAATAATTATGTAAATTTAGTAAGTTGTCAATGAAGAACACTCTTTAAGGATTTTTTTTGGCACTGGTTTTAATAATAAGGGTGCAATCGAAAAAAACTGTTTTGGAATACGTATTTTAAAAAAAGGAGATGAGACTTGGAAAATTTAGCAGCAAAGGTGTGGGAACTGTTAACCATTTATGGATTTAAAGCTGTTGCAGCGGTTGTTGTTTTTGTTGTGGGGCGATGGGTTGCCAAGGGACTGACAAAGTTTTTAGAGAACATAATGAACAAACGGCAGGTTGATCCCACCATTATTTCATTTATCGCACATATGATTTACATCGCTTTGCTGGTGTTTGTGGTGTTGGCGGCTCTCGGTCAACTGGGAATCCAGACCACCTCATTTATTGCGGTTATCGGTGCGGCCGGCCTGGCCATCGGTCTTGCATTGCAAGGATCTTTGGCAAATTTTGCCGCCGGTTTTTTGATGATCATCTTTCGTCCGTTCAAAGTCGGTGATTATATTGAAGGTGCCGGGGTCGCCGGTACGGTTGAGGCGATTCAGATCTTTACCACCCAGCTTAAAACGCCGGACAACAAAACGGTGATTATCCCCAACGCACCCTTAACTGCGGGCAACATCACCAACTATTCTGCCAAAGGAACCCGACGGGTTGATCTGGTCTTTGGTATCGGTTATAAAGATGATATTGATCATGCAAAAAAAGTCATCATGGATGTTTTGGCCAAAGAAGAACGGATTTTAAAAGATTCTGACACAACGGTTGGGGTGGTTGAGCTGGCGGACAGCAGCGTGAATATTGCGGTTCGGCCATGGGTAACGGCCGATGATTATTGGGATGTCTATTTTAACCTGACCGAGAATATCAAGAAAAGTTTTGATTCCCAGGGGATCAGCATTCCATTTCCCCAGCGTGATGTGCATATGTATGAGCATAAGGCATGACAAGCGGAAACAGACTTTTATTTTGTTCTGAAAAACCTGGTCCTTCAGGCCAGGATTCTTTAGTTTTTTTATAATCATTAAAACCTGAACAAACCAAAAACAAAAAGGAGGTAACATGATGAAAAAGTACACCGTTAACGCAATGTTTCTATTAATGATCACCGGCTTGCTGTTCAGTTGCGCGGCCCCGCAAGTGCAAACCACCCAACTCCTTTTCAGCCCATACACATTGGATGCGGATCAGTATGAACCCAGAGTGGACAATTTTATGGTAATTTTGGATAAATCTTCGTCCATGTCCTATAAATATAACGGGCAGAAACGGTTCACCATTGCCAAGGATTTTTTGAACGCCATGAATCAGACGCTTCCGGACATGAAGCTCAACGGCGCACTCAGGACTTTTGGGACCAGTGGGTTTGGCGAGCCCACAGCGCTTATTTACGGGCCCACGGAATATTCAAAGGAAGAATTTCAAGGAGCCTTAGATGCTGCAGAACGGGTTATTGGAAGGAGTCCTCTGGGAGCAGCCATCACCGCCGCCGGTGCTGATTTGAAGAACAGTGAAGGTCAAACAGCGGTGATTATCGTCAGCGATGGAGCGAATATGGACGGCACGCCGATAACGGCTGCGAAGAGCATGAAAGCTGCGTTCGGTGAGCGGGTGTGCATATACACGGTGCTGGTGGGAGATGATTCTGCCGGAGAGAAGCTGATGAAGCAGGTTGCTGCAGCCGGCGATTGCGGATTTTCAGTGCGTGCGGATGAATTCAAAGACAGCAGTGACATGGGCGATTTTGTGAAAAGCGTATTTTTGGCCGAGGGTGTCACGCCCGTTGCCCGACCGTTGGACAGCGACGGCGACGGGGTAACGGATGACCTGGACCGGTGTCCGGATACTCCCCGGGGCGTTGCAGTAGATGCATACGGGTGTCCCCTTGACACAGATGGTGACGGTGTGCCGGACTATCTGGATAAATGTCCGGACACGCCCAGGGGTGCATCTGTGGATGCCAGGGGGTGCTGGACCTATGCAGCGAAGGTCATGTATGACTTTGACAGTGATAAAATCAAGCCCGAAGCCTTTCCCATGCTTGATGAGGCGGTTTCCGTCCTGAAAAAGAACCCGGAGATCAAGGTTGAAATTAATGGTCATACGGATAATACGGGTTCCGCGGCGTATAATATGAACCTTTCCGAGAGGCGTGCCAAATCCGTCATGAACTATTTTGTGGATAAGGGCATTGAGTCGGAGCGCCTGACCACCAAGGGGTTTGGGTTTAACCAGCCAGCGGAGAGCAACGCCACCGAACAAGGCCGTACCCAAAACCGGAGAGTCGAATTTACGCCGGTTAAATAAACAATTCCATCCGGTTGTAAATGACCTTACAGGTATGAAGACGGGGCAGGTAAGAGGGCTGTCCTGCCCCCATCTTCATAAACCGGATTTGTTTGTATGTATAATCATTACAACATGTATTGAGAGTTTGTCTGATTGGAAAAGACAATGTCATTACAAATGATGAATAAAGAAACCTTAAAAAAAAATGTTTAAAGATAACCCGGGAAAATCAATCCTTACCTTTAAAGGCAAATGTTCGGTCTTCGGGATAGAGGTGGCCATTGAGGCAATACCCTCCTCATGAGGATTTGGGCTGCAGGGTGGCGCTTTATTTAAATATAATCCCGGCGTGTATTTTGCTGTGTGTCCCAAATGCTACAAAACCAACCCCACGATAAAAGATCACTCTAAACCAAAATACAACTGCATGGTTGTTAAATAATGTCCATCCATAAATGGTTTTTTTGCTTGCCCGGTTAAATCCATATTTAATATTTAACCGGGGCCTAATTTCTGTGTTATGTTTAAAAAATTAATTTGCTAAAGTTGATGAACTCGCAAAAAGTCATAAAATACCGTTTTACGTCATTCCGGCGAAAGCCGGAATCCAGTCTTTTAAGACAGTTGCAGAACATCTGGGCTCCGGTTTTTACCGAAGTGACGACTTTTTGCGAGTTCATCAAAGTTCGGTGGCGAATAAATCCTCGGAATATTAAACAGATGGTTAAACAAAATTAAACAGGAGGCTACAAATGAAGGGACGACGTGTTAATTTCAACATATTTAAATACATACTCATAATATGTGTTACTGTCATTGGACTTTCTTGCAGTTCAGAAAAGGTAACCGCAGGAAATAGCTGGTTTGATAAAGCAAAGGACTTGGTTGGCGGTATTGAGAAAAGTGAGAGCGGGCAAAGTTCATTATCCGTTGATAATATTGCCTCCGGACTTAAGGAGGCACTTCGCGTCGGTTCTGAAACCGTGGTTGCACAATTGGGAAAAACCGACGGTTTTAATGCGGATCCGGCGATTCATATTCCACTGCCGAATAATTTTAAAACCGTCAAAGATACACTGAGCAAAATTGGAATGTCGTCTATGCTCGATGATCTGGAATTGCGACTCAATCGGGCCGCCGAAGTGGCGACCCCCAAAGCCAAGGCACTTTTCCTGGAGTCCATCAGAGAAATGACCCTGGACGATGTCAAGGGGATCTACAACGGTCCGCAGGATGCGGCCACAAAATATTTTCAGAACAAGATGTCAGAACCCCTTGCCGAAAGCATGCGTCCTATTGTGGAAGACAGCCTGTCTCAAGTCGGCGCAGTTCAGTCCTACGATACCGTCATGGATAAATACCGGTCTTTGCCGTTTGTACCTGATGTTAAGGCGGATTTAACCCATCATGTTATCGATAAAGGTATGAAGGGAATCTTCCACTATCTTGCCCTTGAGGAAGCCGCCATCCGTGAAAATCCGGCCAAGCGGACGACCGATCTGTTAAAACGTGTTTTCGGTACCCGGTAGAAACCTGTCGATGGCCGCGGTATCAGGGATGACAGGAGGGAATTCGATAAGATGAGGAACACAAAAAACAGCTGATTAAAGGGTGTAAATTAAGATCGCTGTTAAACGCCGATCTTTGCCTATTGACAAACCTTGGCTCCGATGTCAGGTTTCAGGATTAAGGGGGAACCGAGGTGACCCACGGCAATTATAAGGATGTAGAGGATTTTGAGATTTATAAAAACTAGAAATTCGGTATCGTTAAAGAGGATGCATTCGTATGTTGAACAGGTTCCTGACACCTGACACCTGAAACCTGAAACCTGAAACCTGAAACCAAATAGCCATGGCGATTTTAGCAGACAACAGTCTTGATTCACACCCATGACTAAAGGAGGAAAGCATGAGAAAGCAGACGGTTCTGATACCGGTTCAGTTGATTTTTATTGCTGTTTTTATGGGCTTCTTTTTTGCGGGTTGTTCCAGGGCATATTACGGCGCTATGGAAAAGGTGGGTATTCATAAACGCGATATTCTTGTGGATCGGGTGGAGGGTGCCCGGGATGCTCAATCTGAAGCGCAGGTACAGTTTAAATCAGCCCTGGAACAGTTCGGCACGGTTATCCATATTAAAGACAGCAACCTGAAGAAGGCGTATGAAAAATTAAATGCAGAATATGAGGATAGCGAAAATGCTGCAAAAAAAGTGTCCGATCGCATCGATTCTGTGGAATCTGTTGCAGGTGCCCTTTTTGACGAGTGGGAAAACGAATTGAAACTCTATAAAAGCACGGATATGCGTGAATCCAGCAAACGGAAACTGCAGGATACCCAGACTCGTTACCGGGAAATGCTTGCCAGCATGCATCGGGCTGAAAAAAGCATGGAACCGGTTTTGCGCTCTTTCCGAGATAATGTCCTGTTCCTCAAACACAACCTCAATGCTCAAGCGATCGGTTCTTTGCGAGAGGAGTTTTCCACATTGAAAGGAGAAATTGACGGTCTGATACAAAATATGAATGAGTCCATCAAGACCTCCAATAAATTTATTGCCGATATCAAACAGTAGCATACATTGAGGCGTATAAATCAAGACTGTTTATTTTGCCCTGAAAAACCTGCTCCTTTCCCGCGAAGCGGTATCTTCGATGGGCTATGCCTGTCCCGCATTGTGAGGGTCAGAGATGATCGGTTCTGCAATAGATCAAATCTGTTTATGGGTTTCAGGTTTCAGGTGTCAGGTGTCAATAAATACCGAATCCTGACACATGAAACCAGGTATACGGGAAGGAATAAATATGG
>CAYPIW010000178.1:0-2887 GCA_964410925.1 uncultured Desulfobacteraceae bacterium
AGCATGAAGAAGCTCGCTCCAGCCGGGCATCCCGGGATCAGGTATAGCAGAACCATTTCAACGACCTGATGATAGCTGTTGCACTGTTCTTAATTGTGATAAACTCACAAAAAGTCGTCACTTTGGTGAAAACCGGAGTCCAGATGATCTACTATTCCTTGAAAAGACTGGATGCCGGGTTTCGCCGGAATGACGGCCTCCTGCTCGGAGAGAAAACGGTATTTTATGAGTTTTTGAGAGTTCATCAGTTGTGACGGGAAGATAAAGGGAACGGTATGCGTTGCGCGGGTATCGACATTGGTTCGAGAACCATAGAACTGGTTGTGGTAAAGGATCGGAAAATCATTGAAAGCAGTCAGGCCGACACCGGTTTTGGTCCCAAAGCCCGGGTCCTGGGTTACCCGTTAGACCAGATCGGTGTGGAGGTGCTCAAAGCAACCGGAACTGTCCGGATTATCAGCATGTGCACCGTATTCGCAGAATCCAGGATCAATTCCACAGTATTCAGGGGCAATGGTGCTGGGCACCCCGCGGTCTTCAAAACCGTTGGCTCCGTCTGAAAAACGGGGAGGAGGTTCGATTCCCCTTGCCCCTTCCAGGACAAGAATATGGGTCGCGTAAAAGCCGGACTTGAACATTTGCTGACTTTTTTTAAGATAAAAAAATAAACGAGTTTTGAAAAACGGGCTCTCGGTATTAATATATTATGAAACATAAGATCCATAGACATCTTGCTTTTGCATTATGTATACTTTTTATCGCGGCCAACTCATTAGGAGTCGAAAAGACGGCCATCAAGTCTCCATCCGCCTTTTTGCCGGTTGATGTTTATGAGTTTGAGCCGGTTATCGATGGCGTTAAAGTGACACATGATTTTATCATACAAAACAAAGGTACCACCCCTTTACAAATAGAAAAGGTCAGAACCTCCTCTGGGTGTACTACTGTTCCTTATACAAGGGAGATTCCTCCCGGCGGTAAGGGGAAAATTACCGTCATGATTAATACAAAGGGGTACGGTGGAAGAAGGATTAAGAAAAAAATAATAGCGCAAACTAATGATCTTAACCATCCCAGTCTTTACCTGACAGTTGGCGGTAATGTTGATAAATTTGCCGACATTATCCCGCATAGCGTAATGCTGATCGGACCTGCCGGAATACAAATAAAGACAGAAGTGACAATTTTGCCTCAAGAAAAATATAGGTTCAAGATAGTCGGGTCCAGCGCAAGACAAGGAGAAAACATAGATTTTAAAGTAGAGGAAATCAAAGGTTCCAGGGGGAAAGTATACTTGTTGACCGTTGAAAATTTGAAAAGAGAAAAAGGCCGTTACTACGACACCATAATTTTAAAAACAGACAGTAAAATTCAGCCCGAGATTAAGATCAATGTTTTCGGCAATATCCAGGACACATATTAGAAAAGGGAACGTTCCCATAAAAAAACATATAACAATAGGAATAGCCGGGCATGTAGATCATGGTAAAACCGCCCTTGTTCGCTGTTTGACCGGTATCGATACGGATCGGCTTCAGCAGGAAAAACGGCGCGGCCTATCCATGGAATCGGGCATCGCGCCACTTAACCTTCTTTCCGGGATACAGACCGCGCTTGTTGACGTTCCCGGACACACCGATTTCCTCAAAAACACGATTCGGGGCCTGAGTAATATAGATATGGCTATTTTGGTAGTGGCTGCAGATGACGGGGTTATGCCTCAGACCCTGGAACATATTGAAATCCTAAACCTCCTAAAAATCAAAACCGGTTTCATTGTATTGAGCAAGGCAGACCTTGTGGATAACGAAACCGTGGAACTGGCTGAACTCGAAATCAGGGATCTAATAAGCAGTACTTTTCTTGAAGCAAAGCCGATCATAACGCCATGGTAATTATAATGGAGAAGCAACAACTGGAACCCGGCGAAAAAGGTCTGGTTCAATTTCGATTAATGAAGCAACTGACGGCCTTGCCTAAAGATGTTTTTGTGGTTTGTCCTCTCAATGCCCATACTGTGACCGGTGGTGGTAAAGTGCTTGAAATTCCACAAGAAAAATACCGCCAGGTCAAAGCCTCAAAAATAATTCCATACTTAAGGGCCCTGTGGGGAAAAAACCTGAAAATTGTTGTTGAGCATTTTTTTGACAACAATCCCAATAATTTGCTTACAGTGGGCGAGCTTGCTCGGAACACCGGTTTTCCCTTTACGGAGCTTGAAGCAGAGTTGAAAGCAAGGGTCAAAAACGGACAACTCTTATACTTTAAAGGCCGGGGCTTTTTCGCAAAAACCAGTTACCAGACCCTGAAGAAACAATTTTCGGAAATAGTTAAAAAAATTCTGACACAGGATTCATTAAAGATGAACGCAACTGCCGAAGAGATCAAAAACCAGTTGGCCCCTTTTCTTGATGAAGCACCATTTCAAAGGATGCTTGCTGAACTTTGCAATGAAAGCCGACTGATAAAAACTAACGGAGGCTTTCAGATCAGCAATCTTTCCATCAGGCTTTCTGATGAACCTAAGATGTTGATCAACCTGCTGCTTGATTATGCGCAGACTTCGGGTGTTGCGCCTTTCAGCGCCCAATCATTCTGGAAATTTCACAAGAGGAGGATCAACATAAATGAGATAAAGAGGTTACTTGACTATCTGCATAATACAAAAAGACTGATCTGCCTCAATAACAGACGCTTTCTGTCTCCCCAGGCCATGGAGCAAATAAAAGAGAGGGTGAAAAGCTTAATCAGAGAAAAAGGTAACCTTGCCGTTGGAGACTGCAAAGAAGTATTCGGATATGGCAGAACGGCGGGAATACCGGTTCTCGAATACCTGGATTCAATCGGATTCACCCGAAGGCAGGGTAATGAACGGGTGCTAACAGGG
>CAYPIW010000179.1:0-10359 GCA_964410925.1 uncultured Desulfobacteraceae bacterium
CTGAAAAGAAAATGCAATTATATTGTCAGCAAAGGAAACACCCATGAATATCGTATATCTCTCACCTCACTTCCCGCCCCATTACCACCGTTTCTGCCATCATCTGAAGCAGGCCGGGGCCAACGTGCTGGGAATCGGAGATGCGCCGTACGATCACTTGGCCGTTGAGGTGCGTGATTCTCTTACAGAGTACTTTCAAATAGATGATATGCACAACTACGATGCCCTGCTGAGGGCCTGCGGATTTTTCATCCACAAGTACGGTAAGATCGATCGGTTTGAATCGCTGAACGAGTACTGGTTGAGCACCGAAGCCCGGATACGGGACGATTTCAATATATTCGGTGTTCGAGGCCGCGACATTGACCACATCCGCCGCAAATCCCGGATGAAGGACAAATTCCGGGAGGCCGGTGTGCCGGTGCCCCGGGGACGGGTGGTGCAGACCATGGAGGACGCCCGGGGGTTGATCCGTGAAACGGGCTATCCGGTAGTGGCCAAACCCGATGCGGGTGTGGGCGCCCTGGATACCTATCGCCTGGACAGTGATGAAGATCTGGTAAAGTTCTTTGCCTGCAAGCCGGCAGTGGAATATATGATGGAAGAATTCATTTCCGGTACCATTTATTCTTTTGACGGACTGGCCGACCGCAACGGAAACCTGGTATTCTACACCGCGCATACCTTCAGTCAGGGAATCATGGAAACGGTCAACGAGGCGCGCCACATCTATTACTACTCTTTGCGGGAGATTCCCCCAGCCCTGGAAGCGCTCGGGCGTCGGTGCATAAAGGCGTTCGAGGTGAGTGAACGTTTTTTTCATATGGAATTTTTTCAAACCGCTCCTGACACCTATACAGGGCTGGAAGTGAACATGCGCCCGCCGGGCGGCTTTACCACCGACATGTTCAATTATGCCTGTGACATCGATATTTATCGGGTATGGGCTGAACTGTTGGTGAACCGGCGCACGGAACTTTCCTATACACGCAAGCATCACTGCTGCTATACGAGCCGCAAAAACAACCGGCGTTATCGTTACGGACATGAAGATATCATGAGCCGTTACGGTGATTTTATGGTCCAGGTGGAAAGCGTTCCCGGCGTGTTCAGCAGTGCCCTGGGCGATATCGGCTATATTTTCAGATCAGAAAAATTGAACGATATTTTTGAGATCATTAATTACATCCATGCAACCGAAGGCTAAAATATGCACATTGAGGAACACAACTGGTTCAGCCCGAATCTGAATCGGGATATGGCTCTGAAAATTTACGGACACTGGGGAAAACCGTTTATGGTTTTTCCCTGCTCCCGTGGGCGCTATTTTGATTATGAAGGCATGGGGATGATCAATGCCATTGAAGAGTTCATCAATGAAGGCAAGATCAAAATGTTTTGCATAGATAGCATCGATGCAGAGTCCTGGTACAATTTTGCCGCAGCGCCGGCGGATCGAAATGAGCGGCACCAAGCCTATGACCGTTATGTGGTCCAAGAGGTGATCCCGTTTATCCGCGATCACTGCCGCTCGCCGAATGAACGGGTGATGGCCAACGGTTGCAGCATGGGAGCCTATCACTCCGTGAATTTTTTCCTCAAGCATCCGGATGTTTTCGAAGGCACCATCGCCTTAAGCGGTCTTTATCGCCTGGATCGGGCCGAGTTCGGACTCTCGGCCGGCGACATGCCTGCCGTCTACTTCAATTCTCCCGTGAACTATCTTTCGGGAATCAACGATCCCTGGTATCTGGATCGCTACCGGCACAGCAACATTATTGTGTGCGTGGGTCAAGGCGCCTGGGAAGAGGAAGCCGCTGCCGACACACGTTCCCTGGATGCCCTTTTTAGAGAAAAATGCATTCCGGCCCGGGTTGATTTCTGGGGCTACGACGTGAATCACGACTGGCCCTGGTGGTACAAACAGATGAATTATTTTTTACAGCGTCTTTATGGATAAAAGCGGACGGTGAAGCGGCACACCGATATCCAATTTTTCCAGGGCCAGTCGTGATTCACTTGAAACTTGAATTTACCAGAACTCTTTAATTTCAGGACACTTGATTTCCTAAAAGCGCATTTAATGAGTAAAAATTTAAGGATATGTCGCTATTTCATCGGGTTGAGAATATCACACCGGCTGAAATTAAGTTATTGCAATGGGAAATTGGGCATGACACCTTTAACATCATTATCTGACAGGATATATGAAAGGAAAAAGTGCCATGCCTCAGCAGATATTACCACTTATTCCACGCGGTGCAACCCAAATCAACGGACTGGTCAGTGTTTGGCGTAGTGATGAGAACTGGACTTACTTTTATAGTACGCATCCGATTTATTCACACCGGAAGAGAGATCGGCGAATGTTTCGGATATTTACCTTCCAACTGATTGATCCTGGACTGCTGGGGACCTTGAGGAAAGATATTGTTTCCCGATCGCTTGAAGAAGTTTCCGATAAACCAACGAAGCAGCAATTGGATGAGAACCCTTACACAGTGCTTCCAGGCCGGCGGCTAATCGAGCCCTTGCACAACTGTTTGAGCATCTGAACAATGCCCAAGTAAAATATCCCGGAAAAGGAAACACATTGTACATTTTCTTACGGAAGACCGATATCCGGCAAAGTGTGCCGGATCACCCATCCTTTAAAAAACGGACTGTCAAAATCGTATCCGGTTGGAGTTGTGACCTTTCTGCGCGTGTAGGCATCTTGCCGGACGAGATGGCTGGCCTTTATCAGACTATTGACAGTATTGGTGACGGTTCCGCTTGATCCCAATGTAAACTTTGCAAGAATAAAGTTTATTTGCTGTGTTTAAAGAAACTTTGTTCAGGCAAAGCAATCATCATTGTTAGTTCAAAAAGACACTGATGAGATACCTATTGCAGAATGGAGGAGACTGCCAACCCTGCATGTTACGTCCATAAAGGTGAAATCTCTGCAAGCCCGTTGAATTAGACCTTAAAGAGGACAATCTTTAAAGAGAACAATCTTTCTGTATGGACAAAGAAGATCGTCGATAAAAATGGTAGAGTGATAGAGATACTCTATTCTCAATCAAGAGAGGTGGGGATAGCGGTGGGGGCTTGATTTTTAAAAATAAAAAAGGACTTAGAAAGTTGTCTAAGCCCTTAATCTTATTTGGTGATCCCAGGGGGAATCGAACCCCCGTTACCGGCGTGAGAGAGCGATTTAAAGCGTATTCTGCCTGATTTTATTACCTTTTTTTACCGTTAAAAGCCGTACACCCTCTTTCCCTAAAAGTGATAGTTTACGCCCAATGTAAACATGTGATTTTTCGCTTCAGCATCCCAATCCTCTATTTCATATTCGCTGTAAAAATATTTATAAGCAATGTCGGCAGTTAAGTTCGCCATGATTTCGAAATTCAAACCGACGATAAACTGAGCTGCAAAGGCAGTGTCATCTTCATCAAAGTGATATGAAAGAATATCACCATTGCTTTCGAATATATCATTTTCTTCAATAGTAGCTCTTGACAAACCAATGCCGAATCCAACATAGGGATGGATTTTTCCCGGGGGATAACGGAACAGGAGGTTTGCCATCAGGTTATGTGCACTAAAATCGCCGTCGTAGCTATACCTTTCATTACCATAAAATCCTTCATAGTATGAATCATCGTAATCCTGCTTTGCCAGATAGGTATACTCCAATTCGACAGCCAAGTAGTTGACCGGAGGAATTATGTACCCTACTTTGACTCCGACGGCCCAGCTGTCATCGAGGCGTTCGTCGTAACCCCAATGGTCATAGCCCCATTCGTCGTAACCCCATTCCCACCGCAGGTCATCAGGCATCACAAAGCCGCCAAATACACCCACATAAAACGGTCCAGCCGTTCGTGCTGACGTCACAGGTGCAGTGGTTAAAAGAAGAAAAACAGAGAAAATGAACACGACCAGGGTTCTACAAATTCTCTTCATAATGAATTCTCCTTCCTGTCTCCCTATTTTATACAAATTTTCTTAATCCATTAGACGTTGAAGCGATAAAATATCGCTCGCCGTGGCTCGGTAAAAAACGATGCCAAAGTATTATGCGTTTAAATTGATTATGAATCCAATTGCTTTATATAATTGGCCAAACTATCTACCCTCCGATTGAAAAAAAGAAACAGTTACCGGTGCCAGGGTCGCAAAATTTGAACATTAAATGCGCACCTTCTCGGTAATATGTTCCATGTTTGTATATCTGAGGATGTTTTTTTGCGTACATGTCCCATTGATCCCAGGAGCGCCAATGGCCCTGATACTCATACCGATGCCCTTTATGATTGTAGTGATCGTAATGCCGACTTTTGTCATAGGGGCGATCTCTGTATCCGCGATGCTCGTGGTAATCCGAACCTTTTTTGTAGTCACGACGACCCTGCTCCTCGTAATGCTTACGATCTTCTCGTTCCATCTCTTCTCGGTGTTTTCTTGATTCTCGTTCCTGTTCCTCGTAATGCTTGCGATCTTCTCGTTCCATCTCCTCTCGATGTTTTCGATATTCCTTTTCCTGTTCTTTCTGTTTTTGCCATTCTTTCTCTTTGCCTTTTCCTTTGTACCCATTATCAGCAAATGCCTGCGTGGTTATGAGCATGAAAAAGCCGAGTAAAAGAACAGTTGCGCCGGTAAAGAATTTTTGCCTAAGATTCGAATTCATGATGTACCTCCTTTTTTGAGATTGTTGGTTTTCAAGGAATATTTCCTCGGTTTTGAATGTATTATAAGGAATGTATGTAAAGAATTTATGTTGATTCCAGGACAAAATTGTAAATGTTTTGTAAAGGATATCGCACTGAGGCCATGAATCATAATGAAAAATCAGAAAACTTCGCATTCCGGAATTAATACAAATTAATACAAACATAAATCGTCGATTCGATTTTGCCCTAAACCTTTATAATAGTCCCAACATCCCGGTTTTGGCATGCATTGTGTATTATTTTCGTTTGAATATATTTTATGGGGTTATGTTAAGGCGGAATTGACGATGATGTTGTTCGAAAAATTTCAAGCCTTCAAATAAGTTAGCTTAGTCCAACGATTCCTTTGTTATGTTTTGTCTGCTATTTTTGCATCCTTGATTTTTTCCACAAGACTTCTTTTTGAAGCTATATACAAGCAAAACGGTTTGTTACACTTTTTGCATGTATGCTTCTCAGCAGAAGACACCTTAACATCGTTTACAGTTTCGATGGGCTTACAACCGCAATAAAAGAACAATCTTTTTGGAGATGGTTTTACAGATAAGATTAAGTTTTTATAACCATTTTTTGTCGATATCTCTTCAAAACAATGGGGACATTTTGGTTCTGTAACAATGATATTATTTTTGATATTTCCTATACGTGCAATAATATTCATCAACAACCTTACCGGGTCGCTTTCACCTTCCTTAAATTCCGCCATTCCCCCCTTGAAAGTTATATTAGGAATTAGCATTTCGATATTCTTTATGGCTGTCACAATATTTCTTATTGCAGCGATAATTTTCAAATCATCAATCGTACCGTCTTCTATCACTGAATCTTCAAAGACTTCCCTATATTTAATAAGAAGCATTCTGTTTGTTTGAAGGGATTTAATTAATTGTTCAATATCTGTTTCTGGTGATGGTGTTTGGACATGTACTTGCTTCACTATGTTATCAACATACTGTTTTACATGATGGAAATCGCCACCAAAATCAATGTTAGACATATCTCCGCTTGAATGGTTGTCTGATTGAATCTTTCCGAATGTTTTCTTTGGTTCTTCGCTTCTTTTCATAAATATAATCCTTTCATTTTCTGAAAATTGCTTGGCTTTCTTCATAACCCCAACTCTTTCAGCAAAATACATGCCAAAATGTGAAAAACAAGAAATACCCTTTATTACAGTGAGTTCAACATTATATCATGGTGTTCTTAAAAAATAATATTACAAGATATTGACGTCAATTTATACTGATGTCAGAATTTTGACTTATTTTGAGGGAATTGGAGTAGAAAAAGTGTGAGACGAGTTATTTAAAGGTTCTATCGCAGTTTAATGTTCTGGTGATGTATCTTTGAAATAACATAGCGAAGCATGTTCCATATCAATTCAATGATCAGAAAGCTATTCTTTCTTCAGATTCTCAAAAACTTGCATATAAAAATACTCACCTACTTCCACCAAGGATATAGGCATTAGGGTTATTGCTTTTTTAAGTTCATCTGGAGAAAACCTTATTTCTAAAGGAGGGCCAAACGGTGTGTTTTCTTTTTTTATCTCTATGACCGCCAACTTACCATTCGGTTTTAATAGGCGTTTTGCTTCTTTTTGGAAAGCATCTATCTGGTCTTTGGAAAATCCATGAAATACGGTTGAAAGATAGATCAAGTCTATGGAAGATTCTTCTATCTGTGTTCTTTTGGTAATATCTCCTTTTATTGGTTCTATATTAGTTCCCTTTATTTCTTCTTTAAGTTTTTCTATTGCCACGTTGTCAGGATCTAAAGCATAGACCTTTCCAGTATTGTTTAATAAATTCGAAAAGTTTTTTGACATGTAGCCGTTACCGCAACCAGCATCAAGAATTGTCTGTCCAGAGTGTATGGTAAGCTCTTTCAGAATTATGTCTTTATTTAGATAGTTCTCTGATGATTTTCCTCTATGGCGGTGCGGTTTATGAAGGGAAGTTTCTTCCTTCAAGTTATTGTAGATCTTTGACTCCTTATGCATTTTTTAGCCTTTTTAGATCATTTGATCTATGAAGTTTTATTAGCTCAATTTCCTTGCACTTAACCTCATTGTTAAGTGTTTCTTCAGATCCAGTCCAACTACATCAATCAACAATCTCAAGCACATACTTTTTACCAGCACCTCCAGAAGCTGCATTTAATACTGTCCTAATAGCATTTGCATTTCGGCCCTGTTTACCGACGATCTTTCCCATATCACTTTTAGCTGTTCTTAATTCCAGCACAACGGTTTGGCCACCTTCAATTTCATTTACCTGTACCTGTTCCGGGTGATCGACCATTCCCGGTTATCCCGGAATTGGATTATCTTTTGTATTATTTTATCTAAATCAGTTTTCATTTTATTGTTCATAGGGCCTCATAGTCAGTCCCCATAACCGCTGCAAAAGCATTACTGATAATTTTTAATTTCTCCCAACCAGACATTTCTAAACTTTCATTATTTTTATTAGCCACGAAATGTTTTTCCTTGCTATTATCCTACATGTAATATCTCAATATTTGTACTCTAAGATATTTAACAATGATTGTGATATAATTAATTCAAAAGCTTTTTCGCTTCTCTCACTTGTATTCTTTTTCCGTTTTTGAAAGCTACCACAAAAGCTCCGACGAATCCCTTCTTTCGGAATTCCGACTGTAATCGATATGCTGATTTTAAATCTTTTTCGTTTCCTAAAGTATATTTGTATAGGCCCCTGTCTTTATATTCCCATATATTTTTTAGCCCTTTAAATTCCGGGGAATTTAATGCAAGCCGAGTGCTTGAAGCAGTAATCTGGACCTTAAAAATGATCACCTGATTTTTTGTACCTGAATCGTAGTTATCCACCTCTGGATTTATTTTTATCTTAGAATAATCCTCGTTTGCTTTTAATTTTACAATAACATCTTCTTTTATTCTGTCTTCTTCTAAAGATTTTGTTTTTCTGATTGTTTTGTTTGACTGTTTTCTTAGTTTATTATTATCTTTATGCTCAGATCCCAGCTTCACTTGAAGTTCTGCAGTATAATTTTTTGACGCATCATTTTCTGCAATTGCATTATTTAATTTGGCTTCTCTTTCTTTCAGACTTTTTTCTTCAGCTCTTGTAAATTGGTATCTTGCATAATAGACAGATGGGATTAAAAAAATGGTCAATAATGTTATTATTGATACAAGAAAAAAGGAGTTCCAAGGCATTTGAAATATTCTAATGGACAAAATCAAATAATATAAGAATAGATATAAAGCAGTTATACCAAATATAAATGCAACAATGTCCATATTGGCTGCATGGGTGATGTTCTTTTGATATTATGAGTAATGCCATATTTTGTAATACCAAATGAGGTAACCTACTAAGCTGGATATGTATCCAGCAATTAATGACAATAAAGGCTTATTTGATTTCATAATCATATTAAGCGCCTCTATTTTTAAAAAGTGCTACAATTAAAAGCCTCAATCTAAATTTTATGAAAAATGAAAGTTTATGACCAAATTCATAAAACGTGTGAGATATAGCCCTGACCTAAAATATTTAGCAATATAAATAGCTTGTGATACTATTTGGATGTCATTTGCTTTTGAATCATATCCACAAAACTTTTCAGCACCGACTCTTGTACCTGGCTCTCTATTTTAAACGCGACGCCAATACCGTATTATTTTCTTTCCCAAAAATAAAATTGCGTTTTTCGATAAGACCATTCGTCTGAACTGCATGAACAGGCTTCGGAACAGATTCAGCAACAAGTTTATTTATAAAGCCGGACTCTTTTTTTTGTAGCTTTTTTCTTTGTTTGTGGAAAGATGTAATTTTTTTTAATAGGATGATACCGGCAAAAAAATAGGCACCATGCCCTGTAAAATGTGCAAACGGGCGACCTTTTATTCAATGTATCATTAAGGTCGTCAGGGGAATTCTAAAACACTTCAGAATCCAAATACCGAACCTCAAAATTGATTTGTTGGGTTTCTTTTAAAACTGCGTTAAACTTTTCAAACAACGAGTCGTTCCTTTCAAATTGAGTATGCATAGTTAATTGATTGGTCTTTGGGTTAATCAATGGGATGCCCATTAGATTCCCCTTTGTAGCGCTCTCAAGGCCTTTAATGCCCCTTTTTAATAACCATTTAAAATCTTGCCACCATTCAGTTTCGTCTGGTTGAGATTCTTTCATTGCATGGAGATAGTTATCCAGTTTTTTATAAATATTCTGCAATCCTGGTGTTCCAGGAGTGTAGTATAGGATGATTATTGGGTCCCCTTTTGTTTCATCAATTATTGTAAGCTCAATAACCATATTACGCGCCGTAAACACCTTGTTTAAATCTTTCCCTAAATGAGTGATCCGCCATCCTTTCCGTAGTCTTTCGGAGATCTGTTTTTGGACGCTTGAATATTCTCGTATACGCTGTTCAATTCCACAACGCAGTTCGAGCGCCGCATAGAATAATGCCTGGTGAGATCCTTCAGCAAATCGTTCTCGCGCCCTGTCTAAATAATCATAAGAGGAAATGTGATAGACCATATGTTGTGTTTCAAACAGCTGCTACTGTAGCAGACTTTCATGTTGAATCAGTTTAACCATTTGCCCTGTTCGTGACGAATTGAAGTGAATTTGTGTTGATTAGCATCATTCAACAGCAGCATCAACAGCCGCACAATACATCCCAATCCGGGTTCAATTGCAATTATAGTAATGGCCCCAGCAACACTCATATGCTCTGCCATATTCTTTGGCCCTGAACGATGGATCTGTTGATTTTTCATATCAGGATGAGGTTTTTCATCTGTTGCGAGACTGCTTTATTCACCTTAATTTTGTGAATAAAGCACCAATTCTTAATTATATATAACATTCCATCTTTACGACGGATTGTCAAAAGATTATCCGTTTCAATGATTTTGCAATTGAGGCTCTGTGTGTTTCTGGAGAGAGCAAAAATTCGCCGACGTGCCGACGTATTGATTTAATCGGATAAAGATATTTTCAAATTTAGGAGTTAAGTGAAATATGATTTTTTAGTTGCTTATATCACAATTTTCTACGAATATAGCCGGTACAGATTCTCAAAGGGATGATTATGAAACATTATTTAGAGTGGATAGAATCAACACTGAATATCCGGTGTTGGGCATGTAGTGAGATCTTAATTTCGATTTCAACAGATGGATCTTTAATAAGCTTTGATTCCATGTCAAATTGCTTTGAAATCAATTGCCCTAACTGTCACCAAACATGCGAATATTCTTTGTTTGAAGATAAGGATGGAAGCTTTTTGAAGTCCCATAGCTGGCACGCTGATATCGATGGCGTAGATTTTAATGGTGAAACCGGGGAGAACAATCGGAATCTGTTACGGAAATATAAATCAATATTATTGAAAAATGAAAGCACGATAAAGTTTTTTGAAGCAGAATTTGATATTGTATCTGATTATTTGGAATACTTGGGAAAATATGGACTGGATGGATTTAAAAAAGACAGCAAACCCATTGATGCTTATATGGAAGATTATAGAGAATACGATGATCTCTCAATCCATCGAGAAAAATTATTCAGACGGGCAATAAATAGGTATTACGGGTTGATTGAA
Organism: uncultured Desulfobacteraceae bacterium; assembly: GCA_964410925.1. Taxonomy (GTDB): domain Bacteria; phylum Desulfobacterota; class Desulfobacteria; order Desulfobacterales; family UBA11574; genus S5133MH16. The sequence goes on from CAYPIW010000179.1 coordinate 10,330, forward strand.
GATGCAAAACTCGAGCGCTAATATTCACAT
>CAYPIW010000180.1:0-36203 GCA_964410925.1 uncultured Desulfobacteraceae bacterium
GTCAGAAAACAGCAGAAGCCCAGACCGGTAACCCCCATCATTAGCTTTTTCCCAACACAAGTCCCCAAAGGGTTTGCAGGCAGGTTCATCGAATCCTCCCATATGTTTGATGAATTCATAAAAACCAAAATTAATCACAGCATCATTTTTCAAGAGTCATCAGAATATAATGGCAGGGACATTCTTTGGCACACAGGCCGCATCCCTTACAAAAATCCAGATCAAAATCGTATTTTCCGGTTGACGGGGATATCTTAACGGCATTATCCGGGCAGTACATATAGCAATTCCCACAATAGAAACAAAGACCGCAACTGAAGCAGCGCTCGGCTTCTTTGATAATCTCCTGGCGATTAAAAGGCGGATAAATTTCTCTGAAATTCTTCAGCCGAGTATGGATTGAGATCGCCTTTTTGTTGAATTGCTTTTTGTGCGTATAATAGTAAGTATTCAGATCCTTTGAGTAGATCACCGGCGGCGGTGCCAGTTGGCTTTCCACATTCCCTTCAATGTAGTCTTCAATCGCGGAAGCGGCTCGAAGACCCTGACCAACGGCAACAGCAACGGTTTCCAGGCCAAGGACCGCATCACCGCCGGCAAAAACACCGTCCATACTGGTCATGAGGTTTTCGTTGGTAGAGATCCATTGGTTGTCTCGTTTTTGAGTGTCGATGCCGTCATAATCCACCGCCTGGCCCGTTGCCATGATCACCGTGTCGGCCGGATATACCGATTCCGATTCTTCGATGGGAACCGGCCGGGCCCGGCCACTGGCGTCGGATTCCTTTAGCTCCATCTGCCCGCACAAAAGACCCACTACCCGGTCCTCGTCGGTAATGATTTTCAGCGGATTGGTATGATAACGAAACATGATGCGTTCTTCCAGGGCCTCATCGATTTCGGCGGTTATGGCAGGCATCTCCATCCGGGTGCGGCGATAAAACACACTGACATTGGCCCCCAGCCGTTTGGCCACCCGGGCGCAGTCCATGGCTGTATTCCCGCCGCCAATCACCACCACGTCTTTGCCGATTTCCACGATCTGACCGCTGTTAATCAGTTTTAAAAATTCCACACCGGTAAACACGTTTTTTGCATCTTCACCGGGAATTTTTATAGATGTTCCCATCTGGGCGCCCAGACCCAGAAACACGGCATCATAATCTCGGGTCAATTGATCCATGGGAATATTAACCCCGACCTTGACATTGCATTCCAGTTCAATGCCCAACTCCAGGATCTTATCGATCTCCTGCTTTAAAATGTAATTGGGCAGACGATAGGAAGGAATACCATATCGCATCCAACCACCGGGCTCCTTATTGGCTTCGAATATTTTCACATGAAACCCTCTTTTGGCCAGGTGAAAGGCACAGGAAAGCCCGGCCGGCCCGGAACCCACCACCACCACTTTCTCTTTTCTTTTGGAAATGAGTTTTTTATGCTTCAGATTATACTCCAACCCATAGTCTCCCACAGCACGTTCCGCGCAGTTTATGGCCAGAGGCGTATCAAAGTCCCGGCGATTACACCCCGCCTCACAAGGATGGGGACACACGCGGCCGCAGGTCGCCGGCAAAGGATTGGTGCGGGTCAACACATGCCAGGCTTCCTCATAGTTCTGTTTTTCCGCAAGCACTCTCAAAAAACCACGAATGTCATTGCCTGCAGGACAGCTTTGGGTACAGGGCGGCGTCTGCATGATATTTACCGGCATAAGGGTCCGCCACGACCCGGTCTTGTAAGGAACAACTTTACGCAAATCCAGTGCTAATCCTAAAGGTAGCTTTTCCATTATAAGTTAAACCTCTCTATGTTTTGGTTGGCAATTTTCTGAATTTCGGCCACTTTTTCCGTGGGCTCTCCTTTTTTAAACAGAAATCTGAATCTGCCTTGCAGTTTCAGATACTCTTCCACCGGTACTTTGACCGGAATCTTTTTGACATTGGTTATTTTACCATCGATGATTTCAAATATGGGGAACAAACCCGTATCCTTGGCCAACCGGCAAATTTTAACGGTGAGTTCCCCGGGATGTCCCCATCCCAGGGGACAGGGCACCAGAATATGAATATATTTGGGTCCCTCGATGGAGAGTGCGGTTTTCACCTTGCGCTGCAGGTCTCTAAAATCATCTACGGTGGCCGTAGCTACATAGGGAATGCCATGATCGGCGGCAATGAGAGGCAGGTTTTTCTTGCGGGTGGGGTTCCCCATGGGCGTTGTGGAGGTCCATGCGCCATAGGGGGTAAAGCTGGAACGCTGAACCCCGGTATTCATGTAGGCTTCGTTGTCGTAACAGACATAAAGCACGTTATGACCCCGTTCAAACATACCGCTGATGCACTGAAAGCCGATGTCCGCCGTACTGCCATCGCCGGCCTGGGCGATGATATTCACCGGTCCCTTTTTCAACGCCTTATACGCCGCTTCCACGCCCGAGGCCACTGCCGCCGGGTTTTCGAAAAGACTGTGTAAAAAGGGTATGCGCCAGGAAGGATCCGGATAGGGCGAACTAAAAACTTCCAGACAACCCGTTCCAACACAGGCAATGGTATTTTCACCGGCAGCATCATGCACCAGACGGGCGGCCAGCGCCTGCCCGCATCCGCCACAGGCTCGATGGCCACTGGTAAACAGATCTTTTTTTTCCACCCTGTTGAGTTCTTCGGTTTTTACATTCATTATCATAAATCCTTATCTGCTATAAGTTCCTTTTTTAATCCTAAAAATTCCAGTTCCACCGGTTCTTTCTCAACCCGTTCAACCATATATCTCAAATCGTCCGCGGTGATGTTACGGCCGCCGAGGCCGGCAATAAAACTGCTGATATTACGGTCTTTTTTCTCAGCACGTGGAAAAGACCATCGGATATCACTGGCCAAAATGCCGCCTCTACCCAGAGAAATACACTTTTCCAGCACCACAATGTTCATTTTGTCTTTCAGAACGTTGTAAATCTCTTGCCGGGGGAAGGGACGATAGGAACATATTTGCAACAGTCCGACCTTTTTTCCCTCCTCCTCGAGCTGGTCGATAAGGTCCTTAATGGTGCCGACCACAGACCCCATGGATACAATGGCCACGTCAGCCTCTTTGAGCTTGTAGGTCTTGATAAACCCGCCGCTGTCTCTACCAAACGTTTTGGCAAAATCAGCACTGACTTCTTTTATGGTCTTTTCGGATTTCTCCATGGCCCGGTGCAAAATATAGCGGGTCTCCATGTAAAAGCGCGGATCGGCATATAGACCGATACCTCTCGGCCACCTGGGATCTACGATATGCCTGGGCTTAAAGGGAGGCAGAAAATCGTCCACTTGTTTTTGCTCGGGAATATCCACCGGTTCGAAAGCATGGGTTAAAATAAAACCATCCATACAGACCATCACCGGCAGAAAGGTCTGCTCGGCAATTTTATATGCCTGGATATGTAAATCCGCAGCCTCCTGGTTGTCCTCGGCAAAAAGTTGAATCCAGCCCGAATCCCTTACTGCCATGGAATCCTGCTGATCGTTCCAAATACTCAGCGGCGCGGATATGGCACGATTGGCACAGGTTAAAACAATGGGCAGGCGCATCCCGGAAATACAGTTGATCACTTCGGCCATTAACAATAATCCCTGTGAAGAGGTGGCCGTGTAGGTCCGGGCGCCGGCCGCACTTGCGCCCAAAACGACCGAAGCTGCGCTAAATTCACTCTCGACATTAACAAATTCCGCATCCAGTTTTCCCTGTCCCACAATGAGAGACAAATCTTCCACAATGTGGGTCTGCGGGGTAATGGGATAGGCGGCAATGACATTGGGTCGGCATAAGGCCACCACATCCGCAACAGCTTGAGATCCTTCAATTTGTTTAAGCATAACCCTACCTCTTTTGCATGATTTCATGTGCCCGTTCAAGGGCAGCGACATTGTTTTCACCCACTTTGCCCGGAAACCTTTCCATGATGGCTTCCTGCACCGCTTTCAGGCTCACCAGACCGGTAACAGAGCAAAAAGCTCCGATCATAATGGCATTGGGAATGGGCCTGCCGATAATTTCAATGGCGATTTCTGTGGCGGGAATGGTTTTCACCGTAGCCGTGGTATTAAGTTTCAAATCCTCGGGGGATTTATCAGAATTGATCATCACCAACCCATCGGGCCTTAGCCCATCCAAAATAGGCACATTCTCGACCAGACTATAGTCCTGGACAATTAAATAATTCGGATGGAGTACATCTTCCCGGGTGCGAATCTTTTTGTCATCAATTCTAACAAAAGCCTGGACAGGAGCGCCGACCCGTTCCGCTCCAAAAGAAGGAAACGCCTGAGCGAATTTGCCGTCCTTGAAAGCCGCGATGGATAGAAGCTCCGCGGCCGCAACGTTTCCCTGTCCGCCTCGACCATGTATTCTGATTTCAATCATATATTTCACCTTATTTTTCAATTTAAGCCTTAGGCCGCTGGCCTGGTAATAACCTTCTTTGATTTTCAATTGTTTCAGCCGATAACACACAGCACATCGTCTTTGGCCACCGAATCGCCGACGGAAAAATTAATCGCCCTGACCGTACCGTCCGCAGGAGCCGGAAGGGCGTTTTCCATCTTCATGGCCTCCAGGATAACCACGGTATATCCTTTGTTCACCGCATCTCCCACCCGTTTGGAATATCTGACAATCATACCGGGCATGGGTGCCTTCAGCGGAGTGCCTTCAACACCGGCAGCCACAGGAGCCGGTTCCGGTTTTGCAGGTGCGGCCGGTTTGGAGGGTTCCGGATCGGGAGGAACAGGTTTCGCTGGTTTGGGTTTGGCCGGAGCTGAAACCGGCGGTTGAACCGGCAGTTGCCGGGCATAGCTGATAACCGGTGATCCTCCGGGCTCTTCAACCCCCACCTCAAAATATTCACCATCCACAAACACATTAAAGGTGCGCAGCGCATCGGTCTTGGGCGGAGCTTTCTTTTCCGATTTTCTGACCAAAAGACCGAGCTTGGCCAGTTTGATCCGCTCGTTTTCTTCTTTAATCTCTTCCAGGGTCCGGGGTTTGACTTCGGCCGGCGGATCTTCCTTGCCGTATTTCCATTTTAAAAACCGCTTCCCGGTAATGGGATAAAGCGCATACACAAGAACATCGTCCGGATCCTGTGCAAGCCCCAGGGTATCTTTCCCGGCCTGTTCAAGTTCGGGCTCCAACACCTCGGCCGGACGGCAGGTAATGGGATCTTCTCCCCTGGGATAGTTTTTAAGCGCTTTCTTTTGTACCTCGGAATCTATGGGAACAGCGGTCTTGCCATATAATCCGTAGCACAAATCCTTGACCTGGTCGGTAATCATCTTGTAGCGCTCGTCTTTATCGTCAAACAGAACATTGTTGACCGTCTGTATCCCGACAATCTGGCTGGTGGGCGTAACCAGCGGAATCTGTCCCAGTTCTTTTCTGACCCTGGGAAGTTCTTTGTAAACCTCATCGATTTTATGCAACGCATCCATTTCCTTTAACTGGTTCACCAGATTGGAAAGCATGCCGCCCGGAGTCTGGTGCAGCAACACATTGATGTCGATGATCGATACCCTGGAATCATCCAGCAGGTGCTTATATTTGGGCATGACCTTCGCTTCCAGTATTTCGTTGATCTCCGCCAGCTGCCGGATATCCAGGCCGGTGTCGCGGCCGGTCCCCAACAGTGTCATCACGAGAGGTTCTACGGCCGCATGGGAGGTCCGGTAGGCATACGGCGACATGCAGGTGTCCACGATATCAACACCCGCCTCAATGGCCTTCAAAATACTCATGGGAGACATGCCCGAAGTAAAGTGACTGTGAAAATGAATGGGCGGTTTCACGGCCGCCTTTAAGGCTTTGACAACTTCATAAGCATCATAAGGTGCGATAATGCCGGCCATGTCTTTGATACAGATCGTGTCGGCGCCCATGGCTTCCAGTTCCCTGGCCTTGCTGACATAATACTCAAGATTATACACTTCTCCGCCGAGCCGCGGTTCGGTCATACTGTAACAGATACAGCCCTGGAAATGTTTTCCGCAGTCTTTGATAGCGGAAACCACCGTTTCAAAATTACGAAAATCGTTCAGAGCGTCAAATGTCCGGAAAATGTCCATGCCGTTTGCCGATGCTCGCTCCACAAAGGCCCGGGCAACATCATCCGCATAATTTCTGTATCCCACAAGATTCTGACCTCTCAACAGCATGGAAAAGGGCGTCTTTTTTATGTACCGCTTTAATGTCCGGATCCTTTCCCACGGGTCCTCGTTCAAAAAACGGTGCATGGCGTCGAAGGTGGCGCCCCCCCAGGTTTCCATGGCCCAGAATCCCACCTCGTCCATCTTCTCGGCCACCGGAATCATGTCTTCGGTCCGTCCCCGGGTGGCAAACAGGGACTGATGACCATCGCGCAGGCTCAGGTCTACGATCTTAACGGGATTTTCCGCCGCCGCCCGGTCTTTGCGGTAATCCATGGCCGTTATATTTATCTGATCATGACTGCTCATTTTAATCGTCTCCTCTTATGAATATTTCTCCGATTCAAAAACGGTAAATCCGCAGGGTATAACATCGTGAAGCACTGTTATCTAAAGGTTCTCATCTGCATCATATTTCTCATCTGCATCTGGGCCTGCCGCCCGCTCATTCCCCACAGTTTCACCGGCGCCGCAGCATGGACATCTGCCCGCTCAACTCCGGGCGCTGCCAGAGACTGTATCCAAACAGCCTCTTCTTCTGCTTTGATATAATGCATCACGGCGGATATGGCGGCCGATATCTTGTTTTTGTTTCCCATTGTTTCACCATTATTAAATGACGATTTACTATTGAAAATTGAATATTTGAAAAATAATATTCCAAGACTTTAAATAGTCAACCTTCAATATTCAATAATAAATCACATCGGTATATTTCCGTGTTTTTTGGGTGGACTCACCTGCCGCTTGCTGCACATGACTTCCAGCGCATCGATCAGGCGCGGCCGGGTCTCACCGGGAACAATCACCGCATCCACAAAACCCCGGCCCGCGGCACAGTACGGATTTGAAAACAGATCCTCATATTCTTTGACTTTCTCCTTGCGCTTGGCCTCGGGATCGTCCGCCGCCTTGATCTCCCGTCGATGAATCACATTGCAGGCCCCCCCAGCACCCATCACCGCAATCTCCGAACTGGGCCAGGCAAATGCCATGTCGGCTCCCAGGTCTTTTGAACACATGGCCAGATAAGACCCCCCGTAGTCCTTGCGCGTGACCAGAAGCAATTTCGGCACCGTTGCTTCCGAATAGCACCACAAAAGTTTCGCCCCGTGACGGATAATGCCCCCCCACTCCTGATGGCTGCCGGGAAGATAGCCGGGCACATCCGCAATGGTCAGCATGGGAATGTTAAACGCATCACAAAAACGGATAAACCGGGTGGCCTTGTCCGAAGCGTCGATGTCCAGACACCCGGCCAGAAACCGGGGCTGATTGGCGATAATGCCGATACTTCTCCCGTTCAGTCTGGCAAAACATACGATAATATTCCGGGCAAAATATTCATGGGGCTCAAAAATATCCCCGTTGTCCACAATGGAATGAATCACGTCCTTCATGTCATAAGACTGGTTGGGATTGTCCGGAATAATGGCATCAAGGCCGGGGTCGATTCGCCGGGGATCATCACCGGTATTCACCACCGGCGGATCTTCCATGTTGTTGGACGGAAGATAAGATAAGAGTTTTTTGATCCGGCCGATGGCGTCTTCATCGTCTTCACAGGCAAAATGCGCCACCCCGCTCTTCTCGTTGTGGGTCATGGCGCCCCCAAGATCCTCAAAACTGATCTTTTCACCGGTGACCGACTTAATAACATCCGGACCGGTAATAAACATGTAGCTGGTGTTTTTTACCATAAAAATCCAGTCCGTCATGGCCGGTGAATACACAGCCCCCCCTGCCGTAGGACCCATGATCGCTGAAATCTGCGGAATCACACCGGATGACATGGAATTCCGGTAAAAAATCTGCCCGTATCCGGAAAGAGAATCCACCCCTTCCTGAATCCGGGCCCCGCCGGAATCGTTCATACCCACAAACGGCACACCGGCTTTTAAGGCCATGTCCATGATCTTGCAAATCTTTTTGGAATGCATCTCGCCCAGACTGCCGGCCCTGGCCGTAAAATCCTGGGCAAAGGCAAATACCGGCCTGCCGTCCACAAGACCATGACCGGTAATTACACCGTCTGAAGGAATATTAACCTTCTCCATGCCAAAATTCACACACCGGTGAGTCACGAACATGTCCAGCTCCCGAAATGTGCCGGGATCGAAAAACATACCGAGACGCTCCCGGGCGGTGAGTTTGCCTTTCTCTTTCTGACCGGCAACCGCTTTTTCGCCGCCCATCTCCAGGATCCTGGCTTCCCGTTCTTTCAGATCTTTTATCTTGTCCGCGATAATACCCATTATCAAATTCCTTTCATCTAATCATATGAATAGATTTCATACTCGCTCTTTTCTCCGAGCAAATGATCAATTTTTTCCTGGGTTCCTTTTCTCAGGTCGTTAACCACCCATTTCCTCCAGTCCTCCATGGACTTCCAGGTACTGACCACCAGGCTCTCGCCGGGTCGATCAATCCTCTTAAATGTTTCCCCGGAAATGTAACCCGGTTGTTCCATGGCCAGGTTCCTGAGCTTTTGAAGAAGAGGCTTCAGCGCTTCCGCCTTGTTTTCCGGTACAATCCGTTTAATGATTATTTTTACTGCCATGTTACCAACCTCCTTTCCTTTGCGGGAAACTCAACACAAGCACGTTTTCTAACGGAAAATATTATCCCATTACGACACCAAATGAAAAACTTAAAATGTTTGGCAAAATTTTATAGGCGACAAATTGGTTCAGCAAAAAATATGCCAAAAAAAAGAAAAAAAGTTATATATTTGAAATAACAAGACAAAACAGCATAAAACAGGGTTTAGTTTATTTTGGAAGCCCGTTGCATAAATGGGGCAAAAATGCCCCGAACCCTTTAAAAAGAAAGACCATTCATTGGAACTGTCCGGAATGTTTTGACGGGTCAAAAACGCCCCAGACCGGGGCTATAAAATTCCATGGACTTTATTACATGTTTGTTTAGATTTAAATTCAGTGTGACAACAAGCGATTAAGTTTATATAACTTAATGGAAACCTGATTTTAATGTTAGTACTCTTTCGGCATAGTGTTGAGCTGAGCCAGTGTAAAGACCGGACCGTCCTTACACACATATTCTTTGCCGATATTGCAGCGGCCACATATTCCGATACCGCATTTCATGCGCATTTCAAGGGACATGATAATATGATCATGGAGATAACCGAGCTTGTCTAACACCGGCTGGGTAAACTTGATCATGATGGGCGGCCCGCAAATAATTGCATACGTTTCTTCACTCCCCGGTGGTGCCTGCTGATCGGTAATGGTCGGTACAAAACCGATATGATATTTCCAGTGCGGGTTGTCCGTGCCGTCCACAGTAATGTGCATATGAATATCATTGCGCTTTTCCCACTGGGCCAGTTCGTCCTTGTAAAGGAGCATCCCCGGGGTTCGGGCACCGTATATCACATGAATATCTTTAAATTTTGGACGATTGTCCGGATCAAGCATGTAAATTATGGATGAGCGAAGCGTTGTAAATGCAAAACCGCCGCCGATGATCACAATATTTTTGCCTTCCATGACTTCCCAGGGATAACAGTTTCCCAGAGGGCCACGGATTCCCATAATGTCGCCGACCTTCATAGCGTGAATATGGGAGGTTACCAGGCCCGCTTTGTTTATGGTGAACATTAAAAACCCTTTTTCCGTGGGGGATGACGCAATTCCTATGGGGATTTCCCCTTTTCCGGCCACGGAAAGTTCCGCAAACTGTCCGGCCTTGTATGTGAATTTATTTTGGTCGTCCGGGTTGATAAAGACGAATTTGAATGTTTTAAGATTTTTATCTTCGGTTTCGGTTATTATTTCCTCGATACGAACCGGATAAGGCAAATAGGGATTTTGCACTGGTGTAACCCCCGCTGAGGATCGATTGTTTAATAGTTATACCATATTAAAAATATTATCTTTCCCGGCATAAAATTTAATCATACCTGACGCTTATTTTAAACCGGTTTGCGGGTGTGAATTACGGCTGTTGGCAATATGAAAATTCATGTTCGTCTGCGCTACGTATTTAGCTTTGGGGAAAAGGTGTCAGGTGTCAGGGTTGAGAAACTTGAAGAACTAAAACCTGAAACCTGAACACTGACACCTTACGATTGAACTCAATAACCAACAATCTTGATTTACACCCCCGGTTTGCGAATCCAGGGCTTTACATTTCAAAACTGTTCATCAAACCACACACCTTGCGGATATCAATATTAACCGGGCAATAACGAATGCATCGACCGCAGCCCACACACTGAATTCCGTTTCCATATTTATCCACATAATACTTGAGCTTGTGCATAAACCGCTGGCGGACCCGCTTTGTCCTGGTGTTTCTGGGATTGTGACCGGATCCGTGCAGAGTGAATAGCGGATACATACAGCTATCCCAGTTGCGCAACCGTATTCCTGAAAGTCCTGAAATTTCGTCCTGGATGTCAAAACACCAGCACGTGGGACACACATAGGTGCAGGTTCCACAGTTGATACAGGCAAAAGCCACCTCTTCCCAGAAAGGAGCTTCAAAAAGTTCCGTTGTTTTTTTATGTTTTAATTTGTCTGTTGAAATCCCGGCGGTTATTTTTTCCTCTGCCGCCCGCTTCAGAGTTTCGATCTCATGGAGATCAGCATTTGAATGTGCTTTTGAACCCCATCCGGCGGCAGTTATAAAGTTTTCTCCCTTTTCGGTGAGGATCTTTAACAAATAATGATCTTCTGAATCCACAAGAAGAATGTCGAGCCCTTGTTCATGAAACGGGCCGCAGCCGGCGGTAGTACAAAAGCAGGTACTGCAGGGGCTGTTGCACGCATATCCTACGAAGGTTGTGGATTCATAAGATTTTATCCAATATGGATCTTTATATTCGGGGGTATCAAAGTTTGCTTTGACCAGAAGAAACGCCTTGGCATCACAGGGCCTGATACCTATAACCGCTTTAGGTGAATAATCCTTATGGATTTCTTTTAAGATGTGATGATCATCCAGGTTTTCATTCAGAGTGAACTCGAACATCTTTTCAGACTGAGGATAAACCATGGATTTTGCTGAAAGCCGGGTATTTAATAACTTCAGATCCGGAAGCTCTTCTTTGACAAGTTGCCTGAAATTATGAAATTCATCTTGTTTAACCGGACCGAATAATCGAAAAGAATCGTATACCCGATCAAGTCCTTTGGCCCAGTCTTTTTTTTTAATTGTTATGACTTTCATCTTTTCATATTCATTAAAATTTGCTATTTTATAAAATCATCCGGATCATCCGGCCGGTAGGTGTCGAGAGGCGGCCGCTGTTCCAGTGTCATGCCGGCTTCCCAGTCGAAAAGTTCCAGACAATCTTTTTCCAGTTTTTTTGTGAACATACGTACTTTTATTCCCATGGGACAGGCCCGCTCGCATGAACCGCAGTCCGTGCACCGGCCGGCACAATGATAGGCCCTTAAGAAATGGAATGTTCGGGTATCAGTGGGATCGATGCTTTTGCCGACCCACTGGGGCCGTGATTCGTCCACGAAGCATGTGGGGCAGTAGCAAAGGGGACATGCATTTCTGCAGGCATAACAGCGGATACAGGCCGAAAGGAGGTTATCGAAGTATCTCCATTTTTCTTCCGGGGACAAGGATTCTATTTTGCGGACGTTCTCATATCTGTCCATGTCCTTCTGCTCTTCAACAAGATTTCCGACAAGTTCATCATATATTACCGGGTTGCGGTGAATGCACAGTGCACAATTATCCTGCAACACATCTTTTTTATTCAAGGTTTTTTCAAAATCCCGGCCTTTGATGGTGAGGGTACCCTCGGCCTCGATCACATTTTGTATTTCAGTTTCAAACAGTGCCTGGATTTTGCGCCGGTCAATCATTCCCTTGCATGGAACACCGATAATAACCAGTTGCTCCCGTTTGATCTTGTTTTCAATGATATGGGTGACAATATTTCGAGAATCGCACCCCTTGGCTACAATACCGATTTTTTCCTTTCTGTCGGCAAGATAGTTTGCAAGATTGATTCCGCAGTTGCTGTCCCACACAAAGGTGTCAACATCTTCGGGCGTTTTGACAAAACAGGGCTCATTCATCATGGGAACGGTCCCCTCGCGGAAGCCGATAACCATATCAACTTTGCGTTCTTGTAACAGCCGGCGGGAGATCTCCTTTATTTTAGCGATGTACGCAAGCATGTTAAGCCACCTTGGCTTGTGTTTTTATAAAGTTTTTGTTGGGTCCCAGAGTCTTGACTGCCGAGGTGACCCGGTTCACCACATCAACGAATTTGGTCGATTCGGCAGATGAAATCCATGAAAAATGCAGGCGGCCGGGTTCGATCCCCATATATTCAATCAGGTTGTTGAATAAAGCAAACTTTCTGCGGGCATAGTAATTACCTTCCAGGTAATGGCATTCGCCGGGATGTCACCCGGAGACCCAGACGCCGTCTGCTCCCTGCCTGAAAGCGGCTAAAATAAACTTGGGGCTCATGCGGCCGGTACAGGGGATGCGGATCACTCGAATGTTGGGCGGATATTCCATTCGGCTGACGCCTGCAAGATCCGCAGCTCCGTAACTGCACCAGTTACACAAAAAACTGACAATTTTGGGTTCCCACTGTGACATATTGAAAAGCCTCCTAATACCAAACCCGGACGATTCGGAACTAAAAATAGATTGAATATTGGCAATTGACTATTTAAGGAAGTCGCTTCGCTCCATATTGAGATATAGATAATCATAAAAAACTGGCAGAACTCCTTAAATATTCAATCTTCAATCGAAAATATTCAATTATTTGCAATAAAGAAATTATGATGTTTAATTTTTTTGCTATTAAAAACACAAAAATTGAAAATAATCACCTAAGTTTTATCCTGCCTCATTCAAAGCAAAAATCTGCGCAAAAATCTGATCATTATCGAATCCTCTAAGATGGATCGCGCCCGATCTGCAGGATGCCGTACATAACCCGCATCCTTTGCAAAGCACGGGATTGATTTGTGCTTTACCCGGAAAAAAACGGCTGTCTTCGGGGATAAAAGAAGCTGCCGAGTAAGGACAGACGGAAATACATACCCCGCAGGAACTGCAATGGACAGGATCGGTCATGGCAACCGTTCCGCTCATAAATATATTTTTACGGGACAGAAGGGTTACGGCACGGGATGCGGCCGCAAGTCCCTGAGCGATGGATTCGTCAATGGGTTTCGGATAATGGGCCATTCCGCAAAGAAACACTCCGTCCGTGGCGAATTCCGAAGGCCCCAGCTTGGCATGTTTTTCTACAAAAAAACCGTCGTCATTTATGGGCACTTTAAAAAAATTAGCAAGTTTTTCATCCCGATTCGGCACGATGGCACAAGCAAGGACTATCAGATCCACAGAAATTTCCAGCGGCCGGTCAAGAATATGATCCCTTACCCTTACCCGGAGTTGGTCTCCGTTCAGGTCAACCTCGGGCTTGCGGTTCAGAGAATATCTGATAAAGATAATACCCGCTTTGCGAGCCTTTTGGTAACGGTATTCCTGCTCGCCAGATGTCCGGATATCCCGGTATAGGATAAACACATTTATATTGGGACAGCGTTTTTTTAATTCCAGTGCACTCTCAATGGAATGGGCGCAACAGACCCGGCTGCAATACGGGCGCCGGGGTTCCCTTGAGCCCACACACTGGATAAATACGGCTGTGGTGAGATGTTCCAGGATTGGATCTTTTTCCATAAATTTTTTGTCAAGATCGAGGTTTGTCAGGATCCTCGGGTCCTTGCCATAGTGATATTCCTTGGGTTTCAATTCCGATGCGCCGGTTGCCAATACGGCGACGCCATGTTTTAAAATCCGTGTCTCTCCGTTTGATAAAAGTTCCGATTCAAAATTTCCCACAAAGCCGCCAACACGGGTAATGGTTGTATCGAGATGAACATGAATTTTTTCATGCCTGGTGATGTCATCAACATAGCCGTTAACTTTTTCTCGAATGTTTTCACCTGCCGGTGTCCGGAATAGATTTAACGCCTGGCCGCCAAGTTGCGCAGTTTTTTCAATAAGATGCGTTTCGTATCCCTGTCGGGCAAGGCTTCTTGCCGCCGCCATTCCGGATATGCCGCCCCCCAGAACCATTGCGCTCTGATTGACTTCCAGTTCAGCTTCTTTGAGGGGTTCCATGAGGGCAACCTTTGTGACGGACATTCGAACCAGATCTTTTGCCTTTTCCGTTGCCAGCTTGGGATTATTTTTATGAACCCATGAATCTTGATTGCGAATGTTGCACATTTCAAATAGATATTTGTTTAACCCGGCGGTTATAAGGGTTTCCTGAAATAACGCCTCATGGGTTTTCGGCGTGCATGCGGCGACCACAACCCGGTTGAGCTCTTTTTCCTTGATAACCTTTGCCATGGTGTCCTGGGTATCCTGGGAGCAGGTATAGAGGTTGTTTGTAACGTATTCCACGTAGGGTAATGATGCCGCGTATTCAGTTACCGCAGGCACATCCACGACACCGGCGATATTAATCCCGCATTTGCAGACAAAAACGCCTATTTTGGGGCGCTGGCCCACAATGTCTGTTTCGGGGATGACCTCTGGAGTTTTTGTTAACGTATTTCTAACATGACTTAATATTTCACCGGCTGCGGATGCAGCGGCGCTGGCATCAATCACGGACTGGGGGATATCCTTGGGACCCTGAAATGCACCGCTGACATAAATTCCCTTTCTTGATGTCGCAACGGGTTCAAATGGATCTGTTTTACAGAAGTTGCCTTGGGTAAGCTCAACCCCGAGCTTATTCGCAAGTTCGATAATTTCGAAAGAGGTTTGCAGGCCGACCGATAAAACAATCAGGTCAAAGTTTTCGGATTGAAGCGTTCCGTTTTCAGCTATATAGTGAACGGTAAGGTCATCTTCAGCGGCAGGATCTATGGTGTGTACGCGGCTTCTGATAAAGCGGACACCATGTTGATTCCTGGCGGATTCATAAAATTTTTCAAAATCCTTGCCAGGGGTCCGCATGTCCATATAAAATATCGCACAGTCAAGGTCGCCGCCCGCATGTTCTTTGGCGATCACTGCCTCTTTGATGGCATACATGCAGCATACGGAGCTGCAGAAGGCATTTCCATGCCCGTTCACATCTCTTGACCCTATGCATTGAAACCAGGCGATTTTTTCAGGTTCCCTGTGATCGGATATCCTGACAAGGTGTCCCCCGGTAGGACCGGAGGCGGAAAGAATCCTTTCAAACTCCATGGATGTGATGACGTTCGGATGATTGGCGTAATTATAATTGTCGAATTTAGACGGGTCAAAAGGCTCAAAACCGGGTGCAAGGACAATTGAACCCACCTCTATTTCCTCAATTTGCTCGCAGTCTTCGTGCAATATGGCATCCGCCATGCAGGCCGTCTCACACCCCTTGCAATCCATAACGCCGGAAACCTTCAGACAATGCTCGCTATCCCGTATGGCCTTAAGGGGTACCGCCTGTGCGTAAGGAACATAAATGGCCTTTCTTTTTGCCAAACCCACGTCATATTCACTGGGGAGGAGAATGGGGCAGACATTTACCCTTTCAATCGCCTGTTCCTTACAGGCGTCCATACATTTCCAGCAACCCGTACAATTCAATGTCTCATAAACGGGCTTTTCACAATTGCATATCTCAGCTTGCTCATGAGAACAGGTAATACCGATAAGACGGAGCCCCCGGGTTTTTATTTTTCCCATTTTCTCCAATTCACGGAGTGCCCTGACATCACATCCTCTCACGACTGCTGCGATGCGAAGATCCGGACGTCTGTTGAGCATCAGTTGAATGGTTTTTGCAAGGTTGTATCTGGGCTCGATCTCCAGGTCTTCGAGTTCTTCGGGATCCCGAAAAAAATATGGCCCGACTTGTCCCCATCTGTTCATGAGTCCGAGGACGCCATCCCATCCTTCACTAAGGGTATTTCTTGCTTCTCTCTTGATCCTTTCTTTCATTGGTGTCTCCTGTTGAAAAGACCCATAACTCTTTCTAACCTTGCTTGTTGATGCTTACCGCACAGACTTTGAAGCCGGGTATTTTTGCGACGGCATCAAATTTTTTGTCCGTGAGGGTATTGACGGCACATTCTGAAAAATGGATGGGAATAAAGACGATTCCGGGTTTAACCTCGGCAGATATATTGGCTTTAATGGATATCTGTCCCCGGCGAGACCTTACTGTAAGCCATTCCCCTTTGGCAACATCCAGTTTTTTTGCATCTTCGGGGTGGATGTTCACATAACCTGTAGGGGCTTCTGTATTTAAGATATCAATTTTTCGTGTCATGCTCCCCCCGTGAAAATGGAAGGGAATTCTCCCTGTGCTAAGGATATATGGATACTCACTATCCGGCAGCTCGGCAGGCGGAATATAATCGATTGCAAAGAATCTCCCCTTTCCCAGGGGAAAATTTATTTCATGAAGGAAAGGAGTTCCAGGGTGATTTTCATCCGGACATGGCCAGTGAAGTACTTCACCTTTATCAAGCCGTTCATAAGTAATCCCTGCATAGGCGGGGGTCACAGAGGAGATCTCCTTCATGATTTCTTCCGGCGAGTCAAAATTGAACCCTGTAACGCTCATTTTTCCGGCCAGCTCCGAGATGATTTGCCAGTCGGGCTTTGATTGTCCTATGGGATCAATCGCCTTTCTGACCCGTTGAACGCGGCGGTCTGTATTGGTAAAGGTCCCTTCCTTTTCAGCAAATGAGCTTGCCGGAAGGATCACGTGGGCAAGTTTTGCTGTTTCGGTCAAAAAGATATCCTGCACAACCAATAAGTCCAGAGCTTCCAGGGATTCTTTTACGTGTCGGGTATCCGGGTCGGACATCATCGGGTTTTCGCCGATCACTAGCATCCCCTTAAGGGAACCTTGTCTGGCAGAATCCATCATTTCTACGACGGTCAACCCTGGAGCGTCAGGTAACGACAAATTCCATTTCTCCTGGAACAGAGATCTTGCACTCGGGTCCGACACCGGTTGATAGCCCGTCAGGACATTGGGCAACGCTCCCATGTCACAGGCCCCCTGGACATTATTCTGTCCCCTGAGAGGGTTCACTCCAGTGGAAGGGCGACCGATATTTCCGGTTACCATGGCAAGGTTGGCTACGGACTTGACGTTGTCCGTTCCTGTGGTGTGCTGGGTGATGCCCATGGCATAGAAGATCATGGCTTTATCCGCCCTGCCGTAAAGAAGCGCCGCCGTCTCCAGAGCTTCCCTGGTAATACCGGCAATTTCGCTGACCCTTTCTGCCGGATATTCCTTGACTTTGTGTTTCAGCTCTTCAAATCCCTCCGTCCTTTCCCGAATGAAGACTTCATCGATCAAACCCTTTTCAATAAGAATATGAATCATTCCATTGATAAAGGCAACGTTGGTGCCGGGCTTTACCTGAACAAATAGATCTGCATATTCTGTGAGGGGTATCTTTCTGGGATCGATGACGATGAGTTTTGCCCCCTTTTTTTTGGCCCGAATGATTCTGCTTGCCACCAAAGGATGTTGACCGGTCGTATTGCTGCCGATGACAAGGATACAGTCCGTGTCATCGATCTCGGAAATTGAGTTCGTCATGGCGCCCGCGCCGAATGCGGCGGCAAGACCTGCCACCGTAGATGAATGTCAGAGCCGTGCACAATGGTCGATATTGTTCGTTCCCAGAACGCCCCTTGTGAATTTCATTATAAGGTAGTTTTCTTCATTGGTGCATTTTGCACTCGACAGCACGGCGAGGGCATCCGAACCATAGGTCTTTTTGATTCCAAAGAGGCCGTCCGCCACTCGCTGATAAGCCTCCGACCAACTCACTTTTATAAAATTATCCCCCTTTTTAATCAAAGGCGTTGTCAGGCGATTTTTGTTCTGAATAAATTTATAGGCATTTCGACCCAGCACACACAACTCCCCCTTGCTGACTGGATGAGTCTTGCAGGGAACCACATCGGCAATTTCTTCTCCCAGGACTTTTAAATAGAAATTACAGCCGGTTCCGCAAAACGGGCAAGTGGTAAGGACCATATCAAACTTCATAGACTATCCTCTTTGACGACGTTTTTCTTCTTTCAACAAAATTGAGGATTTCGTTCCTGACCTCATTTTCCAGGCCGGGAATCACCTCGAAGACCTTTTCGGGAGGGAGGTATCGAACAAAATCCTGTATGGTTTTCAATGGGATTTGGGCGGGACATGTATTCTCACATTCACCGCATAGCACACAGGTGTCCCATACATGATAGGCTCTGAGAAGGTGGAAAAGAGGAAAGGGAGGGGGCACCCGCCCTTTTTCAACCCATTTCGAAAGATCCAATCCATCCGGTTCTTCTACATACACGGGGCACATATCGATGCATCCATAGCATTTGATGCATTTTGTGAACTGGTCCTGCCAGAATTCTTTTCTTTCCTGTTGCGTCATCCCCAGAATTTCCTGAAAGAGTGCGGGGGGCTTTATGATCTTTTTATTTCGTATGGCCTCAAATCTTTTCTGTACAATATTTGTCAATGCATGATTTTCCGGATTTTCACCCATACAGGCCCTTACGCAATCCCCGCAGTGAATGCATCTGTCTTCATCGATTTTAATCCGATCAACCCACAGTCTTCCATCGACTTCTTTGGGAGGATTGTTTTTGTCTATAGTTACTGCTGCGCATTCTCCGCACCCCGTACATTTTTCATAATCAACATGTCTGGGCAGTCTGCGGATTTTTACCTTGAAATTTCCCTCGTCCCCGTCAATTTGTTCTATCTTGGAACACGTGTGAAGTTCGATATTTAAGTTCCGGCCGACCTCGACCAGTTTGGGTGAAAGAATTCACATGGCACAGTCATTGGTGGGAAAGGTTTTGTCCAGTTGTGACATTACCCCACCGATGGCAGGTGACTTTTCAACGAGATGAACGTAAAATCCGGAATCGGCCAGATCCAGAGCGGATTGCATTCCGGCAATCCCGCCGCCAACCACCATCACCGCTCCGATTACATCTTCAGACATGATTTGATTCTCCTAAATAAAGAGCAATTGTTAAATGTATATTACATTTCTTTACTACAACCCTCTTTAATTATAGACTGTAAAAAAACATGTCAATAAATTTATAGCTAAATCTTGCAACTATTGAGTTTGCCTGATATGCAATGTCATAACTGTACCGCCAAGATTTTTTTAAAGCACAACTCGTTTAGATTTAAGCATGATAATTGATTACAGGAGGTTATTGAATCTCCCGAAAGACAGCTCAATGATGCGAAATTATAAAGAACGAGCCATTGAAACGGCTGAATTCCTGAGTGCCCGTATTACAAGGCCGCCCCGAATCGGCCTGATGACCGGAACAGGCCTTGGGCAAAGTGCGGAAATTCTAAATATATCCGAATGCGTTGACTATAAAAATATTCCTCATTTCCCGACATCAACCGTTGAAAGCCATCCGGGTCGGCTTCTTTTCGGCCACATGGAAGGCAAACAGATCATCGCCATGCAGGGCCGGTTTCATCTTTATGAGGGGTACTCGCCGGTTGAAGTGGCCTTCCCGGTACGGGTTATGCACGAGCTGGGGGTCAGGATATTGATACTGACCAATGCCTCCGGAGGCCTTCATCCCATATTTACCGCCGGGGACATTATGATCATCGAGGATCATATTAATTTGACGGGAGAAAATCCCTTGATCGGACCCAATGAGGATAGCTGGGGAATCCGATTCCCGGATATGATCCATGCATACGACAAAAAGCTGTCGGCCCTTGCGGAAAAAGCCGGCAAACATGCCGGTATCCCTTTACGGAAAGGGATTTATGCCGGACTTAAAGGGCCGTCACTTGAAACACCGGCCGAGGTCCGCTTTTTAAGGACCATCGGCGCTGATGCGGTGGGATTCTCGACCATACAGGAAGTTATTACGGCAGTCCATGCCGGAGTGAAGGTGCTCGGCCTATCCACCATAACCAATGTTCATGATCCGGATATGCCGGTTCCTTCAACCGTTGAACAAATCATTGGCGTGGCCGAACAAGCCTCTCCCCGGCTGGAAATGATCATCAGAAATGTTGTGGCGAGTATTTAACGCACCTGCGAAATCACAAACCTGAAACATACCCGGGTGTGAATCACGGCTGTTGGCAATATGAAAATCCATGTTCGTCTGCGCTAGGTATTTAGCTTTGGGGAAAAGGTGTCGGGTGTCAGGTGTCAGGGGACATGTAGGTTTCAGGTGTCAGCGCCTCTGTTCATCATTCCTGACACCTGACACCTGAAACCTTAGGATATGGAACAAAAATTGGATTAAAATTCCATCTGTATGCATGGCGATTTTCACCACCCCAGGAACAGCCTGAACAGGTAAAATTAGTTCTACGAACGCTTTATGCACTGATTCCATCTGTTTGTAACTTGATTGCCATTTTAATTGCACCGGCTTATCCGATCATCAGCAAGGTTCATGAAAACATACGAAAAGCAATTGATGATCGAAACAAGGGGATCTTTGTGATCAATCCCGTAAAACCAATGTCTTCGACGGTCTCGAGTTCAGGCGAATCCGGTCTTTATAGGACCGGGTTAAGGGACCAATATATTGCCTCGAACCGCCTTTGATAACCAACCATTGCGGCTGATGACTCACGTTCAAAAAAACCATGGTTGTTAAAAAATTCTAACAGATACCGTGCCGGAAACTGTCTGAACTGAACAGGATCCTCCGACCAGATGGCTTCGCCATGGGAATAATGAAATGTTCAATGAAGGCGTGACTGTATTTTTTTTGTTCCAGGTAGGATTCAAGGGTAATGGCGTATTCATCGGACTGAATGAGTTCCGATGCTTCGCGCCGGAACCGGATCGCATCCCAAAGCATCCGGTAGAATGAAGGACGGAAAAAATTTTTCCGTTGGACAAATAAGGCGTTCAAGGTACTGGGGAAAAAACCGTTTCCGTCCGATCGCATTGAACGCTGAAACTCATGTTCGACGGTTGCCAGGCTACCCCGAGTGATCGCATCAATCGAATAAAGTTCGGGCAGGTCTTTTCATTGAATACGATGAAACCGGTATCCACAGGATAGGAAATATCTCCGATGGATACATCGATGGTATGGGTATGTCCGCCAATATAATTATTGGCCTCATACAGAACAATATCGTGATCTTGACTGAGAAAATATGCGGATACCATGCCGGATATTCCGGAACCGATGACTGCAATTCGCATAGATTTTTTCCCTTTTTAAATGTAATGCAAGACGATTCATTAAAAGGTCTCTTTTAATGCCAGTAAGGTTTCAACCGACGGATTATCGGAAGGGTCTTTTGAATAGCGGGCATAACGAATGTTTCCGGAAGTGTCGATCAAAAACACACCGGGCATCTGCATCACATCATCCCGGGGCACACCCGGTAAGTAACCCTGTGACAGGGCTTTCAATCCTTTCAACAAAAAAGCGGGTGATGCCATCCGGGCAACAGAACTTCGCCCCAGACCATATGTTTGATACAGCTTTTTTTCGGGATCGCAGATGATGGGAAATGATATATTAAATTGCTTTTTAAATGCTTCCGCCCGATCGAAAGTTCCCAGACCCACAAGCACCACCTGAAACCCATTGTCTTCAAACCGTTCTTTGGAGCGCTGCAACTGCAACGCTTGCTCACGGCAAAAGGGTCACCCGAAGTGTCTTAAAAACACAAGAAACAGGAGGCCGTTTTTCCATAACTCGCTGAGACTGCGCTGGACCCCGTTGGAAAACGTTACCCGGGCATCTATAGCTTTTTCATATGTTTCTGCTGCGGTCATTTTCAATTCCCTTTCACCCAGGCCAGGCGTTTCAAATGTTAAAAAAGGATTAAATGTCTATCGTTTGAATACGATTTGTGTCAAAAATTTACGAGAATACGCATCAGGGATATTCGATGGAAACGCCTTTCTTTTTCAGGTCTTCAAGTATCTCATTGAGTTGGGATTTTTCACAGTCTTCAATGTGGTACACATCTTTTACGCCGTCTTTAAACAGCAAAACAAAATGGCCATTCTCATCCAAACAGGCCTTGTGAATATAATCATCGTTAAGCCAGGGAGAGAGTGATTTCATAAAATCAGACAAATGACATGTTTTCATTGGGCACCTCATATCTTCCAGAGTTTTCTGAAATACTGAATAAAAAGTCCGATAACCTTACACGCAGAGGTTACCGGACTTTTTTTACTTTTTAGGCTTTAAAATTAAAATTCACGTGAGTTGATCCTATTGAATTTTATCCCGGTACATCCACAGGCGCGGCTCTTCCGCCGATATAATCAATGACTTCGTCGTAGGTATTGGTTAAGTTGCCCTTTACACCATCAATTTCTTTCCTTATCGGGCTCCATTCTATAGGACACTCTGTCCTGAGCTGATGAATCCTGTCCTCCAGTTCCGTAACGACCATCTTTAGGTCTTGAATGTTCGGAAGAATTTTTTCCAGATCCGCAGATCCCAATTGATCAGCCTTACGAATTACGTCAAAAATCTTTGCCTTCCACATCGTTAGTTCAACATCCACATTCGAACAATAATCTTTTACATCCATAACATCCTCCTTTTTGTTTTTTTAAATGATTTTAATCAAGCACTTCTTACCAGTTATAAAACTTTCAATTTTCTGGAGCAATAACCATACCAAAGCACATTAAACTTATAATATTATAATATTACTTGATAAAATATAAGAGCAATTGGGTCGGGACTGTTTAAATGATACAGTTATGTATCATAATCACCCAATTGTTTCTTGTTTGATCCCTGTTGTTAGGGTTGTAACTATTTGTATGATTAAATTTTGTATTATGAAACATTGGCTGATACATCTGCAGAATGAATTCTTTTTACGTAGTGTTAAATTCCAGCTGGTTATAGATTAAATTCATTATTTTTTTAGAGTCCTCCTTTTTGGGGGTGATCCTGTTTGGATGGAATCATGTCAGTGCTAAAATGCATTTTACCGCCACCATTATTGTTGCCCCGGGAACTCTGATCCCGGCTTTCTGGATTCTGTCCGCCAAATGATTTCGGCCGGTGGTTGACACCTGTCTCATGATACATAATTGTATCATCCAAAATTTGTATCATAACAAACATTTCGACCCGATTGTCTCTCAAATTATTAAGCAAAATTTTACGGTTACACGTTTTTTTTAATTTGGCATGATTACTGCGATTAATGCGGTTTAAAGTATGTTAATAATAATCATAACTTTTCTGACGGTGTGTTTTAATAATTCAGTTGGCCCAACCGTCAATGAGCAATTTTTCGCGAGCTTAAGCTATTAAAAAACAATAGCTGGAAGCATTTTTTAATTTTCTCAGGATTAATTAGCCACCTTCCTTATGGAGAATTGATTCTTTGATTGATCCGGAAAAAGCCACAGAAGATGAACTTGAGAATTGTGTGGATGATGCTGTTGTCGGCAGATATGCCAGAGATATGCCAGTAATATTGATATTTTGGATAAAAAGAAATAATTCTATATGTTCCAATAAAATTTTTAGTTTTGACTTATCACAAATATAGAATTTTCCGTTAAATAATGAAAGTGATTATGAAAACACTTAAACCCAAAGACAAAGCCCCTCAATTTGGCCTGAAAGATCAGAATGGTCATAATGTGGGACTTTCTGATTTTTTTCGGCAAGAAATTGTTTCTTTATTTGGTATGAGTTCATAAATCTTTTGACCCAAACTCAAATGGCGAGCCTTGAAAGAAACCAATTGATGGAAGATTTGGCATTGATGGTTCGCAATGATCCTTACCTTGCCCAACGGTTAAAAAACGGAGAATCGTTGGATTTAGGTTCGGAATTCGGAAAAAAGGTCAATCAGTTCGTTGAAAAATTTGGGGATCTGTTGGATCTTGAACGCAGCAGCTATCGTCTTCGGGATGATGACAATATTTATCTGGGAAAAATTGAGGCACAGCTGTTACGGGTGTTGAAGGAAGCAAAATCCCGTATTGAAGGTTTTGAACACCAGGGAACCGGTACAACCTTTGTCATCCCACTGGCGGCCGGCGTTGTGGAGCGTCGGGGGGGAATGCTGATTCACGGGCCCATTATCGCCAGGGAGTATGGACTACCGTGTGTCACCGGTATACCGGATGCAACTGCTTTGATTCATACCGGCGATGAAATTACGGTGGATGGGTATCTGGGGATCGTTACCATTTTAAAAACCTGTGCGGGTTTGTATTTAAATCCGTATCCCATTGCACTGAAGTTGCGCAATCACGTTTAATCTTGCATGACAATTGATGAGAATCTCTCGATGACTTCATTTAAAAGATTTTATGTAAATTCAAATATAAAAACGAGGTGATATCAATGAAAAACGACAAACCGATTCTGGTTGCCGGAGCCACCGGCTATGTGGGGGGACGGTTAATTCCGGCCCTGTTGGATGCCGGGTATCGGGTTCGCGCCATGGGGAGATCCGTGGAAAAATTAGCCTGTCGCCCCTGGGGGCGTCATCCAAAAGTGGAACGGGTGAAAGGAGATGTTCTTGATGTAGAATCTTTGAAAAAGGCACTTTCAGGCTGCAAAGCGGCCTATTATCTGGTCCATTCCATGATCGCTCAGAAGCACAAGTTTGTTGAAGCCGACCGCCGGGCAGCCAAAAATATGGTACGGGCATCGGAATTTGCAGGTATCGAACGAATCATTTATCTCGGCGGTCTTGCTGAGAAAAAAAAAGGCAATTTGAGCAAGCATCTTCGTTCTCGAATTGAAGTGGCAGACATTCTTCAATCCGGCAGCGTGCCGGTGACCGATTTGCGCGCACCCATGATTTTAGGATCCGGCAGTGCGTCCTTTGAGATATTGCGATACCTGGTGGAACGCCTTCCCGTGATGATTACACCCCGTTGGGTCAGATCCTTGAATCAGCCCATTGCCATCCGAAATGTTGTCAGCTATCTGGCCGGCTGCCTGAAACATGATGAAACCATCGGTCAAACCTATGATATCGGCGGTCCGGATGTTCTGACCTATCGAGACCTGCTCGATATTTATACCCAGGAAGCAAAATTGCCCAAACGATGGGTCATACCGGTTCCCGTGCTCACCCCTACCCTGAGTGCTTACTGGATACATCTCATCAGCCCGGTGCCCCACTCAATCGCGTTGCCGTTGACCGAAGGGTTGAGCAGCAATGCCGTATGTTCAGACCAACGGATTCAATCGATCATTCCTCAGAAACTGCTCAGCCCCCGAGAAGCGATTCGAACGGCTTTGGATAACATCATCCAGGAACAGGTAGATACCTGCTGGGCCGATGCCGGAGATATGGTCACACCGGAATGGGCCCATTGCGGTGATGCACAGTGGGCCGGAGGCACCATTATGCAATGCGGTTATCGGGTTCGTTTAAAAGCATCATTGGATGACGTCTGGACAGCCATCAGCAGGATTGGGGGGCAGACCGGATATTATTATGCCGACCGTCTGTGGTGGTTGAGAGGTTTGATGGATCGATGGGTCGGTGGTGTGGGGTTGCGACGCGGGCGGCGTCATCCCACCGAGCTGGGAATTGGAGACGCTCTGGATTTCTGGCGAGTGCTGGACGTCTCACCCAAGGAGCAGTTGACATTACTGGCTGAAATGAAAGTTCCCGGCGAGGCCATACTGGAATTTAAAATCAATTCCACAGGAGCGCATGAGACGGAACTGCAAATGCTGTCCCGCTTTTTACCCAAAGGGTTGGGGGGAATCATCTACTGGTATATCTTCTATCCGTTTCATGAATGGATATTTTTTGGAATGCTTCATGGGATTGCCAAGGCTATCGAAAAACCCATTGTATCCGGTCCCGAGCGTTTTACACCAAGACTTCACGACTCGTGTGCATTCCCGACGGAATCATAGGTTCCGTAAGAGCAAACAAACCTCGTCCAAAGGACCAGGTTTTTCACAACAAAACGAATTTAAACACCCTTGACAAATATGATCGATGACCACAACATCCAGGATACTCGCATTCGACAATTAAACCCTGTGGATATTCGTTTGGACGCAGATTATGTATTGTACTGGATGCAGCAATCCCAACGGGCCGAGGTCAATCATGCATTGGAATATGCGGTGCTTCAGGCCAATCACCTTGGCATGGGCGTTGTGGTGGCATTCGGAATCACGGACGATTATCCGGGAGCCAATCTGCGCCACTATACGTTTATGCTGGAAGGGTTGACGGAAACCAGGGCGTTGCTTGAAAAGCGCGGCATTTATATGGTGGTTCGCCGCGGATCCCCGCCGGACGTGGCATTGGAATTGGGCCAAAATGCCGCAATGATTGTCTGCGATCGCGGGTATCTCAAACACCAAAGAAAATGGAGGGACAAGGTGGCCCGAAAAGCTCCTTGCAGGGTTGTTCAGGTGGAATCCGATGTGATCGTTCCTGTGGAAACGGTCTCTTCCAAAGCCGAGTATGCCGCCCGAACCCTTCGGCCCAAGATACAAAAACATTTTGATGATTATCTGATCGAACTTAAGCCGGTCAAGGTTCGGCATCCTACCGTGAATCATTCTTTTGAAGGTCTTGATTGGAAACAGCCGGCGGATATTTTATCATTGTTAAACATTGATCGCAACGTTTCCGGCGTAACCCGATTTTTCAAAGGGGGAACATCCCGGGCCAAAAAAATCTTCGGCAACTTTATCCGGTCGCAATTGAAAAACTACGAAAAGAATCACAACCAGCCCCATACCGATGATACCTCGCACATGAGTATGTATCTGCACTTCGGTCAGATCTCTCCGCTCTATCTGGCGCTGAAGATTAACACAGCAGATCATGATCTGAATTCGGCCAAAACATCGTTTCTGGAAGAACTCATCGTGCGTCGGGAGCTGGCCGCCAACTTCGTTTACTACCATCTGGACTATGATAATTTCGATTGCGTTCCGGAATGGGCTAAACGCACGCTAAACGACCATCGAAAGGACCGCCGGCGTTATACCTATACCCGCAGGCAATTGGAAGATGCCGAAACCCACGATCCCTATTGGAATGTCGCCATGCAGGAAATGAAATATACCGGATTCATGCACAACTATATGCGTATGTATTGGGGCAAAAAAATATTGGAGTGGTCCTCCTCACCGGAACGGGCATTTCGTAACACCCTGGCCATCAATAACAAGTATTTTCTGGACGGCCGGGATCCCAATTCCTACGCCGGTGTGGCATGGATTTACGGTGTACACGATCGTGCCTGGCCCCAACGGCCCATCTACGGTAAAATTCGCTGCATGACGGCCTCGGGACTGGAACGCAAGTGTGATATCCATGCATATGTTAACAAGGTTAAGGGTAATATTGGTTGCCAACGGTAATGGCAAAATGAACTTTATCACCTAAAACGCGAGTATGTTTTTCATCAGCCGCAAGATGTTGAAAAATTATTCCTTTAATATCATTATGTTGTGGGTTCCAGCCATGGGGCCTGCTACAGGTTGCGCTTAACTAAAATCACGCTCCCCTAAATCCGTTATAATGAGTATAATTTTAGTTGTTGAACTCACTTATCTATAATGACAGAATGATATTATTAAAATAAGGTGTATCATGTATATTTAAGAAAAAACGACATTACTGTCTTTTGAAATCTGTTACCGCCGCAACTCAATTCTCCGCCCTTTTGCAACGTTGAGGTCAACTGCTTTTTGGGTCTTCAGCGAAATAAATCGTGCGACTCGGGAAGGCAAAAACGATCTGTTCTTCTTCGAATTTTTCGAATACTTTGATATTAATTTCCTGTTGTATATCAGCATAGATATTGTAGTCAGGGGAAAGGACATAATAGACAGTCTCGAAATTAAGCGAAAAATCACCGTAACTCATGAAATGAGAACGGTCGAAGCGTGTGGATTGAATCGACTCTACGATGTTTTTGATCATCCGGGGGATGCGTTTGAGTTTGTCAGAGGCAGTGCTATACTCAACGCCAACAGTAAACACCACACGACGTTCTTGCATGCGTTTATAATTCCGAATTCGGCTGGACAGCAAATCAGCATTTGAAAAAACGAGCTGCTCACCGCCTAAGCTTCGCAATCGCGTGGTCTTTAAACCGATATTTTCAACCGATCCAAGCAGATCTCCCACAATAATGAAATCGCCGACCTTAAAGGGCTTATCCAAAAGAATTGAAAGCGAGGCAAACAGATCGCCAAGGACATTTTGAGACGCCATGGCAACAGCAATACCCCCGACACCAAGCCCGGCGATAAGTGTCGTAATATTGAAGCCCAGATTGTCGAGGACGAGGAGAACAACAAACGCCCAGACGGTAACTCTGGCAATCAGCGTGGCTACTGCAATGCCTGACGGCGCTTCATCTTTATCCGTCTTTCGAATCACATATTCGGACACGAGTTTGGCGACGAGAAAACTGCCCCACGCACCGACCTGAATACCAACCAAAATCACGGCGATATACCGTAAAAACACAGCCAACGCGGCCGGTAACAGCAATACCGTACTCGCCGCATAGAGTATTATTAAGAACAGGATTGTTTTTTTCGTTCGGCGAAACATTTCAGCAAGGACCCGGGGGAAATCACTCGTCACTTTTTTGTTCAAGGAATTAAAACCACGTGCCAGAATTTTTGTAAAAATGTTTAAAATAACGGTTCCGACGACGGCGATGCCCGCGGCAAGCAGCCACTTTTCAAGGGAATTGCCGAGGACAATCTGTTCAAGCAGGTCCATAAAAGTCTCCTTTCAACCGCCTGACAACAGTTGAGGTGACAAGAATTCCTTCTTTTAAGAACGGAAAAAAGAAAATTTTAAAGTTATGTTCCATAATATAATACTTAAAGTTATGTTCCATAATATAATACATAGAAAGTAACCTTTTCGATCGGTTAATAAATATGTTCACTGATAATGTATATACGGGAAATTATATATTCTTTCCATTTTTATTCTTTATCCTTTGCCGTATTTGCCGCCATGGTTTCTTCCTTAATTTTATTTTAGATCAACTTTAGCCGAAGGGGTTTTTTTGTGCAGCCTCTCAATAAATTATGGAGCCTGCTGGTGATAAAATGTGAGCTGTCCGGCTGTTTGAGCAGGTTAGTGAGCCTTAAGAAAAAACAGCGAATACGATCATTCTTCATAGTGGTTGATTCTAAATACCCTTTTGCCATTCAAAGCTTGATGCCCGATAATGGCCCCGGCTGCACTCCAGCACTGGTTGCGGGTACTTCCCGGACTGAAATTTTTTCCGTTGATCTATTAGAGAAGACTTCCTTTGGGGTCTTTTTACTGATATTGATAGGGATAATCACAAAAAAAAGTCAACAGAAATATCGGAATTTTAAACTTGATGAACTCGCAAAAAGTCATAAAATACCGTTTTTCGTCATTCCGGCGGAAGCCGGGATTCAGTCTTTTCAATCAGTTGCAGAGCAATTGGACTCCGGTTTTCACCGGAGTGACGACTTTTTGCGAGTTCATCAAACTTACTCAAAATACTCATGAAAAATATTTGATGTGTTTGATTTATTATACATTTTGGAAACCTCATCTACATTTTCATCACTCTTCTATAAATGAGATATAAATTGATAAAAAAGATTGAAAAAATATTCCGCAGGGGTTATTCCTCAATACAGTATGAGGCTTGATGGATGAGGTATCCTTATAACGCACGGTTGTGAAACGGAGAAAGCACCATGGCACACCGGGTCAGGACCATTGAAATTACCAGGATAGAGCCCAATTGCCGCTGTGTTTACGATCTTGACAGCATTGACGAAATGATCCGTAGTATCCGGAGGAACGGCCAAATCAAGGCGATCAAGGTTTGGTTCATGGGCAGATGTTTCCGGATTCTGGACGGAGAAAAACGCTGGAGAGCCTGCAAAAAACTGGGTATTTGTGAGATGAAGGCAATCATCGTGGAAGACACGGATGAGTAAAATGTAAAATGTCTGGAATTCGATTTCCAATTTTGCGGAAAAATTCATGAATATTGTATGCTGCTTAAAACAGGTTCCGGATACCGCCCAGATTAAAATCGACCCTGAGACCAATACACTGATTCGGGCCGGGGTCGAATCCATTTTAAATCCATACGACCTGGTGGCCCTGGAACAGGCGGTCCGGTTAAAAGAAATTCACGGGGGAAACGTAACCGCTGTCAGCATGGGGCCGCCTCAGGCGCAATCGGTTCTGCGCCTGGCACTCTCCATGGGTGCCGACCACGGGGTTCTTTTATCGGACCGGGCCTTTGCCGGGGCCGACACCCTGGCCACCAGTTATACCCTGGCCATGGCCATAGAAAAAATCGGTACCCGATCCCCCGTTGATCTGATTCTGTGCGGCAAACAGGCCATCGACGGGGACACGGCTCAGACCGGGCCCGGCATTGCCACCCGCATGAAAATCACTCAGTTAACCTATGTTTCAAAGGTGCAATGGCTCGACCCGGAAAAAAGAGAAATTCAGGTTATTCGTAAGTTGGACAAAGGAACCGAGGTGATCCGCGGCAAGCTTCCGGCACTTTTAACCGTGGAACTGGAACTGGTAAAGCCGCGCCGGGCAAGCCTGCCGGCCTTGATTCACTCGCTGACGGCACCCCTTGATATCTGGAACGCCGAAGATATTTCCGCGGTCAAAAATATGGTTGGGATCAAGGGGTCTCCCACCTGGGTACGAAAGATTTCTTCTCCGCCTGTCAGGGAAGGGGGACCGAAATTTTATGCCGACCCGGATCCCGAACAGGCCGTTTCCGAATTCCTGGACATTCTTTTGGACCGTGATATTTTTTCCTCCAAACATTTAACACCATGAGAGCAGTGTTTCCCCATGACCAGAAATTCCAAAGGCATTGAAGTTGCCCGAATAATCCCTGACGAGTGTATCGCCTGTCAGATCTGTATTGGAGAATGTCCCGTGGGCGCCATTGAGCTTACCCATGAGAATGTGGCCCATATCGACCCTGAAGTGTGTGTGGGGTGCGGGAAATGCTCCGAGGTTTGCCCGGTGGGGGCGGTTGATTTCGAAAAGAAGCGGCGCAAAAAAATATCTGCGAAAGCTCGGGGCGGCGCTGCGATTAAAGGAGTTTTTTACGAGGGAGTGGCGGTGTTTATCGAAGTTTCCGACGGCTCGGCCATAAGTGTTTCATGGGAGCTTATGGAAAAAGCCAGGGAATTGGCCCTGAAACGAAACACTCATGTCATCGGCTTTGTTTTGGGATACCAGGTGGAATCCATTATTCAAGAGGCTATTTCTTATGGATGCGATAAAATTCACGTGGTGGACCACCCGGATCTGAAAACATATCTTTCCAGGACCTACGGAAAAACCCTGGCGGACCTTTGCAAAAAAATCCGTCCCGAAATATTTCTCATCGGTGCCACCCATCTGGGAAGAGATCTTGCCGGGGTAGTGGCCACAAGGCTGGGCACCGGCCTTACGGCCGACTGCACGGGTCTGGATATCGAAGAGGAAACCGGGCTGCTGCTGATGACCCGGCCCACATTCGGCGGAAATATCATGGCCACCATTTTCTGCGAGAATCGCCGCCCCCAGATGAGTACGGTCAGGCCCAAAGTCATGAAAATGCCGAAAATGGGGGAATCCCGTGTGGGTACCGTCATACGCCATGAACCGAACCTCACCGGCACGCCCCTCGCACAGGTGATCTCCTTCGAACCCGTCGCTCAAACCACCGAAGATATCGATATCACCGAAGCTCCGGTCCTGGTGGTGGCCGGAAGGGGTGCCTGTGACTCGGAGGCATTTCCCATGCTGCAGGAACTGGCCGATATGCTGGGTGGAACCGTGGCCTGCTCCAGACCCGTAGTGGAAGCCGGGCTCATGCCCTATGAACGTCAGGTCGGTCAGACCGGAAAAACCGTTGCTCCCAAACTCTATATTGCCGTGGGGGTGTCCGGAGCGATCCAGCACCGGGTCGCCATACAGGGCGCCGAAACTATCGTGGCCGTCAACAAAAATGAAAACGCGCCCATTTTTCAGATGGCCGATGCGGGAATCGTGGGCGATTACATGACCGTCATCCCGGTTCTCATCAAGCAGTTGAAAGAAAGGATGCACTCGAGAGGAAAGATATTTTCATGAAAGAATCCTTTGAAGTCGCTATTGTAGGGGCGGGGCCGGCCGGCATATCGGCGGCATGCAAGCTGGCCGATCATGGCGTCACCCCCGTTGTTTTTGAAAGGGGAGAGTTTCCCGGCGCCAAGAACATCTCCGGCGGCGTACTTTACGGTCATGATCTTGGAAAAATCATTCCCGATTTTATCGACAGGAAATGCCCGGTGGAGCGAAATATCGTGGAGTCAAGGCTCTGGTACTTGAACAAAAACGGAGGATACAGCCTTTCCTACCGGGATACGGTGTTTCAGGACGACCGCCGCCACAATGTCTTCACGGTAGGAAGGGCCAAATTCGACCGCTGGTTCGCTGACCAGGCCTCACGGAAAGGTGCGGTAATCGTATGCAACACCGTGGTCACCGATCTTCTCCGGGATAAAAACGGTCAGGTGACCGGGGTCCGGACAGACCGTCCGGACGGTGACCTCAAGACCGATGTGGTATTGCTGGCCGACGGCATCAATTCTCCTCTTGCCGCCCAAACCGGATTCCGGCCCGAGCCAGCCCCGGAACACTTGGCCCTGGCCGTAAAAGAAGTCATTGAACTGCCCGAGGAGACCATCAAAGAACGTTTCAATGTTGAAGAGCAGAATGGCGTTACCATCGAAATACTGGGAGATATCACCCGGGGCATGAACGGTGTTGCCGTGATCTACACCAATCAAAAATCTCTATCCCTTTGTATCGGTGCCAACCTGGCCGACTTTTCCGCCCACCGTATAAAGCCTTACGAAATGATGGAGGCGTTCAAGGAACATCCCATGGTGGCGCCTTTAATCAAAGGGGGCAGATCCATGGAATACACGGCCCACTGGCTCGCCGAAGGCGGCTACGACCATATCCCGGATCTTTGCGGCAATGGATACCTTATCGCCGGAGACTCGGCCATGCTCTTTAATGCGCTTCACCGCGAGGGTTCCAACCTGGCCATGATCTCCGGAGCTTATGCCGCTGAAGCCATCCTGGAAGCCCGAAAAAACAAAGATTTTACCAGGCAATCCCTCCACGGATATGTCAGGCGCCTGGAAAATTCTTTTATTTTTAAAGATCTCAAAAAATACCGTCGGTTCAATACCTTTTTGCACAAACACAAAGAAATCTTCACCACGCTTCCGGAGGGGTTCAGCTTTGCCGCCCGTGAGATGCTCACCGTAAATGGGGTACCGAAAAAGGAAAAGCAGAAGATAATCTGGCGAAATTTGAGAAAAAAGCATTCCCTGACGGACCTGTTGTGTCTTTGCTGGGATGCTTTAAGGAGTGTTTAATGGCTGCCACCATAGCAGATAAACTTTTTCTGGACCGATTCAACGTGGATGAAACGTCGCATCTTCGAATTATCGACGCCAGGATCTGTATTGAAGATTGCCGGGAGCAACCCTGCCTGTATATTTGTCCGGCCAATGTTTACAAGCTCGAAGATGACCGGATTAGTGTCAACTATGAAGGATGTCTAGAATGCGGCTCCTGCCGCATCGGATGCCCGCACTTAAATATCGACTGGCGCTTTCCCACCGGAGGATTCGGTATTCGGCATAAATTCGGGTAGCATACGCAGAAAGTCGGATCCTTTGATCAATTTTTAGACTTCATTTAACCGTTCTCCCCGGATAAAGGCCCGAATGTTATTCTCGGACACTTCCATTATCCGGCTTACGGCTTCGCGAGTATAGAAAGCGGAATGGGGCGTAATAAATACATTGCATCTCGGATTCCCTCGTTGCATCTTTAGGGGTTTTGTCAACCCAAAGGTGACTTTCTGTTTGAGGTGCGAATCAGAATACGGTAGTTCCTTCTCCGTTATAAAGGATTGTCTTTATTTACGGAGTTATTATTTTGAAGTAGTTTTAATTATAAAAGCTAAAAAATGTTCATCAATCACCGGCAATCCGCTGCTCATCAGCCCCGAACGATGGGTGGAAGACGGGTTGCTGGAGGAGACCGACTTAGGCACTGCACCGGATTGCCCGCCGGATCGAGTGGATTTTGCAGAGGCAGCCGCTTACAAACAGAAATTGTTTAAGCTGGCTTATGATCGGTTTCAGGCTCGAGGTGCTGATGATGAATTTCATGGATTTTGTCACCGGCATGCCGTGTGGCTGGATGATTTTGTTCTCTTCGAGGTTCTGAAATCCCATTATGGCGGAGATCCGTGGAATGAGTGGCCCGCAGAAATTCGTGATCGAGATTACGCCGCGCTGGCGGCGGTTCGATATGAACTCAGCGAGCACCTGCAGGAACTGAAATTTCTGCAATACATGTTTTACCGGCAGTGGCATGATTTGAGACGCTACTGTCGTCAAAAGCACATTCAAATAATCGGCGACATACCGATTTACCTGCCTTACGACAGTGCGGATGTCTGGATGCACCCGGAATTGTTTAAACTGGACGAGGATAAACGGCATACCGGATGGATCCCATGGAAAAAAAAAGACGGATGCATGCGCTGCGACAAGGTGTCCGCAAAACCGATATTTACTGGTGGGTGGATACATTTACCCAGGCGGTCTTCTCCCGGAAATTAAAAACATTTCCGCCGCTTGTGGATTATATTCCCACGAGTCTGATGGACACGACTTAGTGTTTTGTTCTTTTCAGCAGCTCTTTAAGCTGTTTCAAACTGCGTGTATTGAGGACATCGTCGGCTTCCAGCCACCCCCTTCTGGCCTGATCCACCCCGAAGCGTATGAAATCAAGATCCGCCAGGCTGTGGGCATCCGTTGAAATGACCATCTTGAGGCCCATATCCCTGGCCATTTTACAATATCGGCCCGGAAGGTCCAGCCGGTCGGGATGGGCGTTGATTTCCAGGAAGCATCCCCGGTCGCGCGCCGCTTCCATGATTTTTTCCATGTTCACCTGATAGGGGTCTCGCTCATTAATCAGGCGGCCCGTGGGATGGCCCAGTATATTGAAATACGGATTGTCCATGGCCCGGATGATGCGTTCGGTCTGTTCTTTTTCGGACAGATTCCGGTTATAATGCACCGAGCACACTGTCAGATCCAGTTCCTTGAGGATGTCATCGGGAAGGTCCAGTGATCCGTCTTTTAAAATATCCACCTCGATTCCCTTGAACACGGTGATCCCGTCCAGCTTTTCATTCAAACGATCGATCTCTTTTATTTGTTTTTTGAGGCGTCCGGCATCTAATCCTTTGGCCATGGCGACTTTTTTCGAATGATCGGTAATGGCGATGTATTCATAACCGCGATGCTGTGCGGCCTTTGCCATCTCCTCGAGGCTGTTATGTCCGTCCGTTTCTTTGGTATGGGTATGAAGATCACCCGCAGCTCATCAAGCGTTATCAGATCGGGTAATCGGCTGTTTCCGGCCGCCTCCACTTCTCCACGGTCCTCCCGCAATTCCGGTTCGATATAGGCCAGCCCCACGGTATCGTAAACTTCCTTTTCTGTTTTCCCTGCAATCCGTTTATCCTTTTTAAATACACCATATTCGTTGATTTTGAGTCCTTTCTTGACCGCCAGTTTGCGAACCGCGATATTGTGGCTTTTGGAACCGGTAAAATAATGCAGCGCCGCTCCGTAGCTGACCTGAGGAACCACCCGCAGATCCACCTGAAGTCCGGATCGTAAAACAACGGAGGAACGGGTTTTTCCCTTTGAAATCACCTTGCGGACATCCTCATAATCGGCAAACCGATCCATCACCTGTGATCCCTTTTTACAAGTGACGAGTATATCCAGGTCTCCTACGGTTTCCTTTCTCCGCCTGAAACTTCCGGCCACGATAATCTCCCTGAGGCCGTTTACTTTTTTTAAATACGCCAACAAAGGTCCGGCCCTCTGTTCCGCTTCCGGAAGTTTGATACGTTCCGTTTCCCCGTCCATCCGTTC
>CAYPIW010000181.1:0-40434 GCA_964410925.1 uncultured Desulfobacteraceae bacterium
GATGTTTTTTTAACCGGAAAATCCGTGGGGATTTTCTTACTTGGTGCCGTGGCATTCAGCATCGCAACCGCCTCGGGCATCATTTTTGCTAAAATTATGAATCTTTTTCTCAAGGAAAAAATAAATCCTCTTCTGGGGGCTTCGGGGGTATCCGCTGTTCCGGGTTCGGCCCGAGAAGTTCATCTGGTGGGTCAGTCCGAGGACCCCGAAAATTACCTTCTTATGCACGCCATGGCCTGCAATTCTTCGGGTGTTATCGGCTCCGCGATCTGTGCCGGTATTTTGTGGAGTTTTATGATCGTACTTTGATGGTAACCGGAGGGATTCCGACTTGGGTTATTCATGCCCCTCACGGTTCAGCAACTCCCGGTACCATATCGAAAATTCGTACATCCCCTTATACCTGTCATCATTATTGATGATACCGAGACAGATATCATATACTCCCCTTCCGTATGCGTTGCTGTACTCTTCAACGCCTTTTGTCTGCAAAAACTCCAGGACAAGGGACTGGGTCGTTCGTTTTGTTTTGTCTTTTCTTATATCTATGGGATCTTTGGGTTCCTGAAACGGGTCCCAGTTTTCATATCCTTTTTTAAGGATATGGTTCTGGCGCCTCGGTGACATGCTTTCAAAAATCGCCTTTTTCCTGTTTTCCTGTTCTTCGGGTGAGACTTTATTCATTTTCCTTTCCTTGTTTTTTTTCGGCTTTTTTCGGGCTTTCAATACCAAGATACTCTTCATCAAAATCCGTTAAAATAGCCATGGATACCGGTATGAGCATATCCGCCATTTTTATGTACTTTGTTTTTATTTCACGCACAAATTCATATGAAATGTCATAAAGCTTTTTCTGAATCATATCCAAATTAACCGCCGGATACGATTTTCCCTCGACAAACCCGGACTTCCCACAGGTGTGACTGCAACCCCCTATGGATGTCGGTATCCCATAAAGCCGACAGGTTATGGGCCGATATTCATAAAGATCACACTGTTCATCATCATTGAGGAGGGGGCACCGGACACGCTCGGCGGCAATATCCATGAGGATCTCGTTCTCGGTCTTTCCGCCTTCTTTACTTTTATACGCCTGTCTTTTAATCCTGTGCGTTTTTCGATCCGCCCGATTGGCCTTTTCAATAATACTGCTTTTTCCTTTGCCTTTGCCTTTGATGGTTTTTTTAAACTGATAATTTATATAGATGGCTTCAATCAACGAAAGATCAAACAGGGCATGGCAGCAGTCTGAACACCCAATTTTACAGGTCACACATTCCGGGTGCTCTTTTTGCACCCGTTCAAACAATTCATCGGCCTGCCTTACAATTGCCCGGTATTTTTCAAAATGGGGTTTAAAATCTATTTTCATATGTTAACTCCTGTTTTGTTTCACGTGAAACATCATTTTCCGATACAAAACCGGTTGAAAATTTGATCCACGATTTCTTCATTTGCGGTATCACCGATTATTTCCCCGAGACTGTCCATAGCCTCCCGGATGTCTATGGCGATAAATTCAAAAGATGTATCTTTTCGGATTTCTTCGATTGCAGCAACACAGAGACTCAGGCTTCGCTCAAGGGCTATCTTGTGCCTTAAGTTGGGAATGATGGTATTCTTAGTTTCAAAACCATATTCCCCGATTGAAAGATTTACGATTAAATCCTTCAGCTCGTTCAGCCCCGTCCCGTAGAGCGCTGATATTTTAATTCTCGGTATGTTTCGCCAGGATTCGGTAATCACCGGTTCGAAAGTTTCATCCACAAGATCCGACTTATTAATCACAAGGACCACCCGTTTGTTTCTTATGGTTTTATATATGTTATAATCTTGATGGGTTAGCGGATCACTTGCGTCTGTCATGAAAAGAATCAGATCGGATTCTCTGATATATTTCTGCGCCTTTTCTATACCGATGATCTCAACCGGGTCATCGCTGTCATGAAGACCTGCAGTATCCGCAATTATTACCGCAATCCCCTGGATATTCAACGTCTCTTCGATCAGGTCCCTGGTCGTGCCGGGGATAGGAGTAACAATTGCCCGGTCTTCCTGAATCAATCGGTTCATGAGGCTGGATTTGCCCACATTGGGTCTTCCGACAATAACCATTTTAAGTCCATCTCTTAAAACATGCGCATTTTCATATTTCTCAATAAGCGCCTTTAACTCATCGACAACCCTCTTGTTTAGGATTTTAATTACCCGGTCCGAATTAAGGATTTCTCCGACATCATCCAGGAAATCTATGGCGGCCTCTGTTTCCACCAGAATATCAAACAGGGCGCTCCTTATTGACTCAATCTTTGTCTTTAACCCCCCTTTTATTTGAGAAGTTGCTATTTCTAAGGCTCTTTCGGTCTTTGAGTTGATAATATCTATAACCGCTTCGGCCTGTGTCAGATCAATTCGTCCGTTTAGATAGGCTCTTTTTGTAAACTCCCCCGGTTCGGCCAGTTTTGCACCATTTTTTAAAACCAATTCAAGAATCGACGACAGTACAACAGATCCTGAATGAGTATTTATTTCAACAACATCCTCTTTCGTGTAGGTATGGGGCGCCAGCATCACCGACAAAAGAACCTCATCCAGAACCCTTCTTTTTTCTTTATCTACGATATGACCATGATAAAGATGGTGTGACTTTAAAGAAGAAAAAGGGGGTCCGCCGTTTTCCTGGGAATCATCGGTAAGCGAAGCGGATTTTTGAAAAACAGATGCAGCGATAGAAAAAGCATCTTTACCTGAAATTTTAATAATCCCGATTCCGCCTCTACCGAACGGCGTGGCTATGGCAGCGATAGTAGGAATATCCATCTTTTATGCGCCGAATTTTCATTTTCGCTTAAAATCCTAATTTCGGGTCATGGGAAAATGGAAAATTAGAATTGGTTTATCATAATATTTTTCTTGCTAAAGTATCCAAGTTCATTTTTGCTTTCGGGAAGAATTTTTTTTTGGAAATATGACAAGTTTCTTTAAAAACCCCTCTCCCCTGCTCTGAGTTCTAACCATGCTGTCATCCTGCAGGGCGATATGTACAATTCTTCGATCATGAGCGTTCATTTGACCGATTGCTGCAGGTTTGCCGGTGCTTTTTACCTTTTCCGCCATCCTTAGGGCCAGCCCTTGAAGGTTTATTCGTCTTTTTTCAAGATAGCCCTCCACATCGATATGGATACCGACGCGTCCTTTTCTGTTCTTATTGACTATTTTCTCCACGAGATATTGAATGGCCTCAAGGGTTTGCCCCTGTTTCCCAATAAGTACGGCGGAGTTTCCACCCGTCACATTAAAAACAATTCTATTTGAACGCTGTTCGATAGATATGGTTGCGCCTGCCGTTATTAAATCGATAATCTTTTGCAAAGCCTCCCGGCCAATATCCACCGGATCATCAACCCTGTGGTGATCCTCACCTTTATCCTGCAATATTTCTATTTGTGAAGCTACACTTCCTGAAATTTGTTCAGAAGAATTTTTATTTTCCTGTT
Organism: uncultured Desulfobacteraceae bacterium; assembly: GCA_964410925.1. Lineage (GTDB taxonomy): Bacteria > Desulfobacterota > Desulfobacteria > Desulfobacterales > UBA11574 > S5133MH16. Next base: position 3,498 of record CAYPIW010000181.1, read on the forward strand.
TTTTGTTTGATGTTTCAAAAACGACTTTTGGGGACGGATCCGGTAATGTAACACGAATTCGTGCTTTTTTAGTCCCAACCAGCCCAAAAATGCCGGTGGAACCATAAGAAATAACATCATGTTTAAGTTTCTCCAGGGGTATATTCAGTTCCTCACAGGCTTTTTTGACAGCCATCTCGACATTTTTATCTTCGAACTCCACAAAATGCGACATTCTATAACCTCCGTGATCAAACATTTTTCTTTTGAATATAGTACTGTTGAGCCATTGATATTATATTATTTACAAGCCAGTATAAAACCAAGCCGGAAGAAAAATTGATAAACATAACCGTAAAAACCACCGGCATCAGCATCATCATTTTGGCTTGCGTGGCATCACCCATGGGCGGCGACATTTTTTGCTGTAGAAACATGGAGGCTCCCATGATTATGGTTAAAACCGGGATGCCATATGGCGGCTGCATGAAAGGAATGGAAATATCGAACCTGAACAGTCGATCCGGAGCGGAGAGATCGTTAATCCACCAGAAAAATGGTGCGTGTCTTAATTCTATGGCTTCATACAACATTCGATACAGAGCAAAGAATATGGGAATCTGGGCAAGCATGGGAAGACAGCCGCCCATGGGGTTGACTTTGTATGTTTTGTACAAACCCATGACCTCTTCATTCATTCTTTTCTTGTCATCCTTATATTTTTCCTTGATTTCCGCCATAAGAGGCTGAATTTTTTTCATCTCAGCCATGGATTTATAGCTTTTGTTCCCCAGCGGCCATAGAATAATTTTGGTAAACAGTGTTAACATGATGATAGCAACACCATAATTGGGAATAAAATGATCGTATATAAAATTCATTATCCATACACACGGTTTTGCAATTATATCAAACATGCCGAAATGCACCGCTTTGACCAGTTCATAATCCAGCCCCTTTAAGACCCTCATGCTTTTTGGCCCGAAAAACAGTTTATACTTAAAAACATGCTGGGTACCGGACTCCATCGCTATTTCAGGCCGCACATAACGATTTTTAAGTACCTTGTCATCCGCGTAAAGATGCATGGCGCCGTCCGGCGGATCATCAGGCGGATCATCAGGGATAATGGCGGACATAAAATAACGGTTTTGAACCGCAACCCATTTTACATTTCCTGTATATGTGTTTTTATCCTTTATTTTCTTGGTCTTAATCTGTGTGAGCTTATTATTTATCAGGGCACTCGGGCCCGTAAATCCAAAGCTGCTATCTTTTTCCGCAGGCTGGGCCAAGGAAAGCATCATACTGTCTCGAAGGGTCTGGCCGGAGAGGTTTTTGACGGTAACGCTAAGATCGATCATATAGGTTTCAGGTGAAAATGAAAACTTCTTTTCAATGGCCACTCCCTGAGGAGATGTCCAGACAAAAGAGATTTTTTCAGACTTATTGACGATATCAACGGAATCCCCGTTAATGTCTGCCGAATAAACTGCATCATCCAGGCCACTAAGGCTATTCCCTGCAAATCCCAAACGGATGATTCCTTCGGAAATGTCCTCGGGTATCATTTCAAGCAGCGGTGAATCAACATCTGTGGTTTCCCGGTAATTTTTAAGAACATAACTTTTAAACACAGCCCCCTTTTCTGAAATTTTTACCACATATAAGGGCGTTTTTACCGTCACGGTTCTCGATGCTTTTATTGGCGGACCGGAGATACTGGCGGCTAACGGAGGTTTTTCAAGTATAACCTTCTCTTTTTTTGACACCTCTGATTTTTTATCTGTTTTTTGCTCTTTTTCCTGAGCCTGTTTTAGTGGCGGATTCTCTTTCTTATCTATAAAGAAAAAATTCCATAAAATAAAAACAACCAGGGATAGCACTATGGCAATAATTAGTCGGGCTTGTTCCATTATTTTCTCCAATATTTAGAAATAACCGAAAATTAACTTCCGGCCTGATGAAAAAGAATGATTTCTGTATGTTACGTGCAGAGGAATACATGTTTTTGCGGGATTGATAGAAGACGGGCATATATGTTTCCGCATAGATCCGGTATTATACATGCCGATACTGTCGAGACCCTCGCGCTTACGGGCAGCTTCACAGTTGACCATTTCTGCTGTCCTGCAGAATTGTCCCTGGCCTTGAACCCCGGTTAAATACAACATGCGAATTTAACCGGGCAGGCAAAATCGAACATTTTTCAAAAGTCTCTGCTCTATCAAGGTTGTAGGATGTTTCGCTTTAAGGAACAGAATCAATTCCCCCTGGATTAAAGGGATGGCACTTTAAAATTCTCTTTAAGGCAAGGAAAAGTCCTTTAAGTAGTCCATAACGCAAAATAGCCTGATAGGCATATTCGGAACAGGTTGGATAAAACCGACACGAAGGAGCCAAAACCGGAGACAATATTAATTGATATGCCCTTATCAAAAACAAGGCAATTATCCGAAAGATTCGATTAATGGCCACAGCTCCTTGATATGCTATTATAAATGTTTTGTAGGGATAAAAAAATTTGTTTCGATGACAGGTCGGCGGCCTTTTTCTTTGCTATGATATTTATATCCCAATAACCTGTAATAATGTGCCTGTTTAGCCGAAAATTTTCGCGAGCAAACCGTTTAATCCTGTTTCGTATTGTTGCGTTTCCCACCTTCCTCGCTACTGTTACACCAAGACGGGTTCTTTTAAATCGACCCGGAGAAAATATAGCCACAAAGTTTTGGTTTTGAGTTTTCCTTCCGAATTTTGCCATTTGAAGGAATTCCGATCTTTTCAGAATTCTGTCTGTCTTGGTAAAAAAAAAGCGCAAAAAGTGTTTTCCTCTGCAACCTGTTGCTATTTATGCATTTATTCTCTTATAATATCGATTAAAAACAGTGCTCATGATACCGACAAGCGGATTCTCCCTTTAGATCTTCTCCGGTTAATAATCCTTCTCCCCTGTTTGGTTGACATTCTTTTTAAAAAACCGTGTGTTCGCGCACATTTTATTCTGCTGGGTTGATAAGTTCTTTTCATGGGTTACATCCTTAATATGGTGCCCTGCCCGGGTAATTGAACAGACCGTTGTTTATTAATTTAAAATGGATTATGTAATCACAAGCCTTTTATATTGTCAAGCCCCAAAAAAATAATGAAAATTAACGACCTCTTACTCTTTTAGAATTTCTAAAACATCAAATTCTTCCATATGAAGTTGTGAATTGGGATATATTACAATCTGTTTTCCAATAATTCGTTCGAGGGAAACAACAAGATGGTTCTCCTCGCCATGAAGCAGTTCGGCAATTTCCGGATTTACCCTCAAGCTCACCTTGATGCCCATCATGTCGCGGGATTCACGGAGTATCTCCCTGTATATATTATAACATATTGTCTTCCTTGATATAAGATGTCCTTCTCCATCGCAATAAAAACACGGCTCGCATAGAAGCTGGTTAATAGGCTTCCTGATTCGTTTTCTTGTCATTTGTATCAGCCCCAGCTCTGATATGGGAAGGATATGAGTTTTACTCCTATCTTTTGTAAAAGCCTCTTTTAGCGCATTAAACACTTTCTCCTGATTAGATTTCTTTTCCATATCTATAAAATCGATAATTATAATACCCCCGATATCCCGGAGGCGGATCTGGTAGGCGATTTCCTTTACGGCCTCCAGATTGGTCTTTAAAATTGTTTCTTCAAGATTATATTTGCCGACAAATCGTCCGGTATTCACATCAATTGCAATAAGCGCCTCCGTATGTTCTATTACGATGTAACCGCCGGATTTTAACCACACTTTCTTTTTCAAAGCCCGTGAAATATCACCCTCTAAATTGTAGGCATCAAAAATCGGTTCCAGACCCTCATAAAACTCTACCGAATCTTTTAGACCGGGAACGAAGGACTCAAGAAATGAAAGAATAGCCTCATAACCCGAACGGGAATCGATGATAAGTTTTTCAGCTTCGTGCACAAGCAAATCCCGCACCGCGCGAAGGCTAATGGCAACCTCTTTATGTAAAAGAGCCGGCGCCGGAGATACCTGGTACTTTTTTTGTATATTTTCCCACAAATTTTTTAAAAACCCCATCTCATAGGCAATTTTCTCTTCCCTGATATCTTCCGCAGCAGTTCTTACGATATAACCAAACTTTTCTTTACATAAAGACTCAACGATTTCCTTTAAGCGATTCCGTTTCGTTTCATCCTCTATTCGACGGGATATCCCTATATGATCAGAGGTTGGCATAAGTACGATAAAACGGCCGGGAAGAGATATATTGGTTGTTACGCGAGCCCCTTTAGAACCCATAGGAGCTTTGGCGGCCTGAACCATTATATCCTGACCTTCAGTAATCAAGTCCTCTATATGATATTCTTGATTGATAAAGTATGGAGAAGGACCGTCGCCATTCATATGAATGGAATTGTTTTCATCCTCGGTTCCTTCTGTCATCAGGGTTTCAATATCACCATATCTTCCGCCGTGTATGTCGCGTACATATATAAATGCCGCCTGCTTAAGTCCGATATCCACAAAGGCGGCCTGCATGCCCGGTAATACGCGTTGCACCCTGCCCTTGTAAATATTGCCGGTAATATCCGAAAAATCTCCGCGTTCGACAAATAGTTCCGCTATGTTCCCGTCCTCGAGAAGAGCCACTCGTGTTTCATGTTCTGCTGCATTTATGATTATCTTTCTATACATCTTTTTTTATTTCCCATAAAAGATTACAGTTTGACGATAGACGCCTGTTTTATTTCTTCAACAGACATAAAAAATATTTTTTCCATAACTTCAAAAGGTCGCACCGTTCTGCCCGGTTCTTTTTTAAGGGTCATCTCCAGCCTGTCGGGATCCGGCAACTCTATTTTCAAAACCATTTCTTTTAAATCTATGGTTTTCGTTTTCCCTTTTGATCCGGTTTGAGCGATAATAAATTTTTTTTTGTTTTTAAAACAGGTTAAATCTTTCTCGTTAAAAAACCCGTCTTTTTTTTTCACAAGATAGGTTGCCGACGACACCGCATCAGGTACAGGCTTAACCGGGGCAAGCTGACAGCTTGACACGCTGATGCCTTCGGGAAGATGTTTGTTTAATCGACCGATAATGCTCTGCGGCTTAACATCACCTCGCAAGGATAAATAAAATTTTTCGTTCAAGCTTTCCAAACCCACAGGTAGCGGATCTTCAAAAGAAATTTTCGGTTTTGGGTGAAACCCTTGTGTAAATTTGACGGGTATTCCTGCGCGACCGATGGCGCGTAAAAAAATTTTTACCAGTTCAAGATGCCCAAAATACTTTGCCTGCCCTTTTTTTGAAAATGAAACCTTCACCTTTGTATAAAAGGTTTCTTTAATAGTTTCCGCAACACCTTCTTTTAAAGCCATTTTTTCACAGCGATCAAACACTTTGGGCGCAATATTTTTAAAGTCACAAACACCGCAATTGTTACAGTCGCCTCTTCGACAGTCAACGGTAAACTCACCGTGTTTGGCTTTGTTTAATTCACCCGTTAAAAAAGCTTTCGTAACCCTTGTATCAATATAATCCCATGGCAAAGGTTCCTTCGTATCCCTGATCCGTGTGGTATAAAAATGCATATCCACTCCCTCGTCGCATACCGCGTCTTGCCATAACCGAAACTCGAACCTATCGCTCCAGCCGTCAAATTTACACCCCTTTCTAAAGGCTTTCTCCAACAATCGCCCAAGCCGCCGGTCTCCGCGGGCCCAAAGCCCTTCAAGTATGCTGACTTCAGGGTTTTGCCATTTAAAATGAACCCCGGACATCTTAAGTCTCTTTTTTAACCATAAAATCTTCTGTTTGGAATCGGCCAAAGAAATCTGTGGCGACCATTGAAAAGGGGTGTGAGGTTTTGGGATAAATGTTGCGACACTTACATTGAGCTTGCCCCTTCGCCCTTTCGGCATCTTGATCTTGCGCAGTTTTTTCACAAGATCAACAATGGCCTGCAAATCATCACGGGTTTCCGTGGGAAGACCGATCATGAAATAGAGTTTTATCACCTGCCAGCCAAGGCCGAAAGCATTTTTAACTGTGTTTTCAATATCTTCTTGGGTTATATTTTTATTGATCACATCCCTGAGCCGTTGGCTGCCGGCTTCCGGTGCTATGGTAAAACCGGTCTTCCGGACCTTTTTGACAAGCTCCATAAGTTCCGGTGTTAAGGTGTCGACACGCAGTGACGGTAATGAAACCGCTACACGGCGGGACATAAAACGGTTCATAAGACATTCCATAAGAGGAAATATACATTCATAATCCCCCGTGCTTAAGGATAAAAGAGATATATCCTCATAACCGGTTGAAGCAATACAGGCTTCGGAAAGAGACAGCAATGTCTCTAAGGACCGTTCGCGAACCGGGCGATATATCATTCCGGCCTGACAGAATCTGCATCCCCTGGTGCATCCCCGTGATATTTCGATCCGAAGACGATCATGCACGGGTTTTCCGTATGGAATGACAGGCGCATCCGGAAAGGCCGCACGGTCAAGGTCCGTTACAATCGCTCTTTTAACTGTCTTATAATCAGCAAACTCGGGAACAAGGGTCTGGAAACCGGTTTCATTATATTTGGGCTTAAAAAACGATGGAATATATACCCCTTCGATATGGGACCAGTTTCTCAAAAGAGTTTTTTTGTCGCTCCAGCCTCTTGCTTTCCACGCAAGCCAGGCTTGGGACATCTCCAGGATCACGGTTTCGCCGTCTCCCACCACAATGGCGTCAAAAAAATCCGCAACCGGCTCCGGATTACAGGTGCACGGTCCTCCTGCAATAATAAAGGGGTGCGAATCGTCTCTTTGTCTCGTAAAAAACGGGATGCGCGCCAGCTCAAGAATGGTAAGTATATTGGTATAGTTAAGCTCATAAAGCAAACTGAAACCGATGATATCGAACCGGTTTATTGGCTTATGAGATTCCAGGGACATCATCGGAATGCCGGAGGATCTGAGGTGACCTTCCATGTCGATCCCGGGAGCAAAAACCCGTTCGGCTGCAATCTCACTGTGACGGTTAAGAATATGATAAAGGATCTGAAGACCAAAATGCGATGTGCCGATTTCATAGAGGTCCGGAAATGCAAGCGCAACACACAGATTGACCTTGCTAATGTCTTTTTTAATCGTGTTTATTTCCGAACCTAAATACCTGCTGGGTTGCTCTACCAGCGGCAAGATGTCTTGAATGATTTTAATGCTCATGATATATGGTTTTGATAGGTCTCGGTTGTAATCGGTCGGCTCGTTGAAACAAATCCGTTTCAAATGAGCCCCGGTCATAATTAAATTTTTATATCCGTATAACCTTGTGTAACATGACAAAAATAAAAACACAAAACAAACGGTTCTTTTCAGCGATTGTCTTTCTTGTTTTTTTTGCTCTATTTCTTGTCAAGGTTCCGGCCAGCGTTGGGGTTGATAACCTGCGGGAGAGCCCTGTTGTGATCGCCGTTAAAAAAATAAGTCCTGTTGTTGTCAACATAAGTTCAGAGTTCGAAGTTCGCAAGCGGGTAAATCCTTTTTCCGGACTGGGTATGGATCCTTCTTTCGAAAATTTTTTTAATGACTTTTTTGACCGCGGATTTGAACGCCGATACAAGCGAAGCAGTTTGGGGTCCGGCGTCATTATCGATGGAAAACGGGGGTTTATCCTGACCAACAAACACGTTATATTAAAGAGCAAAACCATTATGGTTGCACTGAAAGACGGACGAGAATTCACGGCACAGATTGTTGGCGCCGATTCCGACTCCGATCTGGCGGTACTGCGCATTTCTTCCCCGACAACGCTGCCTGACATTACAATGGGTGATTCCGACAATCTCATGATCGGCGAAACGGTAATCGCCATCGGCAACCCGTTCGGCTTTTCCAATACCGTAACTACCGGTGTTATCAGCGCTACAAACAGGAGCGTTAGGACTGATGATATGGTCTACCATGATTTTATACAAACCGATGCTTCAATCAACCCGGGCAATAGCGGAGGACCCCTGCTGAACATAAACGGAGAACTGATCGGTATAAATACCGCCATATATTCCAAAGCTCAGGGCATTGGCTTTGCAATCCCCATCAATACCGCCAAAAGAATCGTCTCCGACCTTATAAGATACGGAGAAGTTATACCGGCCTGGATCGGTATCACCATACAGGATATCGACGAAGACCTTGCACGGTATCTAAAAGCATCGGCCGTTCATGGCGTCCTGGTCAAAAAAGCGGAACCCGTCGGACCTGCCCGTAAAGCCGGTATCCGTGAAGGTGATATTCTTATTTCAATTAATACCAGCAATATTGCTTCTGAAAAAGATTTCCATAGAGCAATGATCGCTCTTTCTCCCGGGGAAAAAATTGATATAACGGTCTGGAGGGAGGGCAAGACCAAAACGCTTTCAGTAAAAACATCGGCATTCCCCAGAGAACTGGCTCTGGATCTTGCTTATGACCTTCTGGGGATTTCTGTTGAAGATCTTTCGACAAAAAACCGTTACATGTATAAAGCGCTGGCAAAACAAGGCGTGCTGATTTCAGATGTTAATCGACAATCTTTTCTGGCCCATATCGGCGCAAAAGCCGGAGACGTTATAAGACAAATAGACGACATACCCATTAAAAACATTAAAGACTTCGAGCAGGCCATCATAAAATACCGCCAGAAAGATTCTCTTGTAATGGTTCTGCAGAGAGGAGATCAACTCTATAATATTACTGTAAAACTATAAACACAGACCTCGCTTTTAATATGAAAAATCAGATATCAACACCCCCGCTCGAAAGAGAGAGTATTAATGAAACGTACCAAAATAATTCATCTGTTACAATCGGAAATGCCGGCAACAAATGTTCTTGTAAAGGGATGGGTTCGAACCCGTCGAGATTCAAAAGATTTTTCTTTTATCGAAGTCAACGACGGATCCTGCCTCAAGAACATTCAGATCCTTGCCCATAGTTCATTAAATAATTACCCGGATATCTCAAAGCTCTCAACAGGATCTGCGGTAATTATCAGGGGTAATTTGGTGGAATCCATGGGGGCCGGTCAAAAATGGGAGATTCTGGCGCATCGCCTTGAGATTGTCAGTCTTGCTCCGGAATCTTATCCCATGCAGAAAAAGCGCCATACGGACGAGTTTTTAAGAACCATTGCGCACTTAAGACCCAGGACCAACAAATACGGCGCCGCATTTAGGATAAGATCCGAGCTTTCATATGCCATCCATAAATTTTTCAGGGACAGAGGTTTTAAATATATTCATTCCCCCATCATAACCGGTTCCGATTGTGAAGGCGCTGGCGAGTTGTTCCGGGTAACAACCCTGCCCCTGGAAAATATTCCCAAGAAAGACGGGAGGGTTGACTATGCACAGGATTTTTTTGGATCCGAGGCAAATTTGACGGTCTCCGGACAATTGTCCGCCGAAATGTTTGCCCTGGCATTGGGAGATGTCTATACCTTCGGCCCGACGTTCAGGGCTGAAAATTCTCATACCAGCCGGCATGTTGCCGAGTTCTGGATGGTGGAACCGGAGATGGCGTTCTGCAACCTTGAAGAAACCATGGATCTTGCCGAAGAAATGATAAAATATTTAACGGATTTTGTACTCAAAAAAAGCATGGAAGATCTTGAGCTTTTTGCAAAATTTGTAGATAAAAATTTAATAAAAACCCTTGGCACCGTTTCGTTATCCTCTTTTAACCGCCTGTCTTACGCTTCGGCCGTAGAATTGTTAAAAAAATCACGGAAAAAATTTAAATACGATATCGATTTTGGAAAAGATCTGCAAACCGAACATGAACGGTATCTCACTGAACAACACTTTAAAAAACCTGTGATTATCTACGATTATCCTAAAAATATAAAACCTTTTTATATGCGCGTCAACGACGATGATAAAACCGTTTCCGCCATGGATGTTCTGGTACCGAAAATTGGAGAAATTATCGGAGGAAGCCAGCGCGAAGAACGATTGGACAGGCTGGAGAACCGAATGGACGAAACGGGAATACAAAAAAACGACTACTGGTGGTACCTGGACTCCCGACGGTTCGGAAGCGTAGAGCATAGTGGTTTCGGTCTGGGATTCGAACGATTGCTTATGTTTATAACCGGAATATCCAATATCAGGGACGTAATCCCCTTTCCCAGAACGCCTGATAATATTGAGTTTTGATGGAACGGATTTTAGCGGTTGTCCGGTTTATTTTTAAGTTTTCATACACCTTAATTTTGCAAGATCTTCGGCATAACCATACAGGTGTAAACCCTTGCTTTCAATAATCATTTCACCGTCTTTCACACCGATTTGCCCGGCCATATAGTTTTTAAGATTCTGAATACCGGCCAGGTTTGCCGGAAGTCCTCCCCATAAATCCCATGATCGAAAATATATAATAAAATGAAGGGAGTCATCCTGTATGCGCGTGTCAATCGATCTCAGGCAGGGGGGATCTAACAATGTAAGATCAGAGGGATGAGCAACCTGTAACACCATTTGATTGTTCCTGCTGCCGTACGTTTTATATGTCTGAATAACCCATTCGATCTGATTAAGGTACAGTTTCCCCTTTTCTTCAAAAACAGCCTGGCCGTCAACTTCTCTCTTGTCTATTATTTCGGTATGTCCCCGTTCCCACCATGCAAGCTTATCGCCGGTAAGAGGGGTTTTTGTTAATCTTTCACCATAAGTATAAGATTCACCGGGCTCTTTTTGACCGGTCATCAAATACTCAATATATGATCGTTGATGCCCCTCTCCACCAAAAACATAACCATATTCTACGGGATTAGGAATTCCGCATGCCGGAGGAATGTCTGGTAAAATTGGCTCTGAATATGGGTGGATGACGTGACCTATAAAATAATCGTATTCCAGTCTTGTCTGCCCGGCATAACTGCCTCGATCTATTTTAAACCGTCGTCCATGATCAAGAATATCATGAACGGCCTGAAACCAAAGGTCCGGTAAATCTCTTGCTTGAATCTTATGAATATACATATTTTTAATTTGTTTTGCTTTGAAAAAACTGGTCCTTTGTGCCAGGTCTGATATAAATGGTTCTGCCTCGGAATGCGGCAATCTTCATCCCGCGCTTATATATCCAGCATGTTTACTTCAAGGGCATTATTGTTTATGAATTCTCTTCTGGGCTCAACCTGTTCGCCCATAAGAACCGTAAAAATTTCTTCCGATTCAACCACATCCTCTATTTTAACCTGTAAAAGGGTTCTTTTTTCGGGATTCATTGTGGTTTCCCATAACTGCTCGGGATTCATTTCACCCAGACCTTTGTATCGTTGAATGCCGAGCCCTTTTTTTCCTTCTGTTATCATAAAAGATAGAAAACTCGCTTTGTCCGGTATGCAAACCAAATCTGTTTTATTGTCTTTGTTAAAAACGAGAAACGGCGGACTGTCATATTTAAAAATATTTTTGCGCAGAACAATGAGTTTTTGAAAATCATTTGAATAAATAAGACTTCGACCTATTATTACAGATGTAATGTTTTTCCCGGCCAAATCCGTAGAGAATTGTTTTTGATTTCCGTTAAAAGGGGGAATAACGGTCATTTCATAAATATTTCGTTCATCGTTCCATATTAATTCGCTGACATCATATTCTTTTTCCGTTAAGATTGTTTTTAAATTCAACATGTTTTTTTCATTTTGAAGAAAATCTTTATTTTCAACCTTTTCTTTTATGAGTAATTCTATAAGATCGTTGTGAAAACCACGTTTTTCCATTCTTGACATAATTAAAAAATATTCCGAAAGATCGGATATAAAAAGATATAATTTATGTTCCAAAAGATCGGTTTCATCTTTCCCGATCTTAATATTTTTTTTATCACAAACCCTTTTTAACACATAATCATTCAATTCTTTTTCATCTTTTAGATAAATTGCACTTTTTCCTTTAACAACTTTGAATAACGGGGGTTGAGCGATGTACAGATATCCCTTATCAATCATTTCTTTCATGTGCCTGTAAAAAAATGTTAACAAAAGCGTTCTGATATGAGACCCGTCAACATCGGCATCTGTCATGATAATAGTTTTGTAATATCTGATTTTATCGATATCGTATTCTTCCTCGCCCACACCGGTACCCAGTGCAGTTATGATATTTTTTATTTCCTCGCTGCGGAGGACCTTGTCAAAACGAGATTTTTCAACATTTATTATTTTGCCTTTTAACGGTAAAATCGACTGAAATTTTCTATCCCTGCCCTGTTTGGCACTGCCCCCTGCGGAATCCCCCTCCACGAGAAAAAGTTCTCTTTCAGAAGGTTCTGAAATCTGGCATTCGGCAAGTTTACCCGGAAGCGTTGAATCAATCAAAGCGCCCTGTTTTCTGACCAACTCCCGAGCGCGTTTTGCTGCATCTCTCGCTCGAGAAGCTTCAGTAGCTTTTGTAATGATTTTTCTGGCCACCGCTGGATTTTCTTCCAGAAAAACATTTAATTTTTCGTTTATAATAGCTTCAACAAGTCCTTTGACTTCGCTATTTCCAAGTTTTGTTTTTGTTTGACCTTCGAACTGGGGGGATTTTATTCTAATACTTATAATCGCGGTCAATCCTTCTCTTATATCTTCGCCACCAATCTTTGCCTGAAGATTTTTCGGAAGATTTCCATTGCTCGCATATTGATTGATGGTACGCGTTAATGCCGCTTTAAAACCTATAAGATGAAAGCCTCCTTCTATTGTGTTTATATTATTAGCAAATGAAAATATTTTTTCATTAAATGTATCATTATACTGGATGGCAACTTCTATCTGAACATCGTTTTTTATACCCTCTATAAAAATAGGTTTATGAAGCACTACATTTCTTCTGTTAAGATATTCAACAAACGAAACAATGCCCCCTTTATAAAAAAACTCATCCTTTTTATCCGAACGTTCATCTTCTATTATTAATCTTACCCCTTTATTCAAAAAAGCCAGTTCCCTTAACCTGCGGATCAATATGTCATAGCTAAAATTATCTGTCTCTAAAATCTGAGTATCAGGAAAAAAATGTATTTTCGTGCCCCGTTTCTTTGTTTTACCTATAATACTTAACTCTTTCGTTTTTTTACCTTTTTCATAACTCTGATAATAAATATTTCCGTCAGTATACACTTCTACTTCCAAAATTTTAGACAGAGCATTTACCACTGAAACGCCCACACCGTGTAACCCTCCGGAGACTTTATAGGAATGATCGTCGAATTTTCCTCCTGAATGAAGCTTCGTCATGACAACTTCAACGGCGGGCATATTCTCTGTTTTTTGAATTCCTACGGGTATTCCTCTTCCATTATCTTCAACACTGACACTGTTATCGGTATGAATGGTAACAATAATCTTATCACAATACCCTGCCATGGCTTCATCAATACTGTTGTCCACAACTTCATATACGAGATGATGAAGACCCTCGATATTGATATTTCCGATATACATTGCGGGCCTTTTTCTCACAGCTTCGAGGCCCTCTAATACTTTTATATTATCTGCGTTATATATTTGTTGTTCTGTATTCATATTATATTCTCATCGGCATATTTACGCTGATATAGGTATCGTCATTTTCCCCTTGTATTAAACACGGTTTTTCTTCATCAATTATGTTAATAATGACTTTTTCGGAATCTATAACACCGAGCGTATCAATAAAATATTTTGGATTAAACGCAACTTCAATAGAATCCCCCTTAAAATCTATATCCATATCTTCTTTTGATTCACCGATGTCCGGATTTGTAGTTCTTATGATAAGTTTATCCTCACTAAAATAAAAAACAACTCCTTTATAATTTTCAGAAGACAAAATACTCATTCTTTTAAGCATCATTAAAAACATATTTCTATCTATATGAATGGCATGAGAAGCGCCTTTTTTTATTATGTTCGCATATTCCGGAAAATCTCCTTCTAAAAGTCGTATTATTATTGTTTCTGTACCTTTTTTTATTATAAAATTACTATTTTTAATACCCAGTTGAACCATTCCCAAAGGGTCAAGAAACTTAATAACTTCACTCATTGCTTTTTTAGGAATAATGACACCTTGCTCTATTGGAAGTCTAACATCCTTTTTATAAAACTGATCGATCTTTGAAAGCCGGTTACCGTCAGTTGACACCATCCGAACTATATTTTTATCATCCTTATGGATAATTTCAAAATATATTCCTGTAATATGAGCCCGTTTTTCATCGGAACCACTTGGAATAATAATCATTTTTTCTATCATATTTTTAAATTCTCCTGAATCGATACTAAAAAAATCAACATCATCTACATGTGGCGTTTCAGGAAAATCTTCTGAATTCATTCCAACAATATTATATTCAACCGTTTTATTTCCTATTTTAATCCAGTGATTTTCAATTTCATAAACCTGTATTTCATCACTTGGAAATTCTCTTACGATCTCATAGAATTTTCTTGAATTAATGACGATGGTTCCATGTGATTCAATTTCTGCAGGATATTGTCCTTCAAATCCTGTTTCAAGATCAGTAACCACCATGGTTATAGCAGAATCCATTGTACTTATTAAAATATTTGCTGTTATTGCCAGGTTGCTTTTTCTTCCGGTTAATCCTTGAATTTTTGCTAATATATCAATGATGTCCTGTTTTTTTATTTTAAATTTCATTATGAATTCCTTTTAATATTTTATAAAATGATATTAATTATATTAAAAGCTGTTAATAAGTATAATAACTTCTGAACCTGTTTGTTTTATAGAAAAAAAAACAATAAAATTATACAAAAAAAACTTAAAAAAAATATATAAAACTAATGACTTTTAGAAAGATTAAAAATAATTGTTAATAACGAATAAGTTATTTAAAAGATATAGTTTAAAATACCCAAAATTTGAGTGTTGGCTGAAATCTGATATTTTTGATACCATAAAACATACTACATATAGTATATAACTCATTAAATATATACTGTTTATAATTTTTACACAAGGGTTTTTATAAAATTATGAAATTTATTGCTGATTTTCATGTTCATTCGCATTTTTCGAGGTCAACAGCGAAAAATCTTAATCTTGAAAACCTGTATATAGCGGCCCGGTTAAAAGGTATAACGGTTATCGGGACCGGGGATTTTACCCATCCGGGATGGTTTTCGGAAATTAAAGAAAAACTTATTCCGGCTGAACCCGGACTTTTCAAGTTAAAAGAAAAAATCGCAACACTATGCGATCAACGGGTTCCCCTGTCATGTCGAGGGAATGTCAGGTTTATATTGGTTTCCGAAATAAGCAATATCTATAAAAAAAGAAAAAAAGTGCGTAAAAATCATAATCTTGTATTTCTGCCAAACCTTGACCTTGTAGAAAATTTTAATTTAAAATTAGATAAAATCGGGAATATTAAATCTGACGGCAGGCCGATTCTTGGCCTTGACGCAAAAGACCTTCTTGAAATTCTTTTAGAGACTTCCGAAAATGGGTTTTTAATACCTGCTCATATCTGGACTCCATGGTTTTCGCTCCTCGGTTCGAAATCAGGATTTGATTCCATCGAAGAATGTTTTGAAGATCTTTCATCTTATATATTTGCAGTTGAAACCGGTCTTTCATCCGATCCGGCCATGAACTGGAGAGTATCCTTTTTGGATGGACGGACATTGATCTCGAATTCTGATGCACACTCCCCTTTAAAGCTTGGAAGGGAAGCAAATATTTTTAATACAGATCTTTCCTATTTATCCATAAAAAAAACCATCAAAAATGGAGATCCCGAAAGTTTTGTCGGAACCTACGAATTTTATCCTGCAGAGGGGAAGTATCATATCGACGGACATCGAAAATGTAATGTCAGTTTTTGGCCGGAACAGACCCGGAAATGTGACGGAAAATGTCCTGTATGCGGAAAACCGCTGACACTTGGTGTTTTGTACAGAGTAGAGGAACTTTCGGATCGGTTGGAAGGTGAGAAACCCGAAAAGGCACTTCCTTTTTTTAATATTATTCCACTTACGGAGATATTATCGGATGTATTAGAAGTGGGTTCAGGATCAAAGAAAGTGATGAGAAATTATATGACTTTGATAGATAAGCTCGGGCCTGAGTTTGAAATTCTTAATACCAGAAAAAAAGAAGAAATTCATTCGGCAGGCATTCCTTTGCTTGGTGAAGCGATTATAAAAATGAGGCAAAACAAAATCGTTCTTTTACCCGGATATGACGGAGAATATGGAAAAATAAAAATTTTTGATCTTCAAGAACGGAAAAAACTGCTGGGACAAAAAGAACTTTTTTTTATTACTCCACCGGAATCTGATGAAACTAAGAATACAAAACAGAAAAAATTAAAGAAACAGACTTACCATACGACAGGTATTGGGAAAATTTTAGAAAAAAAAGATATTTATTCTAATCAGTTGCGGAAAAAAAGCCATGTCAAAATCGGCCGGTTTGAGCTGAACAAGGAACAACGCCGGGCGGTTGAATATGAAAAGGGTCCGATGATTATCGTGGCGGGTCCGGGTACCGGTAAAACACGAACTCTGACCCATCGGATCGCCCGCCTTGTAACAGAGAAAAAAGTTTTACCGAAAAATATTCTGGCAGTAGCATTTACAAACAAGGCCGCCCAGGAAATGCGGGACAGACTAAAATATTTAGTAAAAAATTCTAAACAGCTTCCTTTTGTGGGAACATTTCACGGTCTTTGTTTAACTTTGTTGAATCATCATAATGAAAATGGCTGTGTGATCATCGATGAGGATGATCGAAAAACTATAATTTTGGACGTAATTAAACATATGGAGAAAAACGGCCATGCAGTTGCCGTTAAACCGAAAACGCTTTTAGATTGGATTGCCTCAACCAAACAGTTGCTAACCCCCCCAGAAGAATGTGCTGATGGAATTGCCGGTTCCCAAAAGCAGATTTTTCTGGGGGTATTAAAATGTTATCAGAATCTGCTCTCCATTCAGGGCCTTTGTGACTATGAAGACCTCATCTATAACACCGTCCGTCTTTTTGAAAAAGAGAAGGATGTTATAAAAACATACCGGGAACGTTATAAATATGTTTTTGTCGATGAATATCAGGATTTGAATCATGGACAGTATCGGTTAGTCAAAACACTTGTGCCTCCCGGAACAAAAAATAGAAATATTTGCGTTATTGGAGATCCGGACCAGTTAATTTATGGGTTTAGAGGGTCGGATATTAAATATTTTAATAATTTTATTAAAGACTACCCTGATGCCGAGGTTTTCAGGTTGATACAAAATTACCGATCAACCCGGACCATTCTTGATGCATCCTATCAGGTCATAAGCGCACGAGAAAAAAACCCTCACAGATCCCGTATTTATTCTACAATCAACGGAGACAAAACGATCCATGTTATTGAAGCGGCTTCGGCAAAAGGCGAGGCCGTTGCGGTCGGCAAGATTATTGAAAAATTAATGGGGGGTATGGGGTTTTATTTTATGGATTTTGGAAGGGATTGTGACCGGCACCAGATACCGAATAAAAGCTTTTCTGATTTTGCGGTGTTATACCGAACTGACGTTCAGAATAAAATTTTTTCGGAAGTTTTTGATGCGGCAGGCATACCCTATCAAATCGTTAACCGGACAAATATGTTTGACACAAAAAACATAAAAGAATTAATCTCGTTATTAAAAACCATTGAAGGATTGGGATGTTTTGCTGATTTTGAAAGAAGTATAAATTTAATAAATAAACCGATCAGTAAAAAAATCATGGAGATTTTTAAAAATTGGAGCTACAAAAACCGATTTATATTGTCAAAAGCAATAGATAGTGCGCGAAAGTTACCCATAACAGGAATGGATCGGGGGAGGCAATTAAAATTCAATGATTTTTTAGGTGATCTTTTGGAAATAAAAAAAAAGATCACCGGGTTGGATGTTGAAAAAAAACTTGTTTTTCTCGCGGAAAACACCCGGTTTGAGGAAAGCATAAACAGTAATCCAAAAACAAAATCGGTGTTAAAACGATTGATTGATATTTCCAAAACATTCGATTTTAATACGTCGGCTTTTGTTGCCAATATCGCCTTAAACACCGATACGGACAGTTACGAACGCGATGCTGAAAAAGTTTCGCTGATGACCATGCATGCAGCCAAAGGTCTTGAGTTTCCGATCGTTTTCCTTGCAGGGTGTGAAAATGGGTATCTCCCGTTCCGAGGATTGGGTTTAGAGACCACAGATGTGGACGAAGAAAGACGGCTTTTTTATGTTTCTATGACCCGTGCCCAGGAGAGACTATACTTAACATTTGCAAAAAAAAGGAAAATTTATGGAAAAACCGAAGATCGAACCCTGTCAGAATTTGTCGGGGAAATCGAAAACCATCTAAAAATGCAGGAAAAATCTATTTCGAGTAAGGAAAGAAAGAACGGTCCAGCGCAACTCAAACTTTTTAATTTTCCGTAACCCGAAAAAGATCATAATAAAAAGCTACCGTTATGTCTACTCGTTATATAAAATTGGACGAGGATTCAAGTTTTTTTAAGAAAAGTCAAATAATTAAAAAAAGAAATTTATTCTTGATTTAAATTGTTAAAGGAATGTATTTTTATCATTTTATAAAGATAGCAATTTGCGGTGATTCATTAAAACACAAAAAAAAGAGATATAAATTATGAAGGATAATCTCTTTAATGAACAAATATTCGGAAGAAAAAAGATCCGCACAAAAGACAGATTCCGCTTTGATTGCCATCCGGAGGTTGCGTGTTTTACCCAATGCTGCAAGAATGCCGATATGTATCTTTATCCCTATGATATTATCCGCATGAAGAACGGACTTGATATTTCTTCTGATCGATTTCTCGAACAATACACTGTTCAAGCATTTAGAGACAACCCGTATTTTCCGAGCCTTATGCTTAAGATGTCGGACAATAAAGAAAAATCATGTCCCTTCCTGTCTTCTGACGGATGTACCATATATAAAGATCGGCCCTTTTCCTGCCGGTCTTATCCGGTGGAACGCGCCGTGGCAAGAGACGGTGATGAAAACGAACGCAGGGTTTTATACTTTATTATGCGTCACAGTTATTGTCTCGGGCATAAAGAATCCCGCGAATGGACGGTACCGGAGTGGATTCAAGATCAGGAGATGGAAGTATACAATAAAATGAATGATTTGTGGGTAGATGTCGATTCCATATTCAGAGCAAATCCATGGGGCTCTCAAGGGAATCACAGCCCCACCTTAAAAATGGCGTTCATGGCCTGTTTTAATATGGACATGTTTAAGAAGTTCGTCTTCGAGAGCAGTTTTTTATCCCGTTTTGATTTGTCAGGAGAAAGAATTGAAAAATTGAAGCGGTCGGATGTTGAACTGATGAAGTTTGGTTTTGACTGGACGACGTTTTTCCTTACCAGATCCGGACCGCTCGTTTTGACTCGACCACAAACAAACCCGAGTTAAGTTGGTTGGGTATAAATCAAAGCCGTCGGTAAACGCTGAAACCAAATAGCCATGACAATTCTGATAAAACAAACGGATTTTCATAATAAAATGGATTTTTCCTTTTTTCTTGACCAGGGTGCTGGATTACAACAGGGGTATGATTCGCTCTATATGTTCCTTAATTATCGCAAACACTTTCTGGTATTTTTTGTAAGAACCCCCCATGGGATCTTCGATGGCGCTTTTTCTGGTCTCCTTATCGGGCCAGGCGCCCAAAAGAACAACCCTGTCTCGACACCATGGAAAGAAAACCTGAACGAATCTTCTCTGGACAGGTTCCATACATAAAATCATGTCCGCCTTGAGCAACTCTTCTCCGACAAGAGATCGGGCTCTGTGGGATGAAATGTCAAAGCCGTTTTTTTTACAGACGGCCCAGGCATATTCAGTGGCCGGAGAATCGGTTACCCCGTAGATACCCATGGATGAGACAATGAGATCATCACGTTCCATTACCTGCCATTTATATCGCAACAAGCCTTCCGCCATAGGACTGCGGCAAATATTTCCCGTACACACAAAAACAATTTTTAGCATTTCGTTCCCATTAAAAGGGGTGTGTCAAACAAGAGGGCTCAGCACAAAGCTCTTTCCAGAACATCGGTCGTGGACCGGTAGATGGCTGGGTCTTTGCTTGCTCTGGGACCCGCAATATTTAGAACTTCAATTTCATGTTCCGCCAGCCAATATTTGATTTGTTCTGCAGCTTGAAGAGACTCGGTCCCGTTCAAATCTATATGAAGCCACGGGCGCTCGTGACCCATGGCCATGTCACGCGTATATTCCGATCCTCCGGTAAGAGTGCCATGGGATATGATCAAAGTGCCGTCGGAATCGATCACGTTCTGTTCCGTTCGTTTGTTATAGCTCGCTGTATCCATTTCTTTCAGACGGTATGCGTCATCCAGCCTTCCGTTTTCCGTTAATCTTCCTTTGGGTATCCATCCCCCATGTGAAATCCCCAACTTAATCGCAATATCGAGAGCGGCCTGGTCTGCGCCGGTCTGGCCGCCGGAAATTATTTTTTTTACCATAATGGTGTCTCTCCTGAAAAAATTTACAGAGGAATTTTAATATGTTCAATATAGGCTAACCTTTGGTGGGTGTCAATGGAAAGAGCGGGAAGGTCTTGTGGGTATTTGTTGCCCCGATGGATGCGGGTCGCGATCCTTAAAATAACAATTTAAAAAGCATAAAAGATTATACGTTGACTAAATATCTATGTCTTAATATAGAGTTATGGATGGACACTCGTTAATATATACTGGTAGATTTTTTCTCATCAAAAGCTTAACCAGTGTCGTCAAAATTTTTTTGGCCACAAACGGTAAAATTCGAAAAACAGGAAACCACATGCTGCGTTCAAAACTTCCCGATGTCGGAGTTACCATTTTTACGGTAATGTCCAAGCTGTCCAGTGACCATAAGGCCATAAATCTTTCACAGGGGTTTCCGGATTTTGATGTTCATTCGGATCTTTTGGATCTGGTGAATACCTATATGCGTTCCGGACAGAATCAGTATGCGCCGATGCAGGGCGTGCCTGTTCTTCGTGAAAGGATTGCCGAAAAAATAATGGAACTGTACCACGCAAGCTACGATCCGGGATCTGAAATCACCGTGACATCCGGTGCCACCGAGGCGTTGTTCGCGGCAATCACTGCGGTTGTGCATAAAGGGGATGAGGTTATCGTTCTCGAGCCGGCGTTTGATTCCTATGTGCCTGCCATTATGTTGAACGGCGGGGCTCCGGTATATGTCAAATTTAAGTTTCCGGAATATCGTATAGACTGGGATGAGGTCAAAAACGCCGTGACCTCAAAGACGCGGCTGATTATATTAAATTCACCCCATAACCCCACCGGAGCCGTGTGGTCGCATGAAGACATCACCGCTTTGAAACAAATTGTTATGGATACACAAGTGTTAATATTGAGTGATGAAGTTTACGAGCATATTATTTTTGACGGCCTCAAACATGAAAGCATATGCTGCCATCCCGAGTTGGTTTCACGAAGCTTTGTCATCAGTTCCTTTGGAAAAACCTATCACACAACCGGATGGAAGATCGGATACTGCCTGGCACCGGCGGCGTTATCCAAAGAGTTTCAAAAGGTTCACCAATTTCTGACATTTGCATCCAATACACCGATTCAGTTTGCCTATGCCGAATTCATGCGGAACCGAGATGTTTATCTGAACCTTTCGAATTTTTATCAAGGTAAGAGGGATAGATTTTTAACTCTTATTGAAAAATCTCGCTTCAAGCCCGTTCCCTGTCACGGCACTTATTTTCAGATGCTTGATTATTCTGAGATTTCTGACGAATCCGATATGGAATTTTCAAAACGGCTTATTGTCGAACATGGTGTGGCTTCAATTCCACCTTCGGCGTTTTATCATCAAAAAGACGATCATCATGTTTTGAGATTTTGTTTTGCGAAAAAGGATGAAACCTTAGACAGCGCTGCGGAGAAATTATGCCGGATTTAAAAACCACAATTATACAGACCGAGCTGGTCTGGGAAGACATTGAGTCCAACCTTGCTAAATTTGATGATCAGATTAACGCGATCGAGGAGGATACACATCTTATCGTATTGCCGGAAATGTTTACAACCGGTTTCAGCATGAATCCCGCCGGTCTTGCTCAAAACATGAACGGGTCTTCCGTAAAATGGCTGAGAGAGAAATCACGGCAAAAGAATGCTGACATCGTCGGAAGCATCATTGTCACTGATAATGGTAAGTTTTTCAACCGGTTGATCTGGGCAAAACCCCAAGGCCAGATCTATACTTACGATAAACGGCACCTCTTTCGTATGGCCGGTGAAGAAAAAGTATACAGTGCCGGCCGACAAAACATTACTGTTGACCTGCAAGGATGGAAGATCAGACCGTTTATTTGTTATGATTTGCGTTTTCCGGTCTGGACGAGAAATATCGAAAACCAGTACGATGCAGCCATATTTATAGCTAACTGGCCTGAAAAACGCTCAACTCACTGGAAGTTGCTGATTCGGGCTCGGGCCGTTGAAAACCAGTGTTATGTTATAGGGGTTAATCGCGTGGGAACCGACGGAAACAGTCACACTTACAGTGGGGATTCTTCAATAATCGACCCTCTTGGCAACATTATATTCCAAAAAAAGAATGCGATAATCACCCATACGATGGATCTGTCCTATGAGACCCTGCAAAACGTCAGAGAATCCTTTCCCGTCTGGATGGATGCGGATGTTGCTGCTAACAGCATCGATGGTACTCATAGCATCTCGGAAAAATAGGGCGTGGTTTATTCACCCCTGGAGGGCTGATTTAAAAAATATACCCCATTAAATTTCCCTAAAGGGAGTCCTATTCAACAGGGCAAGCGAGGTTGACCCGCTGACATGCCCAAAGCGCCAGGGGTGGATGCGGGATTGAACAAGGCAGATATCCGGGCGCTTTCAAATGAAATGAACCCGGCGACCTGGAAAGGTATTGGCAGGGGAGTATGAACATAAAGAATTATCATATCTAAGCGTAAGCCATTACAAACTGGATAGAACAATGAGAACAGACAGCTTACATTTTAAGATCAATGCTGCGATTTTGGTCGCATCTGTCGTGATTGCAATCACTTTCGGCGCTATTTTCTATTCCTTTGAAATCAGACGCCGCAACGCGTATGTGAAAAATATCCATTTACTATTGAATGCCCTTTTTCATCAGAAAAATGATGATCTGGCCAATGAACTTTTTTCCGGGCAAAAAAGGGCGCTGGCGTTATCTCTCAGGAAAATCCTAAAAGTTGAAGGCATCGTTGCGGACAGTACCCATATACCTGACGGCGAACTGTTTTTATCTACCGACGGTGGTAGTATCACGTTTTTCAATAACTCGCTCTGTAAAATATCCGGTTACACCCGGGATGAGCTGCTTGGCATGAACAACCGGCAATACACCACCCCGGAAACCTCAAAGAAAATGTTTCAGGCCTTCAACGAGATGCACCACACCGGAAAATCGGCAAGGATTATGGAGTATGAAGGTGTCAGGAAAGACGGGAGTAAGAGAATCCTTGAGCTTTCAGTGTCTTTAATGTGGGATTCAGCAGGACAAGCCATCGGTTTCCGGGGTGTTTCCTGCGACACCACCGAGCGAAGAAAAACGGAACAGGCGCTTAGGGAATCTGAGCGGAGGCTGGCGGATGCTACTTTTGTTATTGATCGGGAAAACAGGGTCATCGCCTGGAATCTCGACATGGATACTCTTTTGATGTGGCCCTGCTGAACATGTAGGTGCCTGAGATGGACGGCCTGACTCCGGCGGTGGGGATTCGGCGAGCGGTGGACGGTGACGTGCCCAAACTGGTCCTGTTGAGTTCCCTGGGGATGCGGGAAGCCGGTGCCGAGGCGGATGTGTTTCACGCACATCTTCCCAAGCCGGTCAAGGCTTCCCAGCTCTATAATCTGCTGCTGGTCCTGTTTGGAGAGACCGCGGGTCCCATGGAGCCATACGCCTCTGAGGCGGAGCCCAGGTTCGATCGGGAGATGGGGCGACGGTTGCCGTTGCGTATCTTTTTGGCGGAAGATAACAAGATTAATCAAAAGCTGGCCTTGGAAGTGTTCAGACGATTGGGGTACTCGGCCAAAATTGCTGGCAATGGTCTGGAGGCAATTGAATCCTTGGAGCGGCAGTGGTAATGATGTGGTGCTTATGGATGTACAGATGCCGGAAATGGATGGCCTGGAGACGACGCGCGCGATTTGCCGAAGATGGCCCAAAGAACGACGGCCGCGCATTATAGTGATGACGGCCAATGTGATGCAGGAAGACCGCAAAGAGTGTTTGGCGGCAGGAACATACGGTCTGTCAGGCGGAGAATGGATGGTAAGCTTTAGAGATGATCAAGACGCAGTCGTTTGATTTGGTCCGGCTTGATATCGTTATGCCTGAAATGGACGGCTACCAGTTGTTGGAACATCTGAAGAGCAATGATGCTTGGCGGCAAATATCGGCAGCCCGGACCGGTTGGCTTACGACCTGGTGGGCGATATCGTCAACCTGGCCTCACGCATCCAGGGGTTAATCAAGGATTTCGGTACGGATATCCTCATCAGCGCCACAACCAATGACGGCCTGAACAAGGATTTTGCCATGGAGGCACTTCCGGCGACCACGGTCAAGGGAAGAAGGGCTCCTGTGGAGATTTTCAAGGTGGTGTGAAGCATATCGGGATTGGAATGTCAACGTTTGGCTGCCGAGGGTTGTGATAAAAATTAGGATGCGAAACCGGAGTGAGGAGTTTCCGACATGAGAATCATCTTTTTGGGGACAAATGGCTGGTACGACTCTCCCACCGGGAATACAATGTGCGTATTCATAGAATCTGAAAAATATTATGTCGTTCTGGATGCTGGAAGCGGATTTTTCAAGCTTGACAGGCATATTGGAAAAGACAAACCCACCTTTTTGTTTTTAAGTCACTTCCACCTGGATCATATTGTTGGCCTTCATACCCTGGTCAAGTTCTCTTTTTATGAAAAACTGAAAATTTTCGGGCCTGAAGGCATTAAGGATGTCCTGAGAATGATCATCAACGAACCTTTTTCAGTTCCCCAAAAGGACCTTTCCTTTGAAATCGAAGCTTTGGAATTGCCAAGAGAAAAAGAGGAATTGCCTTTTCAGGTTGAGTGGATGGAATTATTTCATACCTCACTGACATTAGGGTATCGCTTGCATCTTGACGGAAAGATAATTGCCTATTGCACGGATACCGGTTATTGTCCTAATGCTGTAAAACTGGCAACCGATGCATCCCTGCTCATTGCGGAATGTTCCTTCAGACCGGGTGAATCCAGTCCTGAATGGCCGCATCTGAATCCGCAGGATGCGTCAAACATCGCCAAAGAGGCAGGGGCCCAAAAACTCGTGCTGACCCATTTTGATGCAAGCAGATACCCCACAATGGCGGCGAGAAAAGAGGCGGAGAAGGTAGCAAAAGAGACGTTTCCGAAGACAAAGGCTTCCGTAGATGGTATGGAAATGAAAATATAGGATGGCTGCCTATGGGTTGAAACGTTCAATTTTAAGAAAATGAGCCGGGGCCGTGGAATTGATTGAATTGTTACGTAACGTTGAGATCTTTGAGGGATTGACGGATAAGCAGTTAAGAAAGATAGCGGGCATCTTCGAGGAGAGCGTCCTCCATCAGGATGAGGTCCTTTTTTTTCAGGGTGAAAAAGCCGATCGTCTATATCTCATAAAGAGCGGTTTTGTCGAGTTGATCGTCGATGCTTCCTCTTCTTCCGGGGAACGTGTCATCCGCAATCTCGGGCAGGGCCAGTCGGTTGGCGAGATGACTTGGGTCGACCACGGCAAACGGTCCGTTACGGTGCGGTCGGTTACCGAAGGGACAACGGTTGTTTCGGTCTCGTTCGAGGCGTTTGACGAACTGTGTGAAAAAAACCCCAGG
This sequence comes from uncultured Desulfobacteraceae bacterium, assembly GCA_964410925.1. Taxonomy (GTDB): domain Bacteria; phylum Desulfobacterota; class Desulfobacteria; order Desulfobacterales; family UBA11574; genus S5133MH16. The sequence goes on from CAYPIW010000181.1 coordinate 29,445, forward strand.
ATCGGCTACCGTGTCTCTCGAAATATTGCATCAGATCTCTCGTTCAGGCTTCGGCAAGATTCTGAAACGTTATAGAAAGGGGGAAGAGTGGCCCAAATAGCAATTATTGCTGCGGGCATTGCCTTCGCTCCCCCCGGACCCATTTCACCGCCACACACGACGCCAAACGGAACAAACATTAACGCAACTGCGCCGCGTACCGGCATGGTGTCAGGCATCATTGGCCGTCTTGAGGCCAAAAATCTTATCGGTATGGTAAAGGAGGAGAAAATGGCCTATCAAGAGCGAATGACTGAGATGTATGCAGCGTGTATCGCCTCTATGGGGTCCTCCCCTTGGAGCGGGGAGGCCACCTCGGTTTTTCTTTATCCCATCGTGCCCAACTTTCTGCGCTTCCCAAACAAATATGGCCGCGATGAACGTATCACCCATCTTGAGGGCGGGGTGGCGGGTGCATGGATCAAACGTATTGTCCATACGACCATGTTGTACAAGGCGAAATCATATCCCGGTTGGGAGTTTATTCCCGAGTAGGGGAGAAGGTAAAGCGTTATGGAGATAAAAGAGAAAGCGCCTTTCTGGAAGAACTTTAAAATCTATCAGGCGTGGCGTTTCACCACCTTGAATTTTAAAATACTTCAAGGTGTGATTCATAGCAAACGGCTTTTTAAGTTTGTCATAAAATACAAGGTAAGCTATGTTGTAAAGGACAGCGAACATCCTCCCACCATTGTCAAGACCTCCAAGCCGCCTCAAACGGGTGACAGGGTTCAACTTGGTAGAAACAAATTCGAAGTCGTTGAAGTCCTACAACTCATTCCGCCTCAGGGAGAGTTCTGTTTTTTACAAGCCAACTGTAAATCGGTCGATATTTCCTGAGGGCGTTGATATTAGAACATTTCTGTTTCCGTCGGGTGTCTGTTTCTCTCCTGCTTTCTGTTCTTCGGTAACAGCTGAAGTATCTGAAGAATATCTGCTCCATTCATACTTCCCGTATTTATAATATTCCTGAACAATGTTCGGCCGCGTATCAATGGTTGAAGATACTTGGCCAGCTCCATGGAACCGTTGGCGGTAAATGTATTGGCTTTTCGAGGCTGATGACCTCCTACCAGATTTGTAACAATCAACCTGCCGATAGAAAGAGATCCTTATTCTCTTCTTATAATCATTCCGTCTTCAGGATGCTTGCTTCCCTGTCTAAAATTGATTGCAAGATGGCCAAGGTACAGGTGTAGGTAGCCTCCAGCCCGACATGGCCCATTCGTCTACTCAGCAGACTGGCCCTGACGTTATATGGGATGTCTGAACTATAATGAAGAATGCCGATATCAAAAGGGTGGGTCGGCTTGATCTGGACCCGACTCTCCCGGGGCGGGGATTGGCCATGGATGTATTCATAGAGAGCGGAAAGGTATGGTCCAGCCTCCATCTCTATGCCCGTGAAATCTTTTCGGTGCAGGTGTTTGATGGAATCCCAGCTGTGCAGAAAAGTTCCGCGAACACTCACTGACCTTTGATCATCGAAGACGGCCACATCTCTGAGGTACCCGACAAGATTCCGCACGGAGAAGCAGTTTTTGAAAATGTATCGATTTTTGGTGTGTTCATCACTGATTTCGCTCGGGATCATGATGTCACCCACCCGGCCAAGCATGGATGCGGATTTCCCCATGATATAAACACCCCGCAGTTCTTTGGCCTCCTGGGCGATTTGAGACATAATATGGTAGGCCGAAAAACCCAGGGGATAATCTATATTCAGAACAAGAGCCCGACTTCTTTTCAGGATACTCAGCCTGTTCCTGTCCAGACGTGTGTCTATACAATCTGATTGTATGCGACTTAGATCGATAATCTGGGTTTCTTGATCTAAAAAATGGTCATGTCCAAAACGCCGCAGGCCAGCCTTCTCCTCCATCTCTTGCTGAATCTTACCCCAATTGGGATCATTCTTCCCAAAGGCGCGCTGGGCATAGTAGTAAAAATTCAGCTTTGCCTCCTCTTCCTCATCTCTGAGCCATTTCCACTGGCGGAGAAGCCCTTCCGTATCGTTTTTCAGCGCGTGATCCACCAATTCATGACGATAGCGGTAAGCGAATCCCGAGATAAGATTGGCCAGGCTGTGCGTATTGCTGGAGATCAGGTAGAGTGGACGGTCTCCAATCCAGGCATCATGAAAATGTTCCAATAGACCAGACCACCATTTCTGAACCTCCCGTTTGTATTCTCTATGGTCTGAGGAAAGCATTTTTACTCGGAAGTTTTTCGGTGCTGCGGCAATAGCGGCTATTTTTTCATCCCAGCGATTTCCCCAAACCTCGGCCAGCATTTCATGGTCAGCGGAGGAGATACTCAATGTCGTTTTCAATGAGTCACCAACTGCCGATGCCTTTACACGACCGCTTCTCAGCTTTTCGCTCAAAACCGAGAGGTTCAAGAGCTTGTGCATCTTGTTCCATTCGATCTGATAGGCGCACAAGGCCGGCATCAGATCATCAATGTCCGATATGCTGGAGATAAAAACGGCCAGGGTATCGCTTCCATTGAACAAGGCTTTCCGCCGCCTGGCTCTTGCCGGGGCTGTCTCCCAGGAACCGATGTTCCCATAGCCCCCTGTTCTAAAGACGCCCTCATTGGGCCCGATTACGACCCGGCTGACCCGATCCAGGACCCCGGGCAACCGCAGCGCAGAATAGAGGAAGGCCGAAACAATTATATTGTCTGTGGCCGCGCCACTGTGGAGGCTGGATGAAGCGGCCCGATGGATATTTTCAAGACAGTCCAGGGAGATCTCTTCTGCTCCATTCAGGGATGTATGGTAGGCATTAATGTATTGCTCGATTCGCCTGTTTTCCTCAGGGTGAGGCGACCTGTTTAGCGACCGTAATTTGTGGCTCAGAGTTTTAAGCATCTATCAAAAATAGTGGTCAAGATCAAAAAGGAGAAGGATAGCAATGACATCAATCAAAACCAGCACAAATGATATCTGCCTGGTCTTTCCACTTGCCACTTTTAAAATAGTCCAGCTCAGACAACCCCAGATGATTCCATGGGTAATGGAATGGGTCAGTGGCATGACAATCATTGCCATGAAAAAGGGGATGGCTTCGTCGAACCTTTCCCACCGGACGTATATCAATGGCTTTAAAATGAAGACTCCGGCCAGAACCAGCATGGGCGCCACGGATAAAGACGGGACCAGGGACAAAAGGGGCGACAGGAACATGAACGGGATAAAAAGCAAACCGGCCACCACCGATGTGAGCCCTGTGCGTCCGCCTTCCCGTATACCGATCGAGGATTCGACATATGCCGTAGTCGGACTGGTTCCCATTACGGCGGATAGCGTCACGCCGATGGCGTTCACTTTAAGACATTTCACCAGGTTGCGGGGATCGCCTTCCTCGTCGACGAGATCTCCGGCTTCACACACGCCAACGCAGGTGGAGAAACTGTCAAAGATGCAGGTGAAGAGTATGACGAAAATTACGGACCACAAGGAAAAACTGGCCGTACCGATCACATCGAGACGCAACAACAGACTGAAATCGGGTGCCGCATACCACCCATGCCAATTGACAACCGTGCCCTGGGCGTGATCGATGGACGAGGCAACACCCCAGAGACGCCCTATGGGCCATGCCAGCAAAGTTGTGGCGAGGATGCCGATGATAAAGCCGCCACGCACCTTACGAACCACCATCACGGCGGTGATTATAAAACCTGCGACAAAGGTCAGTGTGGTCGCATTCAGCTTGCCGTGGGTCCAGCCACCGGCATTGGAGCTTACGATGAATCCGGCGGATTCGAGACCGATCATGGCGATAAACAGACCGATCCCTCCGGCCAGCCCGTAGCGGAGCATGGGCGGTATGGCGGAAAGCAACCTTTTCTTTCGGTCTATGATCATCAACAACATGAAGATAATGCCTGCATTGAATACACAGCCCAAGGCTACTTCATACGGTACGCCCTCAGCGCGGGATATGGCGTAGACGAACAACTGGTTGATGCTCATGCCGGGGGCTACCAGAATGGGGTTGTTAGTGTATAACCCCATCAGGATACTGGTAAACGCGCTGACAAGCACTGTTGCGGTGAGGACGGCGTCATAAGACATGCCGGCTGTGTGAAGGACGGCAGGATTGACCACGATAACATACATTCCTGACAAAAAAGTGGTAACTCCTGCCAGCATTTCCGTCTTTACATCCGTGCCGTTGTTTTTTAGATCGAAAAAATCAGTCATTTTGAACAGGTGAAGTATCTGAGTAGTTATTGCCAATTGCTACACGATTATACGGTTAGAACATATCAATGAGGTGAGGTGATAAGAACTCGCTTTTTTAAATATTAACTATAAAAAAAACGGGGTTGCGTGTCAATAAGAATCTGACCGCAGGATATTGTAGTCGCAACGTGGGGGCTTGAATATGGAAGTCTCAGTTCAGGGCGGACCTGGGAACGTTTGAGGCGGAACCGGAACGAGTCCTAGTCAATCCAATTTCAGACCAGAGAATTACTGTACAGGAAATCATTCGGAGCATTGGCTATGGCCAACTCCAGCCGGCTCCGGTTGGTAGTTCAGGGAACGCCCCTAATATTATAAGTTTCCTATCATATTGGGAATGAATGTTATAATATTTGGGGCGTCGGAGCAGCCGACAAGGCTGCAATCCAGCTGGTGAAAGTCCAGCCATATCAGTTGCTCGTGTCGGATACTTAATGATGCCACATCTCGGGGCAGGTAACCAACCGAGCTATGCGTGGTGTAAATAGCCCGGCTGCCCAGTTGCTTTTAAGGGACTACGGTGGGTGCAACCTGGGCGTTGGCCTAAAATAGTCCTTGATCGTTTCGTTTATCATGGCTATACTTCGGATATACATAAGGAGGTGGTCAAATGCTTACAAAAATTCAGAAATGGGGAAATAGCCAAGGGCTTCGTCTTACGAAGAATCTGATAGCAGATGCGTAGCTTGGAGTCGGCGATGAAGTGGATATCAGTGTAAAAGACGGCATTATGATTATCACACCTGCCAAAAAGATGCGCGGCAAGCACAGCCTTAAGGATCTTGTCTCACGTATTCCTGAAAATTACCAAACCGGTGAAGTCGACTGGGGTGAGCCGGTTGGTAAGGAGGTCTGGTAAATGGCTGCTTATGTCCCCAAGCAAGGGGACATTATCGCGATCACATTTGATCCACAATCCGGTCATGAGCAGAAGGGGCGACGCCCTGCTTTGGTTGTCAGTAAGGACTTGTTCAATCGAAGCACAGGGTTGGCTATTGTATGCCCTGTTACGAACACAGAGCGAGGATTCCCCTTTCACGTCCCTATCCTGAAAGACAGCAAGCTGACAGGTTATATTATGGTTGAGCAAGTTAAATCTGTTGATTTCCTTGCTCGTCGTGCCAAGCGAATCGAACACGGCAATGATGAGTTGCTCTCTGAAGTGCTGTCCATACTGGATGCCTGCATTTATTAGCCGGCCAATCGGGTAGGGGGGAGTCTTTCTCTCCCCCTCCCCACACCACCTGGCAAGCGTTTCTCCGCAACGGGCGGTTCACGAAGATACCGGGTCGTAGCCGGGAATATGATCTAAACAGCTCTTTGAAAAGTTGACGGTAACTGCTTTTGATCATCAGAAGCACGATTTGCCATGACGCGCCTGTTTAGTTGCTCCCCCGTTCGGGTTCGTTGCATTTCAGAGCTCATGGGGTATGTCTCTTTTATGGCTTGACATATAATTATTATGTAATTATAAATTAATTATGAAAAAGATGATCTTTGAATGGGATGACAAGAAAAACACATCAAATAAACGTAGCCATGGTGTTTCCTTTGAAGAGGCACAGACTGTCTTTTTTGACGAAAACGCTATTGAATTTGATGATCCAGACCATTCCATTCAAGAGGAAAGGTTCATCCTTTTAGGTCTTAGTCAAAGCCTTAAAGTTTTAGTTGTTTGTCATTGTTATCGAATCGATGAATCTAAAATACGCATAATTTCAGCAAGGAAAGCAACTAAAAAGGAGCAAGGCGTTTATTTGAGGAGGTCATTATGAGAAAAGAATATGATTTTGACAAAATGAAAGGACGCCGAAATCCTTATGCAAAAAATTTAAAAAAACAAGTGACCATCCGGATAGGCGTCGATGTTATTGATTATTTTAAAAACTTAGCAGAGGAAACCGGCGTTCCGTACCAAAATTTAATAAACCTATATTTGCGTGACTGCGTTCAATCCAACCGAAAGCTTTCTTTTAACTGGCATCAATAAAATGCAGAACCATTCGCTGGTAAGGGACCGGGAAAAGCTGTGGGTTTTTTCAAAACCGTAGTTGTTGTCAATTTTGTGCATTTATCTATTACCTCAAGTTACCGTTTCCTGGCCCTACAGCTCAAACGATCTGTTAGCGGTGCAAATGGACAACATGACCGCAAATGTCCAATCACGTCGGGCCTTATAATATTTCTCCATCTTTACTGTTCCCTATGGATCGGATAGTTGTTGTGATGGGGCACCCTTGACGCCTTGGATCTGCAGCACCCTCGACTTTTGCAACGTTAGGGTAAAATACGAACATGTTGAATTCTAATAAAAAGGTGGCGCATAGATTACCATTCGGCAGATGCAAATGTTGTCTGGCGATTGTACTTTTTGTTCTGAGCTTTGCGAGATGGGGCTTTGCAATAGAAGGATGTCCTCTTTTCCCCCCAAACAACATCTGGAATGTACCCGTGGACCGAATGCCGGTACACCCCAATTCCGATGCCTATATCAACACGATCGGCGCCAGTGCAACTGTGCATCCGGACTTTGGCTCTGGAACCTGGGATGACGAACCCATCGGGATTCCTTATATTACGGTTCCCAGTACCCAACCCTTAAAGACCGTTACCTTTGAATATGCGGATGAAAGCGATCCCGGGCCCTATCCGATTCCGGATGATGCCCCTATAGAAGGCGGACCGGAAAGTGAAGGCGACCGCCACATCCTTGTGTTAGAGCGCGATAACTGTATTCTCTACGAGCTGTTCTATGCCTTTCCCCAACCCGATGGAACCTGGCATGCAGGTTCGGGTGCAATCTTTGATCTGAAAAGCCATGCGCTGCGGCCGGATGGCTGGACTTCAGCAGATGCCGCCGGGCTACCGATCTTACCAGGATTGGTCCGCTATGAGGAGGTCTCTGCCGGGGAAATCCGGTATGCCATACGATTTACCGCACCCGAAACGCGAAGAGCTTATGTTTGGCCGGCGCGACATTATGCATCTTCGCTAACGGGGAACCAGTTCCCGCCCATGGGACAACGGTTTCGGCTAAAGGCCGAATTCGATCTTTCCGCGTTTGATCCGAAAGTCCGGGTCATTTTGCTGGCTTTGAAGAAGTACGGTATGATTTTAACGGATAATGGCTCGTCCTGGTTTATTTCAGGCGTGCCGGACGAGCGTTGGGATAATGATGTGCTGCGTCAACTGCATCAGGTCAGGGGTTCGAATTTTGAGGCCGTGGACTCTTCAACACTCATGATTGATCCGAATTCCGGCCGAGCCAAGTCAGTTATCGGCTGTCTACCCGCCGCAAATCTGCTCATTCTTTACCCATAAAAACGAGGAAAAATGGAGGCTTCGACGTATTCAACACTGCACTAATGTGCAGTCTAACCTCTACTGGTCGTCGACCCCCTAAGCTGGCCGCACCAGAAACGCGTGGCTCATGAGTTTCTACAATGGCTCAGTGTACGACGGCGGCAAGAGCATCCACCACTACGTGTGGTCTGTTTGAGGCGCACGGGTGTAATTGGTGTCAAATCTTGTATAGTGAATAAAAGTTTAACATATAATAATAGTTTCTGTAAGAGATTGAATTATGGGAAGAGCATGGCGAATTGAATATGAAGGCGCGTTGTATCATATTTTATCACGCAGTAATGAACAGAAAGATATTTTCTATGACGATCAAGATCTTTTCGCCTTTGATGCGCCTTTCCTGCTATATTCACCGCAATCCGCTTAGGGCCGGTATGGTTAAACGGCTGGTTATCACTGGACCAGTTATAAGGTCTATGCATACGGCAATAAAGCCCCTGAATGGCTCATCACAAAGCCGATATTGTCCCAATTCAAGGGCAAGGATAGACATAAGGCATACCGGGAAAAAGTTCAACGCTATGCCAAGGAAGAGAAAAAACTGTGGGAAGATTTTCGTCATGGAATGATTATAGGGTCAAAGCAATTTATCAACAAAATTCGCAGCACATATTTGCCGGAGAAACCACATAAAGAGATTCCTCAACAACGGGAATTGGCCAGAGGAGTGGATCTTGAGGTCAAGTTAAAGGAAGCAACGAGGATTCTTGATTGTGATCTCGATCATTTCAGGCGGTCACCAAGAATATCAAAAGCTGAAAGAGATGACCGCGACCTGTTGGTGTTTTCTGTATGGAAGACAGGTATATTGACCAACGAAAAAATCGGTCGTTTATTTGGTATGACGTATTCCTCGATCAGCCATATCATAAGGTCGTTAAGGTTGAGAATGGATGAAAACCGTGACTTGAAAGAAAAATTCAACCAAGTTTATTCACTATTCAAGAATTGACACCAATTGGACACCAATTGCCGGAGAGCAGTGCACGGACATCCTGGTGACGGTACCGATGGTCGTGATACCGATATTAAGCGAATGGGGGATACTGCTCCTGGGAATGCTGCTGACTCTTGCCGGGATTACGGCGTTGGTCGCCAGACGAGCCGATCAGGTGCAGTAACAAAGTAACCTTCAACGCTTCCGCCACTGGTTGGCAGAGATTGAGAGATAATCCTATTCGGAAGGGCCGAATCGCCGACAGGGCGCGACGTCCTCCCCATAGAACTTGCTCGCGAGCCAATCGGTCGGCTGTAGATTGTTAGAATGAGGAAAGAGTTGCGGCAATAATTTTTAGAATACGTTGACAAATAGATTAAGATTTTCGAAATAGATGAGCCTCTTTACAGGGGTTTTTTTATTTTTTACCATATTTTTTTAGAAAAGCTGCAATATTATCATCTGATTTGCTGGAACTTATTGAGAAGTTACAGGAAGAAATCCATGGGAAGGAGTATTTTGATCAATACTTGCGTTAAAAGTATCGGCGCAATTTAAGGCCCAGTACGATGCGCAAGTCTTTTAGGACGATTCGTTCTTTTCTGCGTTTGGTGAAGGATTGGGGCAAGAGCCATCTTGAACGAATCAGCAGAGAAGACCTGGCGAAGTTTGTGGAATATGAACAGGACCGGGGCTCAAAACCATCCACGGTTAGAATGAGGTTGGGGTGTGTGAAAGCCTTTATGAGGTTTCTTATGAAGGGTGGTGGTGTTGACCTTGATGTGCTTTCAAAGCGAATGGCTATTAAGGTTCCAGATTCATTACCGCGGGCTATGGAACGGGAAGATGAAGAAAAGGTGCTGCAATCAAATGGGGTTATTGATCGTATCATCAATAGGTTGAACTGTATAACCTTTTTTCACTTAGCAGCGGTGAGCCAGGTCATAGACGGTGTGCCTTGGTGCATGCGGAGCGGTATGGATATGCTAATCCTTTTTACTGAGGGGCATTTGTGTTTATGGGCGAGCCTTGATTTAGACACAGATTGACACAGACGTTTAACCAGATCGAATGAATTGTCTGTGTGGAACTGTGCGGAATTGCTTATTTGCATTTTAACCTTTGACATAAATTAGATAATCTGATTTAATTAGACAATCTAATTAACGGAGGTTTCTTATGGGAACTATGACGGCAACCGAATTTGCAAAAAATATAAAAAAAACATTAGACAGGCTGGAATTTGGTGGTGAAGAAATTATTATCATCAGAAATAACCACAAAATTGCTCGTTTAATTCCAGGTTCTCATCATCTGACGGCACTTGAGGCTATGGCAGATCTCTACCGAACATTATCTCCTGATGCAGCCAGGGATTGGGAAGAGGAAAGCCGTATGCACGAAAAACTGTCAGAGGTGGTTCGAGATCCATGGGATTCTTAATTGATACCTGCATATGGATAGATGTGGAAAGAGGTGACGTTTCACCATCTGATGTAGCCATGTTTACTAAAAATGAGCCAGTTTATATTTCACCGGTTATTTTAGCTGAATTGGCTTTTGGCGCTGAAATAGCAAGTGATGAGGGGATACGACAAAAGCGCATGGTAGCTCTTGATCGTCTCCGAAAAAAGCCATTTATTATTATTGATGAAATGACAGGTGAAATCTTCGGCAGACTCACAGCCATCCTTCGTAAAAATGGCATAGACCATAAATATCGTGTACAGGATTTATGGATTGCAAGCCAGGCAATACAAAACGGACTTAAGCTGTTAACTCGAAACGAAAAAGATTTTATAGATATACCCGGACTCGACCTCGTAATCTTTTCAAAAGGGGAATAGCTCAATAATCTTAGGCTTTTCACCCCCACCCTCTCCCATGTTTGATACGGGGGTGATGGGGTTCCCCCGATTTATTGAGCTGATACGTCTGAAATGTCCGGGAGAATATGTATTATTTTAACACCGGATTATGATTAAGGATGCACGGGACAAAAAATCATGTTTATCCCTAGCCCAGACCTGATTTTAAGTATAGAGGCTAACTAGTGTCCATCTATAAATGAGGATTTTTGTTCAAGATCAAGCCTACGCTCCGGAGGGGCGTGCGAAAAAAATAGCCACCCCAGTACGATCTGCCGGACCTACGGGGCAGGCGCAGAGATTGGGCAAAAAGACCATTTCTGGATTGACACTAACTAAAGCCTGAATTGACAGTTAAATAGCAATAGATTATTCCTGGTGCCGGAGGTCGGAATCGAACCGACATGGAGTTGCCCCCGCGGGATTTTGAGTCCCCAAAAATGCACTTTGACGGTGTTTGACGTTGTTTGCGTAAGCAATATTTTACTTGACATTATTATATTTTTTGTTGTATTAATCCCTTGAGTG
>CAYPIW010000182.1:0-14987 GCA_964410925.1 uncultured Desulfobacteraceae bacterium
CGCTTGCGCTCGACGGGCTGCTCTTTTTCCGGGCGAACGGCGGTCTTCTTTTGGGTGGGATCAATGCCCAGCGCCGACCACAGATAATTGGCAAAAGCCCCGTGGGCAAAAGAAAAGATGAAAACCGTGGCAATAGGCAATACCGCATACCAGGCTCCCCGGGTAAAATACTTCATAACCAGATCTGCCTGCGAGAATGTCACTGTATAGAGCCCGACGGAAATCAGCCCATACACAAAAGTTTTACGCCACAGACTTTTTTTCTTTGGATCTCGATTACTTACCTTTCTTCCCTTCAAGCCCGGCCTGATGTCCTCCCGTTTCGTGAGCCCGGACCCGATTCGCTTTTCCACCGCCTGCTCCGGTCCATCGTACAGTATATCCAATGCCCGCTCCCGTTCTCCGGCTTCGGCAAAAGTGATTGCCGACATCGTTCTGTCGAATTTGCTAATTGAATTTTTGATATTAGCCATGAACCTTTCCCTCCTTTTAAAAATTTTAATTTTACCTTCACACCCTCAGGTCCGTCCTGATTTCTTTCCGTTTCGCAAGGCCGGACTCGATTTTCTTGTTCTTTGTCTGCTCCGGTCCATCGTACAGCGTATCCAATGCTCGCTCGTGTTCTCCGGCTTCGGCAAAAGCGATTGCCGACATCATCCTGTCGAATCTGTTGATTGAATTTTTGATAATACCCATGACTTTTCCCTCCCTGTAAAAGTTTTGCTTTTAGCTCTACAATTAGCAACTCCCGTGCCATAAAGTGCAAGTTGTTATAACGCCTTTATTTTACAGTAGAATTTCGACATATTGCCCGAAAAAGTAAAAAAGCCTGTTTGTTACAATTTGCAACGCATTATCGGTCGATGCTAATATTTGTTGAAATATAAATATTTTATGATATATTGCAGAATACCCGTTGGCGTTGCAAATTGTAACGGCAAATACTCCCGTTAGGGTGTAAATCAAGCCCGTTGGTAAACGCTGATCCTTGTCTATTGACAAACCGTGGTTCCGAAGCTTTTTTTTAGGTTTCAGGTGTCAGGTGGGATGTAAAAACAGTTGCAGATTAATCAAAATCTGTCTTATACTTGCCGCAAAAACCAATATGAGGTCATACCATGCGCATATTCAAAAAAGGCCCGGACAAGGAGATACCCTCGGAAATAGAAGAATTAAGGGAGCAGGTGCTTAACCTCAAAATGCCGGCACCGGTTCAGAAAGTCGCTCTCAAAGAAATCGAAAGGCTGATGAAAACCAGCCTCGACAGCGCGGAATACACCATCGGCATTAATTATATTGATTATCTGGTCAGTCTTCCCTGGAATAAAATGACCGATGACAATCTTGATATTAAACGGGCGGAATCTATCCTGAATCAAGAACATTATGGTCTGACTCAGATTAAAGATCGGATTCTCGAACATCTTGCCGTCAGAATATTAAAGATGTCCCGCCGGCATAAAATTCTGGTAGTGGATGATGAAAAAATAACCCGCCGGAATCTGGAGCATGTTTTTAAAAAAGACGGTTATCACGTCAATACGGCCGCCAGCGGGTCTGAAGCCCTAAATTTTCTTGAAAAAAATGCCTTTGATGTCATTGTAACCGATCTTAAAATGGGAAAAGTCGATGGTATGGCGGTCCTGGAAAAAGCAAAGGACATGAATCCGGCTACGGAAGTGATTATCATCACCGGATACGCTACGGTGCCCACGGCCATTGAAGCCATGAAAAAAGGATCCTACCACTACCTGACAAAACCATTGAAGCTCGATGAGATCAGATCCACGATCCGAAAAGCGCTGTTCAAGAAAATGGTCCGCCTGGAACCCAAAGGTCCGGTTCTTTGTTTTGCCGGACCCCCCGGCACCGGGAAAACCTCCCTGGGGAAGTCGATTGCCCGGAGTCTGGAACGAAAATTTGTACGCATGTCTTTGGGCGGAATGAAGGATGAATCTGAAATACGGGGGCATCGCAAAAGCTATGTGGGTGCGTTACCCGGCAGAATCATCCAGGAAATTCGACGGGCGGAGACCAGGAACCCGTTGATTATGCTTGATGAAATCGATAAAATCGGCAGTGATTTTAAAGGAGATCCTGCCGCCGCCTTGCTGGAAGTTTTGGATCCGGAGCAAAATACCCATTTTGTTGACCATTATCTGGATGTTCCCTTTGATCTGTCACGCGTGATGTTTATCGCTACGGCCAACGCCCTTGATCTGATTCCCGGCCCGCTTCTGGACCGTCTGGAGGTCATTACCCTTCTGGGGTATACCGAAGAAGAAAAAGAAAAGATCGCCTCTAAGTACTTAATACCCAAAGAAATAGAAGAAGCCGGTCTTTCGGACAATCCCCCTGTTTTCACTCCGGAGGCCATCCACAAAATCATCAGGGAATACACAAGAGAAGCAGGATTGAGAAATCTTAAACGTGAGATATCTTCCATTTGCCGTAAAATTGCCCGGGAAGTTTTAAGCGATAAAAATACAAACCCGCCGAAAATAATAACTCCCGAAATGGTGGAGAGCCTGCTGGGTCCCAGAAAATTTTATTTTGAAGTCTCCGAAGCCAAAGAGAGAATCGGCGTGGCAACCGGCCTGGCATGGACGGAAGCGGGCGGGCAGATTATTTTCATCGAAGCCGCCAAAATGAAAGGAAAAGGGAATCTTATCTTAACCGGTTCGCTGGGAGATGTGATGAAAGAATCCGCTCAGGCGGCAATGAGCTATATTCGAAGTAATGCCAGTTCATTAAATATTTCCGACAATGTGTTCGAAACGTATGATATCCATATCCATATACCGGCAGGTGCGATCCCCAAGGATGGTCCTTCGGGCGGTCTGACCATCGCGGTTGCTCTCATATCTTTGATAACAGACCGCCCCTGTAAAAGAAATGTTGCACTGACCGGAGAATTGACCTTAACCGGCAGAATTCTTCCGGTGGGGGGAGTAAAGGAAAAAGTTCTGGCGGCTCACAGGGCCGGTGTAACGTCGGTTGTTTTTCCCGCCAAGAACGAGGCTGACATCAAAGATATTCCGGAAGATATCAAGAAGGATCTGGATATCATCAAAATAAATGACTTAAAAGAAATCGTTGATGTGGTTTTAAAAAAAGGAGACCGTTCTCAAAACAATGAAATATAATCACCTGTTCGGCCCGGTGCCTTCACGGCGGTTGGGGATTTCCCTTGGCGTGGACTTGGTTCCATTGAAAATTTGCACATTAAATTGCATCTACTGTGAATGCGGGCGAACCACTGAATTGACGGTAACGCGCAAAAGCTATGTTCCATTGTCCGGGGTTAAAGAAGAACTTAATGACTATGTTACCAATAATCCAAGACCGGACTATATTACCTTTTCCGGTTCGGGTGAACCCACGTTAAATTCAAACATCGGACACGTATTACAGTTTATCAGAAAACATATCCATGATATTCCCGTGGCCGTACTGACAAACGGCACCTTATTTTCCATAAAACAGGTTCGGGAGGATATTAAGGACGCCATGCTTGTGATGCCGTCCCTGGACGCGGCAACGGAAAAAATATTCAGGAAGATAAACCGCCCCTGTCCCCGGTTGAAAATTGACACAATTATTGACGGACTGGTCCAATTCCGCAAAGAATACAGGGGACAAATCTGGCTGGAGATCTTTATCGTGCCCGGCATGAATGATACGAAACATGAATTAACCGCCTTAAAAGATGCCATTGAAAAAATCGGACCGGACCAGGTTCAGCTGAACACCCTGGATCGTCCCGGAACAGTCTCAACGGTTCCTGCCGCCACCCGGCAGGAACTTGAACATATTGTGGATTTCTGGCAGCTGGATAATGTGACCATCATCGCTGATGTGGCTGAACGCAAGGATCTTCTTGCCTATCGCACGGACACTGAATCTGCCATTTTGGGCACCATTGCCAGACGTCCGTGTACGTTAAAAGACCTGTCTGAAATTTTAGGATTGCAGATCAATGAAGTGAATAAATATCTGGATGTCCTGGAAGCGGACGAAAAAATAAAAACGGTGAAACAAAAAAGAGGATTTTTTTATCAATTAAAGGACACGGCTCTGTAACAGGGGGATGTAAATCGCAACCGTTGGTGAAAGAGATGTCAGGTGTCAGCGCCTCTGTTCATCATTCCTGAAACCTGACACCTGACACCTGACACCTGACACCAAATAGCCATGGCAATATCAGCAACCGACAGTCTTGATTTGCACCCGTAACAGGGCCGCATTCTTGAGATATTGAAAAACCTCAGGCCCTTGGGAAGAAGCCGGTTCCTTTCCTGACGCAACCTTTTGAATAAATTCAGTTTTTTCTCTGTCAAAACTTCCTGCCTGCGTTTCGATCAATTTTAAAGAGTTATGAATGATGCTGTAAAGCACCATAGGGCCGAAAAAAAATTCCCCGCTTTGGTTTTGGGTTAACACCCCCGCAATTTTATGGTGATCGATTCTGAAGGGCTTTGGCGGCGCGCTGTACCCCAGAATTTCGGCAAAAAGATCCATAGATTCAATAACCCCGTCTGCATATTCTCTTTCCAGGGATGCGGTGCCGTCTTTTACGATTTCATCAAGGTCGGATTCATCGCAGGACAGATTCAGCCGGTCGATACATTCTTTTTGAATGGTTTTTACGGATTCCTCTTTTTTACTGATCACCACATCAGTATCCTTTAATATCTTGACAACATTAAACGGGTTCATCATTTCCTTAACCGTAGGGGTCTTACGCATGGCCACGTCATATACGGTCGTATTGTAAATCGCAAGATCATTGTCCAGAACCACAATCCTGGTTTTTTCGGCATCAACATCCTCGATAAAAAGATCCAGATCCCGTTTTCTTCTATAGGTATAGGAAGCCATTTCCAGAAGGCTGCGCATGGTTTTCTTGTCAACATTGCGGCCACTCTCCGGAGAACCGATGGAGGCAATCACCTGCTTCGCCATTTTATCGATATTTATCTTCTGTAAAAGATTTTCTTTAAAAGACATGGTGTCTCCTTATTATTCCGAGAAAAGACTTTACGAATATTTACCACACACCCGAATCAAAGTAAACTATACTTTCAATTATTTAACTTCGCAGCTTGACCCTAAAACAATATTCAGATATACATAGCATTCCAGCAGTCCGTTCTTCCATTTTGTTGTTATTAAGAGACTACCATTAAATAACAAGTATTTTCATTATATTATAGAGATTCCAAGATATTAAGTTTTAACCGACACATTTATTAAGGATGAATCATGAGCGAATATGCCAAAATTGAATTTGAAGGAAAAACATATGAATTTCCGATTGTCGTGGGTTCCGAAGGAGAAAAGGCCATTGATATATCAAATCTTCGACAGACCACGGGTTTGATTACCCTCGATCCCGGATACGCCAATACCGGCAGCTGCATGAGCGCCATCACTTTCATGGACGGTGAAAGGGGAATTTTGCGGTATCGCGGCATTCCGGTTGAAGAGCTGGCCGAGCATTCAAGTTTCATAGAGACGGCCTTTCTATTAATTATCGGCAGGCTTCCCACAAGAGACGAACTCAACCGGACTTCGGTTCTTTTTAATGACAATTCTCTGGTGCATGAGGATATGCAGATTTTTTATCAGAACTTTCCCAGGGCCTCCCACCCCATGGGTATCCTTTCATCCATGGTAAACGCTTTAAGAAGCTTTTACCCCGAACTCCAGGTTATCGAAGAGGAAATAAACATTACGGTTACCCGCCTGCTTTCCAAAGTCAGAACCATGGCCGCCATGTCTTATAAAATATCCCGGGGGCATAAGGTGGTCTATCCCCGGCCAGATCTTTCGTATTGCGCCAATTTTCTGAACATGATGTTTGATACTCCCGTCAAGCCTTACGTCATTGATGAGGATCTTGTTAAAGCGTTGAACGTTTTCTGGATTCTTCATGCGGATCATGAGCAGAACTGCTCTACTTCGGCGGTGCGGCTTGTGGGAAGCGGTAGAGTCAATCTTTTTGCTGCAATTTCCGCCGGAATCGCAGCGCTTTGGGGCCCCTTGCACGGCGGCGCCAACCAGGCCGTCATCGAAATGCTCACCGAAATTCAAAAAGACGGGGGTAATTATCATCGGGCGATTCAAAGAGCCAGGGACAGAAAAGACCCGTTTCGGCTTATGGGTTTCGGACACAGAGTTTACAAAGCGTATGACCCGCGCGCCAAAATCATAAAAAAAGTATGCCATAACGTTCTTAATAAACTTAATATTAACGATCCGTTACTCGATATCGCACAGGAACTCGAGGCGGCGGCCTTGAAAGACGAGTATTTCATCGAATATAATCTGTATCCCAACGTGGATTTTTACAGCGGCATCATTCTGCGTGTCATGGGAATTCCCACAAACATGTTTACGGTCATGTTCGCCATCGGAAGGTTGGCGGGCTGGATCGCCCAGTGGAAAGAAGGCGCCGACGATCCCAAATGGAAACTCGGGCGACCCCGCCAGATTTATATCGGACCCAAAAAAACAAAATATATACCTGTTGATGAGCGCTGATCCCTGTCTATTGACAAACCGTGCCTCGAAACCCTTTTTTTAGGTTTCAGGTGTCAGGTTTCAGGGTTAAGGGGGAAACGAGGTGACCCATAGTAATTATATGGACATGGCAATCTTAGCAAACAACAGTCCTGGCTTACCCGTCGGACGAAGCCGTAAGCCTTAACGCCGGACCACTTTCGAACTGAAACCTTCTTTCTCTAACTCTTTGGCGAGTATTTCAGCCTCTTTTTCTGTCCGGAAGGCTCCGAACAAGAGCCTTATTTTATTGTTATACGATCTCTCCGGAACGCTGTAGGCCAGGTATCCTTTTGATCGAAGGTCGGCTTCAAGTATTTTTAATTCTTCGTCTTTAAAGGAAATCCCAGTCTCAACCGCAAAGGGCATATTCACCACAAAGGCATGAGCATACCCTTGTTTTTTTAATTCAAAAGCGGTTTGCTGTGCTTCTTCATAGGTCCGATAAAATCCGATGAATACACGATACCAGTCTCCCTTTTCGGGAATATATCCGTGGGAAACGAACCCGGAACCCCCTTTGTTTCTTGATTTCATTGCTTCCCGAATAGCTGCGTCCTTATTCTCACGAGAACTGATTTGAATCGTATAGGGATAAAAATCCTGCTGTATAAGGGCATCGTCTCTGCTCAATTGCCGTGTACTGTTTTCGTCATTGTTAAGTTCTGAAGTTTTTTGATACAATTCTGGTGAGTTGCTTCCGTTAGTTTTTTCCCTGCCAAGTTGCATCCGCACGTCCACTTCTTTCAATTTCTCAAGCTCGTCCCGAACTTGTGCCAGTTCAGTTCGCCCTTGTGCCAGTCCATCTTCCAATTCCTCTATCCGTTGGATGCCGGTCACTATATCTCCGGACTGTTTTCGAGTAACGTCAAGGAGTTTGTCCCTTTCTGAAGTAAGAGAAGAAAGTTGGACCTGAAACTCATTCATACGTTTAATCATAGCAACGTACAGTGTTACGTTCTGTTTTTCTTCGGGGCTTAGCTGCAGTCCGAGATAAACGTTCAACCAAAAACATGCTGCGCTGGTGTCGATTTTGGAATTGGCCGGATGAATATTGAGCACTGCAGCCTTCCAGACCGCGCTTTTATAGTAAATTGTGGAAGCATACCGCTCGGCCACAATTACATACTCCTGCACGGCTTCGTGATATGATGATGAATCCTCCAGCACAGCAGCTCGGTCCATGTGACTGCAGGCTTGGGTTTCAAGCTTTAAATTGCGGGACTGTGACACACAACCGGCGAGGAAAAAACATAAAATTGTAAGTATTACATTACGATTTTCCATGAGCAGGTCATTACTCCTGAGTGGATGAGGGTATTCCCGGACCTTGAAATTCCGTTGGCGAGACCGGAAGTTCAACCGTAAATGTCGAACCGCCGTCAACGGTGCTTTCGGCATAAACTTTACCGCCGTGCCCTTCTGTAAATGCTTTGACAAGGGCCAACCCCACTCCGATTCCCCCGATATTTATCCTGCCTGTGTTGCTGGCTCGATAAAATTTTGTAAATATTTTAGGAAGTTCATCCGGACTGATCCCGATTCCCGAATCCTGAATTTCTATAAATGCACCCATGGTGCACGGACCTGTTTTCACTCTGACTTTTCCATGGTTTCCTGTGTATTTGATGGCGTTTCCGAGCAGGTTGTTGACAACGATGGATATTTTTTTTGCATCCACCATGACTTTAGGGGGAGCGAGTGCAGCCAGCTCAACGGTTATATCCTTACGTGAAGCAATGTGCTTTGCATCTTCTACAATAGGTTCGATGAGTTGAAGGAGATCGGTCCATTCCATGTAATATTTCATCATACCGGAATCAATCTTCGCAAGATCAAGATATTGTTTGCTGAAGCTCGCCATTTTTTTGATTCCCCCACGAATGGTGTCAAGCATCTGTATCTGTTCATCATTCAGCGGGCCTGAACTTTGGCTTTTCAGGATGTCGTGTGTAGAAAGCATCACCTGTAAGGGGGTTTGAAGCTCGTGGGAAATCTGCTGCATCATTCGAGTTCTATGATTATTTATATTCCTGATTTTGACGCTCATGTCATTGACTGCATGGGCAAGCAAGGCCATTTCATCATTGGAAGAAACTCTGACCTGCTCAAAATTACCCCGCGCAATCCGCTCAGTCCCTCGTATCAGGTCATTTATCGGACTGGTGATCGTACGGGTAATCATCAATGCGGCTAAAATAGCGGTCAGCAAGCTCCCGATAATCAGCAACAGAGCCATTTTGGCAGAACGGTCTGTCGATGTTTCCATCCTGGACATGGTATTCCCAATGGAAACCCGATTGGCGCTGATAAGGTGATCAATAGAGTTGTGAAGGGTTTTCAGGCTGTCCGACCTCAGGTTGTCACGAACCGGATTGTAGCTGAAATCCTGCCTATCTCTCTCGCTGTGCATGCTGTCAACAAATGATTCATGGGCCTGGCGCATGTTCCTGATAAGGGAACGCTCTAGCTCGTCTAATTGAGACTTTAGTAACGAATTCAAGTATTGATCAAATCGCTGGCTCGTTGCAACGAATATGGAAAAATAGGTCTCATCACGGGAGATAAGATATTTCTGGGCATAGCCGTTTTCATCCTGGAGTATGGCATCCAGTTGCTTGGCAAGTTCTACTATCTGGACATCAGAAGTAAGCACAATTTTAGCCTCATTGGAAACCGTTTTCAACTCGTATAGAATAAAAGTGCTGGTAAAGATCATTATAAAGATAACGGCGCCAAAACCAAGCATCATCTTTCTGTAAATAGTCAGCTTCACAATGATAAAAACCCAAAGGATCTGTTTTTCACAATAACAGGAAAATATAGAAACAGGCTATAAGGTGTCATACTTATTATCCAAATATCAGAAATAAACCGGGCAGTCAATTTCTAAACACTGATTGAAGAGTAAAAATCCTGGCTCAGAGGACCAGATTTTCCAAGAGCAAATAAAGCTGAGCCCTGACAAACCGGAGAGTTACCGACCGGCCTGAGCAAGCACACACGGGTTGATCTCGTAAACGGGAGATCCCGCCCTGGCTACATGAGATAGCGACCTCAGTTTTGGGCTGATCACTCCACCAGCCTTTAAAAGGGCAATTAAGGTATCTATGCTTTGGTTCATTTTTGCCCTGGCACATGCCTGCCTTATCTGAAACGCGTTGATAATATTAAAACGAGCAAGTGCGCTCATTTTCTTTAAAAGATCGGGTATTCGATTCCGTAAGGTTTCATCGGTATCCGGGAAAAGTTCAGTCAATGCAACATCCGGATCCCACCGACCCGTTCGACGCGCTGATGTTACCAGGTGTTTGACCACGTTCGGCAGTTCATAAATTTCACCGGAGTCCAACACCAGGAGACGCTCATCCCATTCCCCGCATTTGGATGATCTGACCGGTACGAGCAGTCGCCATTCCCAGCAAAGAAGCAATGCGTCCTCCGCGTTGCCCCCGCATATTTCTTCTACTTCTGAAAAGGATATTCTGCCCTTTTCGCGGGCATTGTTGATCATCAGCGCTGTTTCGGCAGTCAACTCATCGATCCCGAGAAAGGCGATCAGTGCGGTCCGCAATCTTTGGATGGGGTTACCGTCAGGATTTATTTCCCGGAATTCCTCTATAATATGTCCTTTCTTTGAAAGAAATTTGCTCATGGAAATGTCTCCGGTTCGTCTTACCCATAAAAGCCGGCTCACGTTTCGGAAATTCTACAATTGTTTGATATTAAAGATCTTTTAATGGTTCCTGGTTTATGCATCCGGCATGGAATAATGGAATGTTGGAATGTTGGAATGTTGGAATGTTGGAATGTTGGAATATTGGAAATAGGGACGAAAACAACCTAATTTTAATGGTTAAAAACTCCTTCAAACCCACCATTCCAGTATTCCATTGTTCCATCATTCCCTCCGGGGCGCAGGCCCTACGGGCTGGAGGCCAATTGTGAGCGAAGCGAACTAACTTGATACATCAGAACTTATTGAAAAATTACCTTTATTGCTAATAATTTTAAGTGGTTCTGTCACCTTTTGCATAGTCCTCATGCCAGCCTTCAGGCACCGGAAAATTCCTGTAAAGGGTTTCTCGCTCGGCCTCCATAAGCATTCTCTTCCGGCACATGAAATCCGCTGCGCATAAGACAGGCTTTCCGGCGAAAGTTGACAGTTGCCCGAGCCAGGCAATTCCTTCCGTGCATCTCAACAGGTGATGATCGAGAATGAACAGGTCAATGCCCCGGGCCAGTCTCAAGGCATTCTGCCAGGCCCGGTTGATTTGTTCTTTCGTAAGCCGGGCTAAGTACAGAGGAGGACCCCCGGCGATAAGAATGTCCGGTTGCCATTCAAGTATTTTGGAGACGGTCTGATCGTGAAGAAGCTGGATATCCGGTGCATGAAGAAAACGTATGTCCTCTTCAACCACACTCATCATAACCAGTTCATCCGTAACATCCGGATCTCCGTGAGGAACGGCAAGGGAGAAATGCAACGGGCCATCCCTGACACCTTCTCCGGACAAAAACTGAACACCCAGCTCAACTCTCAATGATTCTTTCCTCAGCGTTTCGTTGGGAGAGAGATGATCAGGGTTCTTGCTCCAGATTCTGGCCATGCTATTCAATCCTGTCAATTCCCCGGCGTGGAATTGATAGGGATTGGCATTGACCAGGGGAACATGGTCTCCATGAAAATGGCTGATAACGATATCCGTGGCTTTTCCCCATAGGCTTATGATTCTACGCCGTGCCCTTTCCGCCATTACCACCTGCCTGGGATGAGGAAGGAGTTTATGTCTCATATATCCCAGAGCAAACCCCGGATCTATAAGGATGTTTCTTTGTCTGGTCTTCACATAACAACAGAGACCTCTTACTCCCAGGGATTCGGCAGTTACAACTTCTATATCCATTTAACATCTCGAGAGCCAACAGGTGTTTCTATATGATCATTTAATAACCCAGAACTTATTTTATCTGCTTATCGATATCCCGGATGTCTTTTCCAATAGACCATGCATCCCCGATTTTTTCCCCGATACCATAATAACTTTTCGATGAAGTCGCATAGATAATGGGTTTGACCTTTTCTATATCAGGATTTCCATTTTTATCCATTACCCTTTCGTCAACCTTGACGTCAACAATTTCACCTACGAATTGAGTATGCAATCCGATTTCAAATGTATGAAGAAGCTTACATTCTAATATCAAAGGAAATTCTTTTATATAAGGCGCGGCGACCAAATCACTTTTTATCGGTGTAAGACCCGTGGCCAAAAATTTATCCGATTTTTTACCTGAAGCCGTTCCAAAATAATCACATTCCTTAACATAGTTTTCAGAAGGAATATTAATCGTATAGGCTTTGTTTTCTACAATATTACTATAGCTGTATGTTGCTTTTCTCAGCGATACCGTAACACATGGGGGCTCGGAGCAGCAAATCCCTCCCCAGGCAGCGGTCATGGCATTTGGTTTTCCTTTTTTGTCATAGGTTGCAACAATAAGAACCGGAGAGGGGTAAAGTATTGTTTTTGCGCCAATCGACTTTTTCATAATTAAACCTCCAAAATATTGATATAAATAAACCTGTATCTTCGAAAAGTTACTGAATTTCCGATATGCTGAATTCTGAAACCCACCGGTAATAAAATGTAACAGACCGGAAGATAAAAGGCAAGGCAGTTATGGGACAGGTTTGATTGAACAGCGCTGCATGGAGATGATGAGCCTGGCAGGGAGGGCAAGTCCAAGGCTCTCATATGCTGAGCCTGTCCACCTATGGCAGGTTATTAAGGAATCGAAGCAGCACACCAAACCTTCATCCTTAAGTGGTTTGCATATGGAAGCCCCGGACTCATGCAAGATTCAGATTATTATCTGTTTATCTTGGCAACCAACCAGGTTATCCTGGAAGCGCAGTGATAATCGTGGGCGCTTTGACCATTTCATGAATTTGCCGTTTTGCGAGTTTATACCGCTCAAAATACGTCTTTGCGACTTCCTTTAGAAATTTATATCCCAGTTCAGGATCGGCGTCACAAAGTTTGAGCAATTTGTCCGCATCGATTACCATAAGCTCTGAGTCTCCCAGGCAAACAGCAGTTAGTGTATATTCCTGGGGTTTCATGAAGCAGGCCGTACCAAAAAGTTCGCCTCTCTCCCTTTTCTCAAAAGAAATCCCTATTTTCTCACCGGGTTCGAATCTATTCAGGCTGACCACGCCTTTGATGACCACAAAAATATGATCGGCCCGCTTACCCCTCTCGTAAACATGAGCATCCTTTTTGAATGCTTTTGTTTCTGTGATTGTCGCCAGTTCCGCCACCTGTTTTTCTGAAAACACGTTGAATATATCCAATTTTTTAAAATCGTTAACCTCTGCCATATCACTCCTCCTTTGCTTGCTGATGGTTATAAAAATTGTGTTAACTTCTCAATGCCTCCGGGCATATGCTTTCCATTTTTAGTAGAGCAATAACCATACCAAAACCAAACGCCCCGAAACATATATTTAACTTACTGATATAATGATAAAGATATGTTTTTAGAAGTGTTGTCATAAAATTTTGAGAATACGTCGGTGTCAGCCTTTTTTACAGTCTGTAAAATTCAACAACATAAGCGATCTTCAGTTTGAAGGAATGACCGATTAGAGGGTATTGACCGCCTTTGGCGGAAGTGATTATTGGATAGGGATATAGTGATGTAGAAATAAGACCACTAAATTCCCCTGGTTTCTACGTCTCTACATATCTATTCCCTACATCTTTAATCCCAATCTCTATATCTCTGACAGCCCGGAGGGCTGAGAGGGGATTACGACGCTGCGTATCATTTTCCATCAATTCTCTATCGCTGCCGGATAAAACGATTAAAATAAAAGTTGACTTTATAAATAATCGTACTAAAATCCAGTTGATACTTTTAAATAGTCGTTTATGCCATGATAAAAAGAAAAAAGCTCAAAGAACTGAAAGCGCATCTTCACAATAAAGAGATAACCCTGCTTGCAGGCGCAAGGCAGGCAGGGAAAACCACATTGCTGTGCCTGCTTGAAGGTGAGTTAAAACAATCCGGCCAAAAATCCGTTTTTTTTAATCTGGATATTGAAGTGGACAATATTCATTTCAAATCACAGGAAGGCTTGCTGAAAAAAATAAGGTTGGAAACAGGGGAAAGCGGATTCGTATTTATCGACGAAATCCAGAGAAAAGAGAGCGCGGGACTTTTTTTGAAAGGTCTGTATGATCAAAACCTTCCTTATAAATTCATTGTCTCAGGTTCAGGCAGCCTTGAGCTGAAAGAAAAAATACATGAATCTCTGGCCGGCAGAAAGCGGTTGATTCAGCTTTCGACGGTCAGCTTTGAAGAATTCGTCAATTTCCGGACCCATTACCAATATGAGGATAAACTTAATGATTTTTTCAGGATCGAAAGTGAAAAAACAGCGTTGTTGTTGGATGAATATTTGAATTTCGGAGGATATCCTCAGGTGATACTAGCGGACAGACTTGAAGAAAAAATAAAGGTAATTAATGAAATATATCAAAGCTATCTTGAAAAAGATATGAGGTTTTTATTGGGTGTTAAAAAAACAGAGGCGCTGACCGATCTGTTCAGGCTGATTTCAGATCAAACCGGAAGCTTGACAAATGTTTCGGAACTGGCATCAACATTGAAGGTTTCCGCAGCGACCGTTAATAATTATCTCTGGTATTTTCAAAAAACCTATATCATCAAAAAGCTGGCTCCATTCCATACCAATATGAGGAAAGAAATAACCAAAGCCCCGATTTTTCATTTCTCAGATCTGGGTCTGAAAAATTTTGGTGCCGGAGATTTCGGAAATATCTCCGGCAGGCGCTCAGGCCATCTTTTTGAAAATTTTATCTTCAACATATTGACTGATAAGCTGGAATATTCTGCATCCGTAGTGAATTTCTGGCGCACCAAAGACAAGGCCGAGGTTGACTTTATCGTTAAGAGCGGCCGCAGCACAACACCCATAGAAGTAAAATACAGGCGGCTTTCGAGGCCGGAAATATCCAGGTCGCTCCACAGCTTTATTTCCGCCTACCAGCCGGATAAGGCATTTGTGATTAATCTGGATTATGAGAATGAAAAAAACATAGGAAAAACAAAAGTGTGCTTTGTACCTTTTTATGAATTGATCGTTTCTGACTTTAACCTGTAATAAATTCGTTGTTTATCATCTTCAACCACCGGTTGACCCAGATCCGGAAAGACGATGCGCGCACAGTATAAGGAATGACCCGATTAGAGGGGATTGACCGCCTTTGGCGGAAGGGGTTAGGGATGCAGGGATTTTTTTGCTCCGCGGGACACAGATGTTATCCGGCATCTTTTTTATTTGGAAGTTCCAGCAGGCGCACATCATCAAGATCAACCGTTCTTCCTGCGGC
>CAYPIW010000183.1:0-9546 GCA_964410925.1 uncultured Desulfobacteraceae bacterium
GTAAAACATCCTCTTGAAATGATTTACCGGCCAGCTTTTTTGAACGGCTTTTTATTTTATTTTCATACCGATCCTTAGAATATATCTGGCCGATCCATCCGGCGTATCTGTCACTTGCCGTACCAATGGAAATCTTGGGATGCAGGTTGCGGAAGTGAAATTTTTCTATTTCCTGGTCGATATGAGTTGCCATATTGACTAACCGCTTTGTTTAATTGCCGTTAATCCTGTTTCTCAACTTACCGGAACATTTGAACGTTACAATCTTCCTGGGTGTCAGCATCAAATCATCACCGGTAGCCGGATTCCGTCCTCTACGTTCCTTTTTCTGTTTAATACTGAATTTACCGAATCCGCTTATCATGACATCGTCACCGGATGCCAGCGTGCTTTTGATAATTTCAAGTAGGGTTTCAACAAGATCTGAGGATCTGTTTTTGGGGAAGCCTGTCTCATTCTGAATTTTTTCAACGATCTGAGCTTTTGTGAATGTCATGGCGGGAAACTCCTAAATTATTAATGGGTTGGAATTATAAATGTTTTATCTCAATTATAAGCGAGGATGTCAATTGTAAAGGTTTATCGGTGACAATTTGAAATGATTGGCAATATTCTTGACATTCAGTGCGAAGATATACGGTCTCAAAAACTATGGTTTCATATTCTCATATTGCAGGTTTGGATGTAACTGCGATCTCCAGGAATTATCTCAAGCGGGCATAGTATCAATTATTTGTATGGTTTGATTTCCGGAGCAGATCAAGAGATGCGACAAGTGGAAATGGCGGGGCAGAATAGCAGCTCCGAGTCCATCTACACCAACGATTTTATTGCCACAGTGGTGAATGAATTCATATATGGCTAAAAAGCAATGCATCCGTCAAGATACCTATTTGTCCTTAATGCCAACCAATTCTTCATTCAGACCGTGCCGAAAAATTTCGATTCTCGGATTCTTTTTTAAAGAATTTACTGACAACTCACTTATATTAAAAGGGAAAAGTGCTCCATGTTGAGATAGATGTGTAAATGGCAAATGGCCATTGGCTTGCATATGTATGACTGCCTCAATTAACCATGAAATCTCAATATCACTCTTTGGCCGATACACATTTCCCTTAACATAAATACCTTTTTTAGTTCCTTGTTTTAATGCCCCCATGTCTAAAAATGTACTCAGATTATAGCGAACCGATCTATGAACAAAATGCCTATCGCCAAATTTCTCCCTAATGCGTTGATTGACTTGAACAGCCTGAACCTCACTTTGCAGGCGAAGAAGCCTTCCTATTGCTTCTGCAACGTGGCCGATGAAAGGATAGGATGCTATACACATTCCCCAGTTTAGAATGAAAGCTGTATCGACATTCGGCTTTTTTATAAATATTTCAATCCCATTATCCCGCAGGCCCCTGCAATAGTCCGGCGGATCAATCCATACGCGATTAAGATAAATAAACACCTTGCGGATGGTCTCTTTGCCGGGATTAACTTTGGCAATTTTATTTTTTAAAATTGACTCAACCTCATCCCTTGGAATTCCGGCTGCCGTTAATTGTAAAGCCTCTTTCAGCCAATCGGCTTTGACTTTTCGATTAAAGCCTATATCCTTTTTTTTATCTGTCATGTCCGTAGCTTGCTCGCTGATAACTTATTTCAATAAAAGGAACCATAACTTCATCTATGCTGATTCCACCATGGCAGACAACCGTTTTATCTTTCTGCCCGAAGGATTTACCCTGTGGTGAGAGTAGACAATAATAATCTTTTGGGAGGCCCTGATGATCCCAGCAAAGCGCTTTCTGAAATTGCTTATGTTGTTCATTTCGAAGTTTTAGATCCGAGTAAATCCTGCAGCGTTCTCCCTTATTATCGCAAAGAACGCCATCATTAGTGGATCCGATGCCTTTTGCTTCGATGTTGCCATGATCGGATGAAATGCAGATATAAAATTTTTCAGATAGCAGTTTTTTAATAAAAGAGCTGAAAAAATTTTGTTCAGACCAGATCTTAATCTGATTCCACATCCCGACATTCCCAACTTGAACCCCATGCATGATTTGATCAACCTTGTATATGGTACAGCCCAAGGCGCGTGTTTGATACCCGATCACATTGTCCAGCTTGTCTTCATTGCCCGAATCCCCGTTAATTTTTAAAAAGCTGATTTCATCGGGTCTGAAATTTCTATCTGACCAGAACTGACGCCACAAGTATTCGTCTTTATCGGTTCTATATATCGTATCTGTAAAATAACGGGGAATTTTCCCCGAAAAAGCAGCCTGCCTTGAGACCGGTGTAATTGTAGGAATCCAAGCCATCAACGTATTGTCACGTATGGATATTCTCTCTATGTTCTTGATCAAAACATTTTTAAGCAAAAGCCATTGATCCAAGGCAAGACCGTCTATTAAAATAAAAGCGATTCTGGAAACACCCGGTTCAGTTAACTTGTGCGCAAGATAACCTGGTATGTGATGCACCATGACTGGATTTGCCGAAGGATAGTTGTATAGCCCCTGAAAGTTTTCACTTGACCATGTCTGGAAGCAAATATTTACCGTATCTGAAATTTGATTGAAATCTTCGGTATGATCAGCCTTTAAGTCATGTATATTTTGAAACCACATGTACCGAAACTGCGCATAACGCATCGCAAATTTGAACCAATCTAAATGGCTTGCAACGCCCAGTCCTGGGATATCATTTTGAAGGCTGGTTAAAATATCTTGAAATTGGCTTTTAATCTGGTCTGGTGTTTTACCTTTTAACCCCACCTTTACCCAAGGAATAGATAAGCTGGCTTTTAAGTTTTCTTCGATTGGCAGTAGGATGCCTTCTTCAAACAATTTCTCGATATGGCCACGAAGGTCATCGTGATCAAAGGGAATGTCTGTTTCACCATGGTACTTTAAGTCCTTTTTATCAGCGATCATATTCGTTTTCGCACCTGATCGGCCAGCAACAAAAATCTGCCACCGTTCCTGCAAAAAATCCCAAAAGGCTGTGCGATCCGATAAAATATAATTTAATGGCCAGTCCTCAAAGATACCCGTATTTTCTATTACAGTAAGAAGGTGCTGGTCCAGTATCCCCGGTATGCTTAATTTATTGTAATGACGCTTAAGCAGCATCCGCAACAGGTCACTTTTCTTTTTAATGACTTCGGGTACAATCCCAAAAACATGTTTAAGAATAAATTCGATAGTTAAAGACTGGCCCATTACCTGATTTACATATTTATTATATGCCTGATAAAGTGGATCAAAGTAGCTCTTATCCAGCTTGGCGATAGCATTATATGACAAATTCTGAAAAATATCTTTTAGATAAAAAGTGAGCTTTTTGGCATTTTGGAGCAAATCAGCGGGCAGCATGTCGAATTCGGTATTATCCGGCTTAACAATAACAACCAGTTCTTTTTTCTCACCATTATCCCAGGCTTCCCTGAATTCGGATTCGTAAGTAAACCGAAAAGAAACGGAGTCTTCAAAATGAAGGAGTGAAAAACCACGGCGGCTGATCTCCGTATACAGGCCCTTATCTCGGAAAAGTTCATCGGGGTCGGCAACGACCGTCTTTCGGGCGATACCGCTGACAAAATATTTTAGTATCTCTTCGCGCCAGTTCTTCATAATGTTAATTTACTCTTAGGATAATCAGTGCAAATAGTTCCGGCATAACCTGTTGCTGCATTTTATTCGCTGATCTCCAATATTCTTCTTCTTTTCTGAGCTGTCTGAGCCGATAGGCCTTGACTTGATCAAGACCGACCTTATCCAACAGTAATCTTCGGGATTTGAAGCTGTGTTCTGCTTTCTCCTGATCCAGTTGAAGCTGATTCAAATGTTTTTGGTGCATTTCATGATAAATGGCGCCGCCCTGTTCAACTGCGATCATTTTGCATCTCTGATAGATTTGAACCGATTCATCTTCAGAAGTTTCACCATTTAATTGCCAGTCTCCCGAATTCATATGGTCCCAAATATATTTTGCTGTCGGCTGAAGGTTACGTCCATCATCATGCAAAAAAAGAGTCATTATCCTTTGATACTGTCTAACCATGGTATTCATTCTAATTTGCCATAATGACCAGTAACCATGAATCGTTTCTATGATGTCTTTTGCCGTAACTTTTTGGATCGGGCGACCGGCGGCAAATCGTCGCCAATTGGACATCATTTTCCGGATTCGGGGGTGCTCAAGAGACAAAATTTCAACACCATCAGGTGTCTGAGGTAAATTTCCAGGAAAAACCGCCCGCTGGCTTTTGCTTTCGTTGGGCCATTTAATTTCAAAACACGCATCTTTTTGTCTCAAAGAACCGCCAAAAGCATCCAGATAATTGACGGTCATGTATTCTATCCAGTTGGCCAAGGGGTAATTGCGAACCTGCTGGGCATCATCCGGCTTAAGCTCTATATTGTCATGAAAAAGAGTATTTTTGCTTTTAGCCTGATTTGCTTCTTCTCTGATCGTATCAATCAGTTGCTGTGTTTTGGCATCAAGCGATGCCGGATCCAGCAACGTTTCAATATAAAGATTTTCAAAAAGATGATCAGTTTCTGCAGAATCCAGAACATCACTGGTTTTATCGACACCAAACTCATTCAGAATAGTTGCAAGTTTTTCCTCTAAAACCTCACGCACGCGATATTCGATGGTATCTTCGATGATAAAATTAATTGCCCGTACGATTTTATCCTGGCCGATCCGGTCCACGCGTCCAATACGCTGCTCCAACCGCATGGGATTCCATGGGATATCGTAATTGATGACCACATGGCAAAACTGAAGATTCAAGCCTTCTCCGCCGGCATCGGTAGATATGAGTATTCGGACGTTTTGGGAAAAAAGAGACTGCACACGTTTTCGCTGCTCCATGTCCATGCTGCCATTTAAGCAAACGACAGAAAAGCCACGAACTGTCAGAAATTCATCCAGCATCTGTTGAGTAGGTACAAATTCCGTGAAAATGAGTAGTTTCAGCTCAGGTTCTGCTTCTTCTTTCTGTAATTTGTAGAGCCACTCCAATAGAACTTCAGCCTTGGCATCCGGTCCACGAGCTTCCACCTGTCTGGCGGCATCAAGCAACAGCTTAACCTCGGCCCTTTCATTTTTCTGAGCTTTTAAACGGACACTCAAAACAGATTCAAGCTGATCCTGTCCATCCAAATCGGCCCACTCATTTTCCAATATTGACGGGAAAAGACTCATCTGTTCCTGGGGTTGATGCAAAACCTTCAACCGGCGTTCAAGTGTCGTCGATATCGCCCGGGTGCTGGAGGTTACCAGACGCTGCATCAAAATCATTAAAAAACCGATATAGCCTTTTTTGTCTTTAATGGCCTGGTTATAACCTTTTCGAACATATTCCGTTACTGCGTCATATAGCTGCCGCTGCATCAGGTGTTCAGGTTTCCAGGGAATTCCCATCAGCTTGGTTATTCGAGGGTTGAACAATGGTTTGCCTTCCGCATCGATCGTCTGGCGCTTTTCCGTTCGGATAACATAGGGAAGCACCCGTTCTTTGGTAATGCTTGAAAGATCAGGGAAGGCTGTTTTGTCGATAAGCGTTAACAATCGATGAAAGGCGTCGGATTTGCCCTGATGAGGAGTTGCCGAAAGCAGCAACAGGTAAGGAGCTGCTGCTGCAAGTCCTCTGCCGAGCTGATGTCTGGCAACCTGATCTGAGCTGCCTCCTAACCGGTGAGATTCATCCACAATGACCATATCCCATCTGGCACTGACCAGGTCTTGGAATCGGTCTTTATTAAATTGGATAAGTTTATCATCTGTCCATCCTTTCCGGGATTCAACCGGTTTGACTGAATCTAAAGAGCATATAATCTGGTCGGATGTTTCCCAGATGTTGTCTTTCACGGCGATACGCCGATATGATGTAAAATCGGCTGGTGCATAATAGCGGAATTCTTCATCGAAATGGGTTTTCATTTCGGCAATCCACTGCATGATTAAACCTTTTGGGGATACCACCAGGATCCGCTTAATCAATCCCCGCAGCTTCATTTCTCTCATGATCAAACCGGCCTCAATGGTTTTACCCAGTCCGACTTCATCGGCCAGTAAAAACCGGACCCGCTCTCTTGAAATGGCTTTTCGCAGTGCCTTGATTTGGTGGGGTAGCGGAATAACGTTGGAATCGATCGGCGCCAGCAGGATATCTTCGGTCAAAAGGTTGGCCAATTGGGCCGCCATCAGTAGGAATTTGATGTAAGCCACCTCGGTTTGATTTGCTTTTTCTTGGAAGTAAACAGATCCACTGTCGATTATATCGGAAGACGGAACCAACGCCACGGTATCCTGATCCGGGAGCCAAACCCGGCAATTCGAAGTGCCCCAAAGTTCAATCCGTTCAATAACTTTTACCTGCTCTTGATAAGACTTTGACCAAGACCATGGGGATTGCATTATTTTTGATTCGGTTTTTTCCATTTCATCGAATGTGCTAGACCTCCAAACCAGAACGCGTTACCGCCGAGTCGTATATCATCTGGAGCTGATCGTCACCATTAACAACATCTTCCGGTATATAATGGGCTACCGCAATGATGGTTTGGTAATCCCTAATCTGATAACATTGCTTGAAACCCACACGGACAGCTTCGGTCCTCACAAGCTTAAGGCGCTTACCTTTTGGAATTTTCGGCGGTGGCGCTTCCATACCGGGAAGCGTTTCCTGGCCACTTTGAACACGTCTTTTAATCGCTTCAAGATCATATCCTGGAGGCAGATATGTCCAGAATTCCTCGAGCAGCCTCTTTTCCCTAAGCTTTTCAACATCGGCATTTTTACGTGGGTCGGGCACATACCAACGGTCCTTGGCTTTTGACCGCAGCAAGGGATCATCGGCAGGAAGCTTACGCAGCTCTTTGAAGTTGGTTGATAAGTAGCTATGGATTTGGGGTGGAACATTTCCCTGTCCGTCGTAGCAGAGGAAATACTGGTCGAGCAATGCCCGAAGTTCCGGGCGTGTTTCCCATTTTTTCCAGGCCTCGTTAAGTTTTTCAAAGAACTCCGGCTGTATTTCTTGATACTTGGATGGTTTGTTTTTTAGAAAATTACGAAGCCAGTCTGCTGCGCTGCGTTCATCTTCCACCCAAATGACCATCTGGCCTAAGCCTTCCATTTTTATGCGTTTTTTATCATACTCAGCAGCCTGATCTGGAAGGAAATACATGCCATCTCGTTCAGGGAATTTGTCAGCCAGGGCAGTTTGAAATTCCGGAGATGATATGGGAACTGGAAAACCATGTTTTACATAATAAGCTACAGTACGATCGTATAGAATGCGAGGATCACGTTCGGTAATGAATTCGAGTTGACCGCCTTTTGGTTTTACAGAGGGAAGGTTTTTCAAATGGGCTTTGATAAAATCCCAAACACCCTCTTCTGTATCTGCCTTTTTCAAAAAACGTTTTTCTAGACCACCATTAGGCTTATAAGCTGAAATAATCAAATCCTGTTTAACAGCAGTTGGTGTTGTGATAGCTTTAAAAGTGCCTTGTTTTTTATCTAAGACTGCCACATTTGCGACAACAAAACCTGCTTCTTGAAGAGTGGCTTGTATCGCATTCCAAATCGATGCTTTAGTATTTGAAAATTCAACTGTTATCCAATGCCCAGGTTTTAAAATCCTATAAAATTCTTTAAAGCATTCTAACATTAAAAATTGATACTCTGACAAACCCTTATTTAAATCATTATTAGTGACAGCCTCCTTTTCGTTGTCTGTCAAAACTCTAAGCCATGCCTCCCAAAGAAAATTAAGTGCGGAATACATCAAATTACCTCCAAAAGGAGGATCAACAAATATGTAATCTATTGAATTGTTGCCTAAAAGCATACCTGCAGCATCTTGGCACGATATGAAATTTCCAGATGTCTTTTCTGAATTGTTTAAAATTTTTCCAAGCCTTTTAACTTTACCCCCTATTACATACTCTAATGACACGTCTACAACTTGGGAACCGATATACAAAGTTCCACTCAAATATTGATTTACCTGGGAATAATGAGTAGGCACATATCTCGATATTTTTGCCATCCCTAATACTGCCTGTTCTATTAAATAAAGTAAATACCTCTTGCCTTCTTCTGGTAATAATCTTGCGAATTCATAAGAATAACCCAAGGAGAAAATGGCACGCGAGGAATAAAAATGATGAACATGCGTCAAACCAAATTTGTCATTTCTTCGCGCTTCGTCACCTTTAGGCATCCTATAGAATGGAATCCAACAATCTAAAGGCAAACTTTCTACTTTTTCCATTATAGCAAGATCTAAAATATCTGGTTCTTTTTCAAAGACTTTATTGTTAAAAGTGTAGTTGATTAATACCGGTATTTGTTTGATTTGAGTTACTGTTGTTTTCAGTAGTGGATCATACTTTACGCTTTTTGCATGATCGAGTTTTCGCTTTGTTAATAATGCGCTACATTCTGGACAAAAGAATTCTTTTTTGACAGATTTCTTTTTTTTATCAAAGGCTTCTTCCCAAAAAACAAGCTCTTCACCACATTCTGTACAAATAAAAACATCAGAGAAAACTGTATAGTTTATATACCCAATTCTAACTGATATCTTCTTTTCTTTAAAATTTTTTATTCTATCAGTTTTCTGTAAAAAAAGGTTTTTAAAATCGTCATTATTTTTACAATTATTAAGCCTCTCAATAAAATATTTTTTCAGATTTTCATCAGAATCATGTAGAGTAGAATACATCCATCCACATTTTCCCCTAACATATTGAAATAGCTCTACTGTTAAGGTTTCGAATAAATGAGGACTAATCGGATAATTGTAATTGTACGCAATAAAAGTTGCCACAGGGCTTAAATCATTTTGAATCGAATACCGGCAACCTATTTTTGAGAAAACTTTTCTTTCACGATCCAAAATAGTTCCATCTGGCATGACACGATAGTCTAACCCTTCAACTTGCTTTGTATCTCCACATAGTGTTGCTGCAACACCAGTCATTCCGCTACCACAAAAACCGTCGAAAACAATGTCACCAGGTTTAGTATAATGCAATATATATCGCATTATAGCCTTATGTGGTACTTTGGTGTGATATGAATGAGCTAAATATAAGGGATGGTTTTTGCCTTCTCTCACATCTGCTACGAAAGGCTCTTGATGATATCTCTCACTAGGATTGAATGGTTTGCCATAATGCTTGATGAAGTCTTCAAGAAACGGATTCGGGCATGCCGTATAATACGGTGGATCAGACAATGCTAAAATATCTTCATCCTCACCAATTGGGAAACCTTCAATTTTTCTAAATTCAGGATCCTTTAGCTTCTTCTTTAGCTTTTCTGCAAAACATGTCCTCCTCTCGTCATCATTTTTAAATGTCATTCCCAGGCATTCGACCGGACCGACTTTTTTTCTATTATCAAAGCCAAAATTCTTCTGTTCTAATAGTTTGGTCATTCTTTATTACCTTTATCTTTTTTGCTGAGCCGGGATTTCAATTTAAAACCGATTTCAGTTAAAACATAGGCCTGCTTTGGGTG
>CAYPIW010000184.1:0-7891 GCA_964410925.1 uncultured Desulfobacteraceae bacterium
TTGCACTCTTTAATGCACTTATCCTTCGGCAGATATTTCCTCGGACAATTTTTACATGGAGAACAGATCATTTTGCTTTTCCAGTTTAATAATTTCAAAGACCTTTAAAAGGTTCATTTAAAAATATAAATTCCTGTGGACGTGGGTCTGGTTTCCAGTATCCTGTGATATCCCGTGATAAAACCGGGTCAGATTCTTTTGCCCCTGACGGCATTGACGATCCCGCGTCCTTCTGTATGCAAAACCGTGTGGATTTGAATGGCTTGTTTTTTGGCCAACAGGATATTTGATCCAAGCAACACGCTGAATCTGTCAGATCTTATATGATGCTCCAGATCCTCGCGGGTTTCCCACTCCTGAACCAGGCTGAAGGCATTCTCGTCCTCGATGTCCTGAAACACCTGATAGCTCCGGCATCCCTTTTCCCGCCGGATTCCCTTGATCATGGATAAAAGTGTTTGCAAAACCTCTTTCCGCTTTTCCGGGAGCACATTCATTATTATTTTGGCAATGATCATGACAATGAACGTTCACTCTTCCTATAGGGTTATATCCAAAGAATTCATTTGTTCAATTATTGCATAATCAAGTTTCGTGCCAGGCAGAACAGGTCTAAATACTTTTGACATATCCTATTGTTTTATATTCGAATAATAACATCGAAACGGCTGTCTATAGAGGGATAAATCGGCGATAAAAAAAGCCATATATGACATTTTTTCATATATGACGGATTTTGAGGATCTCTGTTACAGCGCCGGTGATTTGGGGAAGCGATATGAATGGACGGGCTACGGCCTGCGAATACCGAGTTTTCGCATGCGCGCGCGCAAAGTGCTGGAGTTGAGTCCAAGGACTTCAGCCGCACTGTTCTTTCCGCTAACTTTCCACTGGGCCTGCTCAAGCACCCGAACAATGTGGTCACGTTCAACCGTTTCCAGTGTTTTCGGGGGCGTCGTTAAATACTTTTGAGGGTTATCCAGGTTGTCCATCAGGCGCAGTTTGTTTTCCGAAGTGTTGATCACCGCCCGTTCGATAACATTTTCAAGTTCTCTGACATTGCCGGGCCATTGATAATTCTGCAGGGCGTTCATAACGCTCTTTGGGATGTAATCAATGGACTTGCCCAGTTTTCTTGAAATTTTTTCCACATAAAATTCCACGAGCAAAGGGATGTCTCCCATACGGTTTCGAAGTGGCGGAACGGTAATCGGAAAGATATTTAACCGGTACCAGAGATCTTTCCGAAATCTCCCACTGCTGACTTCCTTTTCAAGATCGCGATTGGTGGCGGCGATAATTCGAACATCGACCTTGATGGTTCGGGAACTGCCCAACCGTTCGAACTCACCATTCTGAATCACCCTGAGCAGCTTGGCCTGAAGTTCAAGCGGCAGTTCTCCAATCTCATCTAAAAAAAGGGTCGCGCCGTCTGCCACCTCAAAACGACCCAACCGTCTGGCAAAGGCACCGCTGAAAGCACCCTTTTCATACCCGAACAGTTCGCTTTCCATGAGGTTTAAAGGCAGTGTGGCGCAATTTACTTTTACTAAAGCCCGATTTTTGCGAGGGCCGGAAGAATGGATGGCCCTGGTGATCAGTTCCTTGCCGGTTCCGGTCTCGCCAAGAATGATAACAGCCGTGTCTGTCGGGGCAATTTGCTCAACCTTATAGAGCGTGTATCTGAGTTCGTCACTGTTGCCGATAATGTTCTCATAGTTGTATTGCAATTTGATTTCTTCTTGAAGATACTCCTTTTCAATTTCAAGACGGTTTTTTAACTCTTTTATCTCAATAAAGGCATTATTAAGGTTTTGCACTGCCTCCATGCGCCCGGTGATGTCTTGAAGCGACCCGGCCATACGTGTCGCGTTTCCCCTGCCATCCCAGATCGCCTGCCCGCGCGCCATAAACCATCGATATTCACCTGATTTCATTTTCAGCCGATATTCGATGTGATACGGAACGCGTTTTTGAAGATGACGTTCCACAGCCGACCAGTCGGCATCGGCATCCTCAGGGTGCAGGAGGCTGCGGAAACCATCAACCGTTTCGGGAAACTCCTCGGAAGCGTATCCCAGAATTTTTTTGAAACGATCCGAATAAAATACCGTATCCGACAGGATATCCCAGTCCCAAATACCGTCGGTAGCGCCTGCGACGACCAGGGCGTATCTTTCTAAACTTTTACGAACCGCTTCCTCCGCCAGCCTGCGCTCTTTAATTTCTCGGTTCAGTTTCTTGTTGGTTTCCGTTAATTCGGCAGTCTGCTCTTTAACCCTTCGGTCCAGATCGTCGTGAGCTTTTCCCAGTGCATCTTCCATAAGCTTGCGTTCATTGATATCGGTGATGGTTGTTCGGGCTTGAGCGATGTCCCCCTTCGTGCCTTTCACTAAATTGCTTTGCAATTGAGCATGGAACTGGGTGCGGTCTTTTCTTACAATTCTTAATTCGCAGACCTGTTTCGCTTTTGTTTCAAATAACGCTTTTCGGTGAAGGTAAAAAACATCCTGATCATTTTTATTTATGAATCGAGAAAAAGGTTTTCCGATTAACGAACTTCTTTTAACCCCCAACATGGCATTACAGGAAAGGTTTGCCTGCAAAACAGATCCATTTTCTGAAATCGTAACATATCCGACAGGGGCAAAATCGTATAATTCGGAATACCTGTCCCGAGAAGCTTCCAGTTCCAACTGCGCCCGGCGCAACTCTTCGTTCTGAATCTCCAACTCAATTTGATAAATATGCAAATCCTCAACCAGTTTTTTCACATCTGTGGACGTTATTTCGTTAACGGCTTCGGGGTTTTTATTCAAGAATTCTTCTGCCCGCTTTCGCAAAGATGACGTTTTATCTTTCATTCTTCCCATCAATTCGGTTTTCAGTGTTGCCGGATTTATTTTGTTTGCCTGTGTGGTTTGGAGAACATATTTTATGCTTTACCGGCGCTTTGTACGTGCCACGGGGTGGGTTTCCCCGTGAACACTTGAGACGCTTGTTCTTTATTTCTTTTGCCCGGTGATATTATGTTCCGTAGTGGCTATGGCGATTGGGTTTCCATGGTCATCCATCAGCCTGCTCACCGTCAACCACACATTCAATTGTTTGCCGTCTTTGGTGATTCGCCGGGCTTCAAACGATCCTGTCTCTTCTTTTTGCGTCTTTTTAATAAAAGCCAATGTTTCTTTTCGTTTGTCTTCGGGGACGAGATCGCAAATGTTCATTTCCATAGCTTCGTCCTCGCTGTAGCCGTACATTTTTACGGCACCCCTGTTCCAGGCTATGATATTGCCTTCAAAATCCTGCACAGTGATGGCGTCGTTGGAGTCCCTGATCACGGCAGCCAGACGTCGATTCACCTCGCTATCTTTCAAAGCTTTTTCCGCTCGCTTTATTTTTGTTATATCCACAAAGGTAATGACAACACCGTCGATTATATTTTCTAATGTACGATACGGCGAAATCCGCATGGCATACCAATTGTTGTCTGCGTTCTGCACTTCCGCCTCTTTAACGATCAATGTGTCAAGCACTTCCCGGCAATCTTTTTTTAGCCGGTCATATCTGATTTTTGAGGTAATATCGCTGATCGGCCGACCCAAATCTGTCTGGATCAGATTAAATATATTGATTGAAGCAGGGGTAAAACGCTTAATATTAAGGTTAATGTCCAAAAAGATGGTCCCGATTTGAGTGCTGCTGAGGAGGTTGCTGATGTCACTGTTTGCCTGAGACAACTCGTCCAGCTTCTGTTGGAGTTCCGTGTTGACGGTTACCAGTTCCTCGTTGGTCGATTGCAGCTCCTCTTTTGATGTTTCCATCTCTTCATTGGTGCTTTGCAGTTCCTCATTCGTCGACTGCAGTTCTTCAATGGTCGATTTGAGCTCTTCGTTGGCTGCTTCCAATTCTTCAATGGTTAGCTGAAGGTGTTCCTTCGCGGATTCCAGTTCCCTTTCAAGGTTCTCAATGACAGGGTCAGACTCATCTGTTACCGCCGTTTCCTCTCTTTCCTTTACAGGTTTTTCCAAAGGAGTTTTATCATCAAACATGACAAGTACATATCCCGGCATACCGGGGAATTCAGTGAGCGGCCTGACTGTCAGATCGACAATTCGAAACTCACCGTTATATTCTATTCGCAGGGAATTATATGTGGTTGTCTGTTTTTGACGGACAGTTTTATGAAGGGCTGTGCTCAATTTGAAACGCAAACCTTCCCGCGCCATTGATAAAATATTAAAACTGGCTTTTCCAACCGGAGTCTCCAGGTACTTGTCTGTTTTACCCATAAAATGAATAATTTCATATTTTTCATTGACCAGAACCCCGGGAAGGGCAAAATTTTCGAGGATTGCTTTTTCAGCTGCCTGTTGGATGCTCATCTCCAGCGGCACCTTCTTTATGTAGTAGTCATTCGGTTCAGGTCTGTGGTGAAAAGGCCGGGCGGGATAATCGACAGCCGCTGTGACAGAAACATCTTTGCGCTGAAAGATTTTCCATTTTCTGTCAATGGGATGGAAAAAGTCGGTAAATTCCCCGATACTCTCGGAAGTTCCTAAAAAGAGAATCCCATTTTTATTTAATATGTAATGGCATAACGGCAATACCTTTTTTTGCAGCTTGCTATCCATATAAATAAGTAAGTTACGGCAGCTCACAAGGTCTATTTTAGAAAAAGGAGGGTCTTTAATCACGTTTTGAACGGCAAACACAACTCTGTCTCGGATCTGTTTCCTGACCTTATAAGTATTGCCTTCTTTTACAAAATATTGATTTAAGCGCTCCTGTGATACATCTGCGGCAATATTGTCCGGATAAGTACCCAAACGGGCATAATCGATGGATTGGGCGTCTATGTCACTGGCAAAAACCTGAATTTTAAAATTCTGTTTTACCATATCCATGGCTTCGGAAAACAAAATAGCCATTGAATAGGCCTCTTCACCGGTGGAACACCCTATGCTCCAGATACGGATCGAAAAATCAGGATCTTTATTTTTTAAACATGTGGGGAGCACCTGTTCTTTCAAAACCTTAAAGGCCTCGGGATCTCTGAAAAAATTGGTCACCCCGATGAGCATGTCCTTAAAAAGGATATCCACTTCAGGCGGAGTTTGCTGAAGATATTTGACATAATCCGCTATTTTATTGACCTGGTGGATGGCCATGCGCCGCTCGATCCTGCGGCGAATGGTTGTCTGTTTGTAATGGGACAGATCGTGTCCGGTGACGGATCGAATCATGGAATATATTTTCTGGACATAATTTGTGAACTGGTCGTCCGTGACGATGACTTTCTTGGGCGGGACAATATAGGGCGCCTTAGTATATTTTACCAGTTCTGCGGGGATCTTTTGAACAGGCAGAATAAAATCTGCCATCCCGGTAGCGATGGCGCTTCTGGGCATACCGTCATACTTGGCCGAATCTGGGTCCTGAACCACGACAAGGCCGCCTCCTTCCTTGATCGTTTTTAAACCCGTGGTGCCGTCGGTGGCAGTGCCGGACAGAATAACGCAGATCGCTTTTTCACCCATTTCTTCAGCCATGGATCTAAAAAAGTTGTCAATGGGCAAATTGATCCCACCGGTTTTTACAGGATCCATTAGCTGGAGAACGCCGTTTATGAGGGTCACATTCTTGCCGGGTGGGTTTAGATACACATGGTCCGGTTTGACCTTCATGCCGTTTATTATTTCCAGGACCTTCATTTGGGTATCTTTTGCCAAAAGACTGGCCATAACACTTTTGTACCTGGGGCTTAGATGCTGGATGATGACAAATCCGATACCGCTGTCATGCGGCATATTTGAAAAGAATAGTTCAAGTGCCTCCAGTCCACCGGCGGATGCACCCAGGCCCACGATGGGAAAATCGTTGGTTTCTTTTGGCCTGGCTATGGTTTTCTTTGTATTGTCAGCGGATTTGGTCTGCTTTGCAGGCTTCTTTTTTACTGCAGCTTTTTCCTTTGTCGCAGGTTTTTTCTTCTCTGCCATCTTAATCTCCCATCTTCTGAAATTGAAAAGGCCCATATATCGCGGTTGAGTTGAATACCATATATGAGCCATTATCTGTTACATGTGGGCCGACTCTCTGAATTTTAGTTATATTTTATTTGATTTGCCGTTATTCCATTTGGTTATAAATTGATTTGAATTAGAGTTTTAACTTCTTCAAAAAGATGCACAGACAAGAAATAGACCTGCTAATAAATGGTCGCCGCGAAATATGCAGATAAGATTTCAGTATCACAAACAAACAATAATCGCAATATTTTTTAGGAGCAAAGAACAGTTTATCGCCAAGGAATGGCTATCCAAATATTCCGATGGCTTGGTCGATGAGCCCATAGAGGCGAACCTTTACAATGATGATCGCCTGGGCAGAGCCCTTTCTCCTCAATTTTGCACTGCGCTTCGCCTGAAATCGCTTCCTGCCCGACTTAAAGAATATACCGTTCGCATATTTTGCGGTAATGATAGCCGTATATGGACAGCGTTATTGCCACTGATATTTGTCTGGGCTTGCAGATCAGCGTCCAGAGCATCAGTGTCCAGTAATGAAAACGCTCCTTCCCTAAAACACCGAGCCGAAAAGCGGATCTAAAGATTGAAAGGAACCGCTGAATATTTAACGGCTGGTTGATTTCAGGCGCCTTGAGTTCCTTCAGTAAAGTTCTGACCCGACGGTAGTAGTTTTTAGGAGAATAAATCTGTTTCATGATCAATTGATACCCGTCCAGAAGCCTGTCTATGCCCATTCGGGGAAT
Organism: uncultured Desulfobacteraceae bacterium; assembly: GCA_964410925.1. Lineage (GTDB taxonomy): Bacteria > Desulfobacterota > Desulfobacteria > Desulfobacterales > UBA11574 > S5133MH16. The sequence goes on from CAYPIW010000184.1 coordinate 6,773, forward strand.
AATATTGGTTGTTCCATCAACATTATCTCCGGAAAAGGTATTGACCACCCGGCTTTCCCGTTGAAGCCGGTCAAAAAGGCGGGTTCCCGGAGGGGCCTGGAGCATTCCGACCATTGCGGTTACGATTCCGCTCTTCTGGATAAAATCGATTTGCCGCTTGAAAATAGAAGGCCTGTCGCTGTCAAAGCCCACAATAAAGCCGCCCATCACCTGCAACCCTGAACGGTGAATCATCGCGACACTTTCAAGGAGATCCCGGTTTTTATTCTGGGTCTTATGACATTCCGTAAGACTGACCTCATCGGGCGACTCGATGCCGATAAAAACGGAATCGAATCCGGCTGTTACCATCATGTCCAGGAGTTCAGGGTCATCGGCCAGATTGATGGAGGCTTCCGTGAAAAAAACACATCCCTTTTTATCTTTGCGCCATTCGATCAGGGCGGGAAGTAAATGTGTTTTAAGGTAGCCCTTATTTCCAATAAAATTATCGTCAACAAAAAATATACTGCTGCGCCAGCCGGAATCATAAATACGGTCCAGTTCCGAGATGATTTGCTGAGGTGTTTTTAAGCGCGGCCGGTGTCCGAATAAAACCGTCACATTGCAGAATTCGCAGTTGAACGGGCATCCTCTGGAAAACTGAATGTTCATGGACGCATACCGTTTCATTTTTACAAGATTCCACGAGGGAGTCGGGGTGTCGCAAAGATCGCAGAAACCGGAAGCCCTGTACACCTTTTTTAGGTGTCCGTTTTGCAGGTCCGACAAAAAGGCAGGCAGTGTGAGTTCCGCTTCGTCGAGCACGAGATGATCCACCTCCTTGAATTCATCGGGTTCAGAAGTAAAAAGAGGCCCTCCGGCAACGACTTTTAAATTCGAAGCGTTACAACGTGCGATGATTTGTTTGGCCGATTTCCGCTGAACCGCCATGCCTCCGATAAAGGCCATATCGGCCCATGAAAGGTCTTTATCCGTAAGGTAATCCACATTGACGTCCACAAGACGCTTGGGCCATTCCTCCGGTAACAGGGCCGCGACGGTAAGCAGGCCAAGTGGCGGGAAGGCCGCCTTCTTTCCGATAAAACTTAAAGCATACGAGAAAGACCAAAAGGTATC
>CAYPIW010000185.1:0-61714 GCA_964410925.1 uncultured Desulfobacteraceae bacterium
ATCCCTTTCAGTGTATACAAATAACCTGACCCGTTATTCACTGTATTTCAAAAGGTTACCTCAGATCACGGACTAAGCTGTAATAAACTCAAGCTAGTTCTGGCAACGGTTAGAGCGTCCGTCAGTCTGAAAAAATTGGGAGGTAGCTTTTTGACAAAGGCACCGATGGTTCTTTTGTCTTCATTCAGCCACTCATTAAATGCTTTTGTCGCGCTCCGAAACGTATAATCAATATTGCGGATGCCTAAATTGTGGTGAAACCCATTGGGATCGTTTTTTACCATGAGTTTGAACTGATTTCTGATATCTATCAGGGAATTGTTTATCGGGGTGGCGGAAAGCATGAGCACTTTGATATTTTCATTCTTTTTCAGCAGGGTGTCTACCAGATAATTATATCGATTGGATTTGGCGTTTCTAAGATTATGGCTTTCGTCAATAACCAACAGTTTCGGCCGGTCACTCTGGAAATATTCTTTTATTTTCAAGGCATCCTGATAGCGTTCCAGGCGGTTGTCCTGCAAGTCCGTATGGAAACGGATCGTATAGTTAAACTGATCGTCTTCGAAAAGAGAGTTTTGTTTGACAAGAAACTTTCTCCAGTTTTGTTCCAGTTTTTTGGGGCACAAAAGAATAATCTCAAACCCCTCAAGCTGAAAAAATTTCATCACCGCCAATGCACACCAGGTTTTACCCAGCCCCACAGCATCGGCAATAATGGCTCCATTATATTTTTGAAGCATTTTGATTAAGCTCAAGGCGCCTTTTTGCTGAAATTCATACAAGGTATTGTATATCACCGTATTTTCAAGCCGTCCGATTTGGCGGTTAAAGTTGGGATCTTCTTTATTGGTAACGATCTGTTCGCCAAAAAGTTCAAAAAGTACTTTATAGTATAATTCCCGTGGGGTGTACTGGACAAAAATGGTTTCAATCTCTTTAATCAAGTATTCTTTAAAATCTATTTTTCCCCCATCAACGGTCTTTTTGCCGTGAGCCTTGTTACTCGACCATAAACTTTCAAACCATTCTTTAATCTCGTTATAATCGGATTGGGTTCCTTGACCGATGATGTTTAATTCTACATTATGTGTGCTTTTAAATCCGATTCCGGCTTCAGTCAGATTTGAGCTGCCCATGATATAATAATGCTCAGGGGCTTCTTGAGATGCGCTTTCAAAAATATAAGCCTTGGCATGACAGAAATTGGGTTCAAGTGTTTTAAGCTTGACTTTCTCCTGCTTTAAAAAAGATACTGCTTCTTTGGCGAGCGAACTTAATTTTAACGCGGCCTCAATGGTTATATTATCGTTTAACAAATCAATCGTACGGACTTTAATATTTTCAGTGTGAACGATATCGCCGAGCACAAAATTAAACGCTTTAATTTTTTCATTAATCTTCGCAGAAATGTATGCAAGCGCACCAATTGTAAAGTATCTGGTTACCAGGCTGAATTTTCCCTCTTTCGTATATTTTGCAATCCACTCATGAACCTTAAGATTTGTATTTTTATTGTCTAAAATCATTTTTTCTCACAGAATATTTTTTGATTTCAACCGTAGGTCGAGTTAAATTTCGACAGGTGAGCGTTTATGTGTCATTGGCATCCACAATTTATTGATTTTGAAAGGACTTCTCCTGCTTTTCGGGCTAAGTATTTATATAACACGTAAAAGACTATATCTCAAATATTTTACAATATGGATACAATTGTGATATTGGGTCTCGCAGTGGTTGCTGCCCGGCAAACGAGTTGATTAAAAAAAGGCAGCCGGATAATAGTGATAGCAGTTTTTCCTGCTCTGGTATGTAATTATTGTTATGGCAAAAGTAAAATCAAAAAATAGACAAGCCAAACGCAAGGCCAAGCTCAAAGAGCGGCGAAACAAACTTGCGGCCGACATCCAAAAGGAAAAGGCCGATTATTTTTTTCATGAAGCGCTCTGGTATTGGGACCAGATGGACTGTGAAAAGGCTTTGACGCTGATGATAAAAGCCTTACGCTATGCTCCGAAAAATCCGGATATGCTGGAGGCAATGGCGGACCTGGGCCATGAAATGGAGAGGCCGGACGTTATGGGCAAAGGGCTTTTAAGCCTTTACAATATCGGAAAGATCAAAGATGAACGGTTATTTATATTATGTGAATTTCTGGCAAGGGACAAACAATACGAACTGGCGATCGATATTGCCGATCAGATATTGGATCTGCTCCCTGAAATGAAGATCCGTAATAAACGGGATAAACGATCCTTCATGGTTAACCTTCAGCAATACTGTCGGGGACAATTGAACTTTTTACAAATGCAGGCAGCCGCCCGTTCTGAAATGAGACCGAAGCCTTCCTTAGCTGAAACCGTCGAGCCTGTAAAATCTGTACCCCAGGGCGAACCTTTAAAAAAACCGGCAAACAAGGCACCGCTTCCACAAATACCGATTTCCATCGAAGTGGACACCGCCTCCTTCACACAGCCTTTATTCCGGGGCTATATAACGTCTAATGAAAATTATAGCCTTGCTCTTGAAGGCTATCAAATCCGATTCAAGGAATCTTTTGAAAACCTTATCTGTTTGGCAAGCCTGCAAGATGTTCGTTCTCTATGGTACCAGGAAGAAACGGCTCGCAAGGTATTAAAACACTTTCGAGGACGTGCCCTTCTGTCAGACGAAGTGGGGCTTGGAAAAACCATTGAAGCATCCATCGTACTCAAAGAATACATTCAACGGGGAATGGTGAAAAGTGCCCTGATTTTAACCCCCACTTCTCTTGTGAGCCAGTGGAAAGAAGAGTTGCGGGATAAATTCGGACTTGATTTTCCATGCACCGACGATTCGGATTACCGAACAAAAGGGGATGGATTCTGGCGGGAACCTTTTGTTCTGGCTTCCATTAACCTTGCAAAATCAAAGAAAAACTTTTCACAGGTCACCGAACGCGAATATGATATGGTTATCGTGGATGAGGCCCATCACCTGAAAAACCGGAGCACTCTCAACTGGAAGCTAATCAATGCCTTGAAAAAGCGGTTTTTGTTGCTGCTTACGGCAACACCGGTGGAGAACAATCTGATGGAGCTTTATAATCTAATTACCCTGCTGAAACCGGGCCAGTTAAAAACAGCTTCTGAATTTCGAAAGGAATTCATGACACGGGGTGATCCCACGGATCCCCAAAATCGCCGACAGCTCAAAACGCTTCTGGCTGAGGTTATGATACGCAACACCCGTGCGCTGGCTAAAATCGGGCTGCCGCCGCGTTTCGCCCATACCATACGAGTGGACCCGAGCGGGAGTGAAAAAGAGCTTTACGAAAGAATTACCGCACTGGTCCAAGGGATCAGTGCCACGGATGAAACCGGTACCAAGCTGCTGCTTAAAAACCTGCTGGCCGAAGCCGGATCATCCCCTCGGGCGGTGAACATGACCCTGTCGCGCATGCTGGAAAAAAAAGACCTTTTGTTGGATCATCAAAAAGAGGTTCAGGCTATATCCAATCTCTGCCGTTCCATGGATGATACCCGCAAAAGCCGCATGCTGCTGAAGTTGATACGATCGTCTTCGGAGAAAAAAATCATCTTTGTCAAATATCTGGGGACTCTGGATCATTTGTCGGATTTTTTGTCGTGGAATAACATTCCCCATGCCTTGTTTCACGGTGGTCTTAACAATTGCAGCAAGGATGAGCAAATAAAAAGATTCAAGGAGGAAGCGAACATTTTGCTGACTACGGAGATCGGTGGAGAAGGTCGGAATCTCCAGTTCTGCCATGAAATGGTTAACTATGATCTTCCGTGGAATCCGATGAAGATCGAGCAGCGTATCGGCCGTATCCACCGAATCGGACAGGAAAAGGAAGTTACTATTTACAACCTGTGTGCCGCAGGCAGCGCCGAGGACTATATTCTTGAAGTGCTAGACAAAAAGATTAATATGTTTGAGCTGGTCATCGGCGAAATCGATATGATCCTGGGTCGTGTCCGGGGCGAGAAGGAATTTTCCGATATGGTTTATGAGATCTGGATCCAATCGGTTTCCGACGCGGAAAGAAAAAAAGCGTTCGATCAACTGGCCATCCGGTTGAAGCGCAGCAAAGATGGCTATGAAAAAACCAAAGCTTTGGATGAGAAGCTGTTTGGAGAAAACTATGAGATTTGATTCAGACCCCTCCCTGGCGCATTTTGTCTGCCGGTTTCTTGAGAATCGTGGCGCGATACTGGAAAAAAGCACCAAAGGTTTTGAGGTGCTTTTGCCCGATCATCTCTCCCAACTGCTTGAAGCACCCGAATTCATTCAGATCGATACAGATCCAAATTCGGAATCCATCTGGTCTGCCAATTTCGGTTCGCCTCTGCTGGAAAAAATGGTAAATGCGGCTTGCGAATCCGTACCATTTGTCGAATGCCATCTTCAGTTTGATTATCTTAAAAGTCGGGGATTTGATAGCCTGATCCGGAATCAGTTTGCCTTTCACGGAGCAGTGGGCAAGGTTGAAAGCTTTGCAGAGGTGCGGACCGAATATTTGCTGCTGACCTGTAAATATCTGGCCCAGAGCGATGAACAAAAGGAAGGTCTTATCAGGCTGATGTTCAATCTTGAAACCGGTGCCCGGATTGCGGACATGGAGCAGAATATAGGACTGGCCGCGGGCAAGTTTCAAACCCCAAAAAAATCGGTTAACTGGCCAGATGAAAAGATTAAAAAGATTTTAGAATGGGTCGAACGCCATACAAAGACGGAACTGGCTAAAGAAATCGCTCCGTTTGAAGACAGCATGAACCGAAGGCTTCGACGTGATGTGGCCAGCCTGGAAGAATATTATACCGATCTGGAACAGGAAATGGCGGCAAGCCTTGAAAGACCGGGACTTTCCTCTCAACTGATCAATGAACGGCAAGAAAAAATGAGCCTGCTTCCGGAGGAACTGGCCCGAAAAACCGACGATCTGTTTAAAAAATACAGCATACGAGTCAACATAAAACTTTGTGGCGCCATGCGAATACGCACCCCGGCCGTCAAAATTCTGTATCGGGTATCTGTCGGCAAAAAGCAGCTGCGTCTTTCCATGATCTACAACCCGGCTAATAAATCACTGGACCCTCAGGTGTGCCGGGGTTGCGGCATCAGCACCTTCAGCGTTCATTTTTGCTGTCACCTTCACCTGCTGTGCCCGAACTGTAGCGCAGAATGTCCGGTATGCAAAAAATGATTAAGTAAATGATGACGCGTCCTGAATAATAATGGTTTTTCACAATTCAAATGGTTTATTTTCCGCTTTTATCCCCAATATTCCAGCATTCCAGTATTCCAGTATTCCATCATTTTTACCCTGTGAAACTTTTTTCTATTTCACCGGAGCCATGGAAGTGGCATAAACCAGGAACCATTAAAAGATCTTTAATTTCAATCAATTGTAGAATTTCCGAGACGTTGCCAGCACCCCGTTTGCAACTGAAGTGACCCTGTTTGAATACAAGCCCTTTCCGGCAGTTCGGGTAATTATGCAAACAAAGATGCCCTATCTCTATTTTCCCCCCTTGAAAATGATATGAAATGCATTATTGTTTGAGTTCAGGTAACAGGTCAACCTGTGGAATGGAGAGATCGACTTTGTGGATAACGCATTCCAATGGATACGTTGACATATCCTGTTGTTGATTCTGGAATTTCTGGAAAATGGGACGAAAGACTCTGGAATTGGCTTGTAACAGCCTGTTTTATTCTGCGTACTAATGCCAGGCCTCATCGCCGGATGGATGTCCATGTCCTTTTGGAGTCCATGTGCGGGCCAACCCCAAAAAAGGTCCGACTGAAAACGCCATTCCAAGGAAAATTCCCGTAAGCGCCGGACAGTGTATGGCATCAGCGGGTTTCTTGTTTCAAAATCATTTATAAACCAATAGTCTAAAAGGAGGAAACAGAAATGAAATTAAAGCCCTTAAATGACAGAGTGATTGTTACTCGGGTAGAAAAGGAGCAAAAAACTGCTGGTGGGATTATCATACCGGATACCGCCAAGGAAAAACCCCAGGAAGGAAAAATTGTGGCCGTCGGACCCGGCAGGTTCGATGATAAGGGCGAGAAGAGGATTCCCATGGAAGTCAAGGAAGGAGATCGAATCCTTTTTTCCAAGTATGCCGGAACGGAAATCAAAATCGATGGGGTTGAGCACATTTTCATGAAAGAAGACGATATCTTAGGTGTATTAAATTAAGCCGGGGAGGGAAGACCAATGCCTGCAAAGATGATTGCATATGATACAAAGGCCAGGGAACATCTGCTCAAGGGGGTAAACACCCTGGCAAACGCCGTGAAAGTAACCTTGGGTCCAAAGGGGAATAATGTTGTCCTGGAAAAATCTTTTGGCGCACCAACCATTACAAAAGATGGCGTCACCGTCGCCAAAGAGATCGAGTTGGAAGGAAAATTCGAGAATATGGGCGCTCAAATGGTCAAGGAAGTCGCCAGTAAGACCAGTGATGTAGCCGGTGACGGCACAACCACAGCAACATTACTGGCTCAAGCCATATACAACGAGGGACAGAAACTTGTGGCCGCAGGATCAAATCCCATGGCCCTTAAACGTGGAATCGAGAAGGGTGTAACGGGTATTGTGGACCAATTAAAGCGATTATCCAAATCCATTAAGGATAAAATCGAAATAAAACAGGTCGGTACCATCTCCGCCAACAATGATGAAATGATCGGGGAATTGATCTCCGAAGCCATGGATAAAGTCGGCAAAGAAGGGGTGATCACCGTAGAAGAAGCAAAAAGCATGGAGACTTCTTTAGAGATTGTAGAGGGAATGCAATTTGATCGGGGATATCTTTCGTCTTATTTTGTCACTGACGCCGAAAAAATGCAAGTATCTCTGGAAAATCCCTGCATTTTGCTTCATGAAAAAAAGATCAGTAACATGAAAGACCTTCTGCCCCTGCTTGAAGAAATCGCCAAAACAGGAAAATCCCTTTTGATCGTGGCCGAAGATGTTGAGGGTGAAGCGCTGGCAACACTGATCGTTAATAAGCTTCGGGGCACTTTGACTTGCGCTGCGGTAAAAGCGCCCGGTTTCGGTGATCGTCGCAAGGCAATGCTCCAAGATATCGCCATTCTTTGCGGCGGCCAGGTGGTATCAGAAGATCTGGGCATCAAACTTGAAAATATATCAACAAAAGATCTCGGAACCTGTAAAAATATCAAAATCGACAAAGATAACACGACCATTGTTGACGGGGCCGGAAGCAAAAAAGATATAGAAGCTCGATTGCGTCAGATCCGTGCCCAGATAGAAGAAACCACGTCAGACTATGACAGGGAAAAACTTCAAGAACGTCTGGCTAAACTTGTCGGGGGTGTGGCCGTCATCAACATCGGTGCAGCCACAGAGACGGAAATGAAGGAAAAGAAGGCGCGCGTTGAAGATGCGTTAAATGCCACCCGCGCAGCTGTAGAAGAAGGAATTGTTGCAGGCGGTGGGGTTGCGCTTGTCAGGTGCATCGGAGCACTCGAAAAAATCGACTGTTCTGGAGAAGAAAAAAATGGCATTGACATATTGAAGCACGCTCTTGAGATTCCGCTTCGGCAGATTGCTGAAAATGCAGGGTATGAAGGCTCTGTGGTACTCAATAAGGTTCTGGAGGGTAAAGACGACTTTGGTTTCAACGCAGCGACGGAACAATATGAAAATCTTATTGCCGCCGGTGTTATCGATCCCACAAAGGTGGTTCGATTTGCTCTTCAGAATGCGGCTTCAGTGTCTGCATTGATGTTGACAACCCAAGCAATCATCGCCGTAAAACCGGAAAAGAAGAAAGATTCGCGCATGCCGCCGGGCGGAATGGAAGAGGATATGTATTAGCAGCGGACTCTTTTGAATTCGTGAGATTGAGAGGCAGGATTCAAATGGATAATTTACTTTATCAATTAATCCTGTCTCTCGATTCTCAAAGGTTTGGAAAGTTGGAAAATCAATAACTTGTAAACATCTGAAACATACTTGAACAAATAGATTTCGGTAAGTATGAGGTGTTTTATGAATCCATACAGATCAATAAACAATTCAAAGAGGGAATATGTTCCTTGGGCAGATCAAAAAAAAATGGCTTCGGCTCATGACTGGATCTTTCAAAATCACCATGAGGAAATCACAGTTCATGATTCACAAAATCGCCAATTTGAACGTCACGAGTGTGAAATAGAAATTATTTGTAAAATTTATGATCCTTTTCATGATGACTTTAAAACCATAAACGCCGTTGCCTGCAACATCGATAAAAAAGGATTGATATTTATAACAAACCAGCCTTTGGAAGTCGGTGATCCGATCTTTATAAGGGTAAAAAAACTTTTTAGAGAAGAGCGCAATACTGAATTGCATGAAGGTCTTCATGCCCAGGTGATTTGGTGCCGTAAGACGTTTAATCAACAGCATGATCTTTGTTACAAAGTTTGCGTAGAATACTTTTGATGAACTTGCAAAAAGTCGTCACTCCGGTAGATCCCGGATCGGGTCCGGGAGGAGTCCAGTTGCTCTACAACTGATTGCAAGGGTTTGGCTCAAAAAATGAATAAGTTCCGGATGGCTGATTCTGTGCTGACCCGACACATCTCGTGTTGTACATTCTTATTGTGAATTTGATTTCGATTTTTTCAAGCTTTTCCATGCGTCGAGGCGATGTTTTATTGTCTTTTCATACCCCCGGTCCGCAGGCGTATAAAAAAGTCTGCCCTCCAGTTTTTCCGGTAAATAGTTCTGAAGCGCATATGCATCTTTATAATCATGGGCATACTTGTACTCTTTTCCATACCCGAGATTTTTCATCAGTTTTGTAGGAGCGTTTCGAATATGAAGTGGCACCGGCAACGCTCCATAACTGTCAACGGCTTCTTTGATCCTTCCGTAGGCTTTATATATGCTATTGCTCTTCGGGGCCGTAGCAAGATATATGGCGGCCTGGGCCAGTGCAAGTTCGCCTTCCGGATATCCGAGGAACTTAAACGCCTCCATAGCGTTCAATGCAAGGTTTAGTGCATCAGGATCTGCATTCCCTATGTCTTCGCTTGCAAATCGGACCATCCGGCGCGCGATATAAAAAGGATCTTCACCGGCCCACAGCATTCGTCCCAGCCAGTAGACCGCCGCATCCGGATCACTCCCCCTTAAGCTCTTATGAAATGCGGATATAAGATTAAAGTGTTCTTCACCGGACTTGTCGTACAAAAGGGCCTTTTTGCCCAGAGCATTTTCTAAAATCTCAAGCGTTATTTCCACCGGGCTTCCTGTTTTTGAAGCGTTCGTCTCAGCGATTACCAGATCTGCCACGGTTTCAAGTCCGTTCAGGGCCGAACGGGCATCTCCGTCCGCAATACGGATAAGATGAGAGAGAGCATCTTTTCCCATAATCAGATTCATATTGCCCAGGCCCATTTCCGTGTCTTTTAGGGCATTTCCCAGAATCTCGGCAATATCATCCCCTGAAAGAGCTTTTAAGGTTATCAAACGGCACCGGGACATAAGGGGAGATATAACCTCAAATGAGGGGTTTTCGGTGGTCGCTCCAATCAGGGTTATCAATCCATTTTCCACATGGTGCAGGAATGCATCCTGTTGGGCTTTATTGAATCTGTGGATTTCATCAACAAAAAGAACGGTTTTTTTTCGAAAAAGCGATTGCTGTTTTTTTGCGTCCTCTATGACCGCCCGTATATCCTTGACACCTGACAGTACCGCAGAAAAATGGACAAAATGACAATGGGTTTCACCGGCAAAAATTCTTGCAAGGGTTGTTTTTCCGCATCCCGGAGGACCCCAGAGAATCATGGAAAAAATCCGGTCTTGTTCGATGGCATGTCGAATGGATGTTCCTTTTCCCACGGCATGGGTTTGTCCTACGAATTCATCCAGGTTTTTTGGGCGCATTCTATCGGCAAGAGGCCGTACCCCCTGGGCAGATTGTTGTGCGTGATATTCAAACAAGTTCATCGGTCATCCTTTAATAAAATCGCTTTGCGATTTTATGCAACGCGGCTTCGCCGCTTAGAAAAGCAAATTTTTATACTATCAAGTTTTAAGTATCCGGTATCCAAAATCCAGTATCACTTTTTGCGCCCTGTGCGCTTGCGGAAGATTAGTCGGACCGGTGTCTTGTCAAGCCCGGCTTTTTCCCTGATCTGGTTGATAAGGTAGCGCTTATAGGAAAAATGGACGGCATCGGGATAATTTACAAAACAGACAAAAGTGGGGGGTCTGGTGGATATCTGGGTGGCATAAAAAAATTTAATGCGTCTTCCCCTGTAAAGGGACGGCTCGGTTCGTTCAATGGCCCCCTCAAATATCTTGTTCAGGGGTCCCGTCCCGATACGTGCCGAATACTGGCTGAATACTTCCTCCACAAGATCGAATATTTTAAAAACCCGTTGTCCGGTTACCGCGGAAATGGTTATGACCGGAGAAAAACTTAAAAATTTTGCCTGCATTCTTAACTGCTTATAATATTTTAAAGTGGTTTTGCTGTGTTTTTCAACAATGTCCCATTTGTTCAAAAGAAAAATGCATCCACATCCCCGCTCATAAGCATATCCTGCAACAGTGATATCCTGTTCGGTAATCCCCTCGTAGGCGTCGATGACAATCAGCGCCACATCACATCTGTCCAGGCTTTTTAACGCTTTAATGATGGAAAACTTTTCAAGTTTTTTTGAAACCTTTGCCTTACGCCGGATACCGGCGGTATCGATGAGAAGATACGACCGGTTGTTAATTTTACAAACCGAGTCGATGGCATCCCGGGTGGTTCCCGGAGTATCGCTGACAAGCAGACGGTTTTGACCCAGAATTCTGTTAATCAATGATGATTTGCCGACATTGGGTTTGCCGACCACAGCCAGCTTGATCATATCCCCGGCTTCATCTGAAACTGTTTCAGGCAAAACCGATGTCAGGTCATCCAGAAAATCCGAAATTCCGTAACGGTGTTCGGCTGAAATGGGATATAATTTTTCGATACCCAGGCTGTAAAAATCGGAAAGCTTAACCTCTTGTTCAACTCCGTCAATTTTATTGACCGCATAAAAAACGGGCTTTTTTAATTCACGAAGAATCTTGACAATATCCTCATCAAAAGGAGAAATTCCGTGTTTGCCGTCCAGAAGAAGAATAATAACATCTGCGTCTTCTATCGCCTGAATGATCTGGGAACGTATTTTGTTGGCAAAGTCATCCTTATTTTGATCCGGGAATCCGCCGGTATCGACCAGTGTAAAACCAATGCCATCCCAGATAGCATCCTCATAATGACGATCCCTAGTAACACCGGGAAAATCGTCCACAAGGGCTTTCCTTGTCCCGGTGACACGGTTAAAAAAGGTCGATTTCCCTACATTGGGACGACCTATTATGGCAACAATCGGTTTCATGGCCATCGTACGTCTCGGAATTTCAACATGTTAAAATCCTGTATCAATTTTTTTTTAGAACCATTTCGGTGATTCAATTTTCAGGGGGATCAGTGTTTAAAATCTGTTGATGCTATAAATATATTGAAAAAATGTCAATCATCTCGCGAAAAAGTATCAGGGGAAACGCATTTGAATCCCGATATAGGAAGAACGCTACGCTATACCGAAATCAAATGCGTTTCCCCTGAAGTTGAGAAGGTTATGTGTTGAAAAATAGACCTGAATTTGGTATTCAATTGAAGCTAAAGTTCGATGGTTCCGGTCGCTTCCGCTTTCTGAACGAATGGAAATACTTTGTATTTTTAAAGACTTGGCTTTAAAGTTAAATCCTGACCCGCCAGAAAAAAAGATGTTAAACTGACCAAAGGACGCATTCAATTCGTTGCAATCGGGAGGTGTACCTATGGATTTTGCGTTGTCTAAAGAACTGGAGATGTTAAGAAAAGCGGTTCGCGAATTTGCGACCAAAAAGATTGCCCCGTTTGCCGATGAATGGGATGCCAATCATTATTTCCCCTATAAGGAAGCCGTCAAACCCATGGGAGAACTCGGCTTTTTCGGAACAGTTATTCCCGAAGCGTACGGGGGGGAAGACATGGGATGGCTGGCGGCAATGATCGTAACCGAAGAAATTGCAAAGGCCTCGAGCTCTCTCAGGGTTCAGGTCAACATGCTCTGTCTGGGCAGCGCATTTACTCTATACAAATACGGGAGTGACGCCTTAAAGCAAAAATACATTTTTAAGCTGGTTACCGCCGATTATATCGGCGCGTTTGCCATTACGGAACCCGATGCCGGGTCAGACGTGATGGCCATGTCATCAACCGCCCAGGACGGCGGAGATCACTGGCTGTTAAACGGTTCCAAAACCTGGATTTCAAATGCCGATGTGGCCGATGTGGTTATTTATTATGCGTATACGGATAAGGAAAAAGGATCAAGGGGACTTTCAGCTTTTGTCATAGAACCCAAGCGCTTTAATGGCATTAAGACCTCAGTCCTGGATAAAATGGGATCTCACTCCTCTCCCACCGGTGAGATATTTTTAACCCATACAAAGGTGCCCAAAGAAAATATTATCGGAAAGCCCGGAGACGGCGCAAAGATTCTTTTCGAATCCCTCAATCAGACCCGTCTTTCTGCGGCCGCCGGAGCCGTGGGGGTTGCGCAGACCTGTCTGGACCTTTCCCTGAAATATTGTAATGAACGGAAACAGTTCGGGAAACCCATCGGCGAATTCCAGATGAATCAGGATATGATTGCCCAGATGTCCGCTGAGATTGAGGCGGCTCGGCTGCTGGTTTACAAGGCTGCCTGGGTTAAAGATCAGGGGAATCTGAATAACGGACTGGATGTGGCACAGGCAAAGTATTTTGCGGGTGAAGTCGTAACAAAGTGCGCCAACTATGCCATGAGGATTTTGGGAGCATACGGATACTCCACCGAGTACCCGCTGGCCCGATTTTACCGGGATACCCCGACCTATACCATGGTGGAAGGATCGGCCAATATCTGCAAGTGGATCATCGCTCTGGATCAGCTGGGGATCCGAAAGGCGAACAGATAAACCCTATCGCCATTATCAGGAGCACAAGCGCAAATACCCTCCGGGTTCGTGTCCAAAAAAGCAATTCCCAAACCATTAAATCAATGACAGCCTCTCGTCATAAATAAATTCCCGGGTATGCCGGGCAATCCTTTCCGGTTCAATATGATGCCGGGCGGCTCCGGTTTCCATTCCTGCCCGGCCCACTGCTTCCGCCACTGCGGGCGGCACCCTGAAATCCATGGCGCCCGGGAGAATATATTCCGGTTTCAGTTTATCACCCACCAGACCGGCAATGGCCTGGGCGGCCGCAATGTTCATGGCATCATTGATCCACTTTGCACGTATGTCCAAAGCACCGCGAAAGATGCCCGGAAATGCCAGGCAGTTGTTCACCTGATTGGGGAAATCCGATCTTCCGGTAGCGACCACTACAGCCCCTGCTTTTTGGGCCATGTCCGGATGAATTTCCGGAACCGGATTGGCAAGCGCAAAAACAATCGGGTTTTTGGCCATGGACGTTACTGTTTTTTCATTCAAAACATTCGGGCCGGAAAGCCCGACAAAAACTTCAGCGCCTTTTAATACATCCTTAAGGTTTCCTTTGTGTTTTTCAGGATTGGTTGTGTCCGCCAGTTCATTCTTAATGAAATTCATTCCCGTTTTGCGTCCTTTATAGATGGCGCCCCTGGTATCACAAACCGTGATGTTTTTTGCACCGGCCTGAATCAGGAGTTTTGTCACCGCTATTGATGCCGCACCGGCACCGTTAAACACAATTTTCACATCGTTTAGGTTGCGATTCACAATTTTCAGCGCATTGATCAGTGCTGCCAAAGTGACCACGGCCGTGCCATGCTGATCATCGTGAAATACGGGGATGTCGAGCCGTTGCTGTAATTTTTGCTCTATTTCAAAACAGCGTGGCGAAGAAATGTCTTCAAGGTTAATTCCTCCAAAGGCCGGAGAAATATTTTCTACAAGCCGGACAATTAAATCCGTATCCTGCGTACTGATACAGACAGGAAAGGCTTCAACACCTCCAAAAGTTTTGAATAGAATGGCTTTTCCTTCCATCACCGGCATGGCCGCCTGGGGACCGATATTCCCCAACCCCAGAACGGCACTGCCGTCGGATACGATAGCTACGAGATTGTTTTTACACGTAAGATCATATACTTTTGTCGAATCATTAAAAATGGTTTGACACACCTGAGCCACTGCTTCCGGGCTGTATAATCGCCGGTATATGACCTCATCTTTAACCGGAACTTTTGCATACACTTCCAGACACCCCTGGTATCGATGATGAAGTTCCAATGATTCCTCATCGATGCTCAGGGTTCCGTAATCCTGCCCTTCGCACGGCAGCCATGCCAGGTCCCCTTCATAAATATAACATTCGGTTCGCTCCTGAACCTTCTCAGGGGGCATTTCTTTGGCAGACAGCTGCGCCACACCGGTCTCCTGAGCGGTTTTCGCCACAGCTCCTGCCAGAACCGGGGAGATTTTCCAGTCCATTTGGCGGGGAATAATATTCGTGGGTGAAAGTCTATTTTCAGGAATCATGGCCGACAGCGCCCGCGCGGCTTCCAAAAACATCTTTCGGTTGACCCGCCTTGCCCGTACATCCAAACATCCTCTGAAAAACCCCGGCGTAACCAAAGACGAGCGGATCTGATTCTCACTGTTTGCAAGGCCGGTGGCCGCGACTTTTGCACCGCCTGCCAGGGCTTCGGCCTCGGTGATCTCCGGCTCCGGAAGAGCCAGGGCGAAAACTATGGAATCTTTAGCCATGGTTGCAACCATTTTATGGTCAACCACCCCCCTGGTTGAGAGTCCGATAAAAACATCCGCTCCCTTTATAACATCCACAAGGCTTCCTTTAATATCTCGATGTCGAACCAAACTGGCAATTTCCGCTTTGGCCCAGTTCATGCCTTCCATACGATAGACATGGATGGCACCCTGCCGGTCACAAATGGTGATATTTTCAGCACCCGCGGACAAGAGTCCTTTGGCAACGCCGATACCTGAAGCGCCGGCACCGTTAATGATGATTCGAGCGTCGGTGAGGTTTTTACCCACCACCTTCAAGGCGTTATACAAAGCAGCCAGAACGATGATGGATGTCCCGTGGTATTCATGGTGAAGGAGCGTCAGTCCCATGGCTCTTCTCAACCGGTGCTCAATGGTAAAGCATTTGGGCGCCGAAATACTTTCAAGACAAAATCCACCGAACGATGGTGCAAGGATGCGGACAATCTCCACGATCTCGTCGGCGTCCTGGGTATTGAGCGCTATGGGAACCGCATCAATATTGGCAAACGTTTTAAAAATAACAGATTTTGCTTCCAGTTTGGGCAATGCAGCCAAGCCCCCAATATTCCCAAGCCCGTAAACCTGACTTCCGTCTGTAATCAGGGCAATTGAATTTCCTCGGCAGGTATAGTCAAAGGAGGTTGAAGGGTTCTTATGGATCTCTCTGCAAGGAGCAGCCACTCCCGGAGTGTAGATCCGGCTCAATACGCACAGGTCTTTGATCGGCATCTTGCTCTTGACGCCGATGAGGCCCCGGTGACGAATCCGGTAAGAAAGAGCGTCTGATTCTTTATTCATTTTTTTCAAATTATATTCCAAATGCGAAAAGGCATACCGAAAGGCAGAACAAAGCCGTTTTATTCCCGAATTGTCCAAAGAAATGATTGTTTACCGACACGTCATTATCATTCCGGATCAATAGGGCTGTTTCAGGCTATCCACCGGTATCAAGGGTTCGAAACTTCACACCTTAACCGAGTTCAGTCTTTAGCAAATTCTTACACAAATAATAATATACTTCGGAAAGATACACAATACCAATCACCCGTGACCTCTCCAGAACTGGTAGACGACGGCATTTTTTTCTAACCATGCGATCGATAATTACCATCAAATCATCATCCGGCGCAACAAAAAGTACCGGAGAACTCATGACCTGCTTAACCGTCAACCCTTTGAATCGCTTAATGTAGGACTCCAGTTCTTCGTTCCAGAAATCGATACCGCTGACCATGTAATCCAAAACCGGAGGTCTTAAATGATATAACACATCGAACATGCTGATTACACCGGTCAAACGGTTAAATCTATCTATTACCATAACACTTGCCGTCTTTTGGCCGGTTTCTCTAACCCTGCCGTTATAAATCAATCTAACAGCTTCTTCAATAGGCGCATCAGATCGAATCTTGTCGAAATCCCGAAGCATTACATCTCTTGCGGTTACTTTCATTTGATTACCTCTTTGTTTAAAAGTGTCAGGAATACACTTTAATTTGCTGTGGCCTATGATAAGCACACCATAAGTATCGTTCATATAATGATACCTATCACTGTCGTCACAATTTTTCCTGCTGTTAAATGATTCTGATTCAAGAGTCAAGGAATATTAAGGGGGTAGAAAGTCTCTATCGGACACCTTCGGGAAACAGGCAAATAATATTTACATTTCAAAAACTTGTGTGATAGACTTCTCCTAATTTCAGGTCTTGTATGTCCTTGCTGATTTTTTAACAGGTTATACCCACGATGAGGTGGGCTTTTCATGCTCGTATGGAGGCATAAAACAATGGCTTTTTGTCTTATGGAGGGCAATGAGGCGATTGCCTGGGGGGCTGTTGCTTCAGAATGCCGCTTTTTTGCCGGATACCCCATTACCCCGGCCACAACCATATTTAATGCCATGCTCAAACTGTTGCCGCCTTTGGGCGGCATTTGCCTTCAGGGCGAGGATGAAATCGCTTCAATCGGCTACTGTCTGGGCGCATCAATGGCAGGCCTAAAAGTCATGACTGCAACATCAGGGCCGGGCATCAGCCTGTACAGCGAACATATTTCCTTTGCCATTGGAAGCGAAATTCCCATTGTCATTGTAGATGTTCAACGGCTCGGACCCTCCACGGGTTCGGCTACCCGAGGTGCAGACGGAGATATTCAATTTTTACGCTGGGGCAACAGCGGGGGGATGCCGGTCATTGTACTGGCTCCGGCAGATGTCAGGGACTGCTATTTTTTGACAATGCAGGCGTTTAACCTTGCCGAAAAATTCAGATGTCCGGTATTTATCGCTTCTAATAAAGAGATTGCCACGACCCGGGAGAATATCGATATCCATGCAATGGCCAAACCCGAATTCATAGTGCGATCAGTCCCTCCTCCCGGAAAACCCTTTATCCCTTTTGAAACCTGTTCAGGACAGTTGACACCTTATTTTCTGCCCATCGGCGGCAGTGTTCCGGTACGCCAGACGTCTTCGACGCACGGTCCTGATGGATATATCACGACAGATTCCGATAAAATTGCTGAAATTCACGAACGGCTCAGAACCAAACTTCTTTCGACAGTAACCGGGTTCAGTTTTCACGAAGCATACCTTGAGAAAGACGCCCACACCCTGCTGTTGACCTATGGGGTTACCGCCCGTGCTGCACGGGATGTATATAACGCTCAAAAAAAACATGGCACGCCGGTGTCCCTGTTAATTCTCAAAACCCTCTGGCCGGTGCCCCAAGACCTGATCAGGGACAAAGCCCGGAACGTCAAGCGTGTGGTGGTGGTGGAGATGAACCTGGGCCAGTATGTAAGAGAGATAGAACGCATCCTTCCGGATAAGAAGGTGGACTTTCTGGGTCAAATGGACGGACGTCTGATACCCCCGAAACGGATCCAGGAGGTGATCGCCCATGTCTAGTTTATTGAATACCCGCAGGCCGCCGGTATTTTGCCCGGGGTGCTCCCATGAGCGGGTTGCCCATGGCCTTGACAAGGCCTTTCAGAATATGGGATTGAGCAAAGAACAGATTGTTATTGTTACCGATATCGGGTGTTCCGGTCTTTTTGATACATTTTTTCATACCCACGCGTTGCACGGACTTCACGGCCGTGCCCTGACCTATGCCGTTGGCCTGAAGATGGCGCGGCCCGAATTAACGGTTGTGGTTACAATGGGAGACGGCGGTCTGGGTATTGGCGGGGCACACATTCTTTCAGCCTGTCGCCGCAATCTGGATATCACGCTGCTGATTTTAAACAATTTCAATTTTGGCATGACCGGCGGCCAGTTTTCAGCAACAACCCCTTCGGAAGTTCAGGTGGGGTCCGGGTTTCTGAACAGACTTGAACGTCCCATGGACGTGTGCCGGCTCGTGTCTTCCGCGGGAGCTGCTTATGTCAGGCGCTGTTCAAGTTATGCAAAAGACCTTGCCCAGGAAATAGAAAATGCCGTTGGCTTTGAGGGCTTTTCAGTGATCGACATCTGGGGAATATGTCCGGGACGGTATACCAAACGTAACAACATGACGCCTCAACTCATCGAAGATTCTCTTGCCAAGCTCCCATCCATAATAACTCCCATACCTGAAAACATCAGAAAAGAATATGGCCGTCATTACAGGGAACTGGCTGCCCAACAACAGGCTGTTCCGTCACCGGACGAAATTAAGATAAAATTCCACGCCCCTGGTACCGGAAGGAAAGAGGTAGTCATTTTAGGAAGTGCCGGTCAACGGATCATAACCGCCGGAGAAATTTTATGCCTGGCCGGTCTCACGGCAGGACTCAACGTAACACAGAAAAATGAATACGATATTACCGTACTCAGAGGAGCCTGCATCAGTGAAGTAATTCTTTCTCATGAAGCGATCGGCTACACGGGTATAACAACCCCCGACGTTGTTTTGGCGCTCGGCCAGGAAGGTGTGGACCGTCGAAAGCACCTTTTTGATCATCTTGATAAAAACGCACGGGTCATCCGAGCGGAAGAGATCCATTTGCCGGCCTGTAATGCCAGGGTGCAAGAAACGAATTTTAAAGCTCATAAAATTGAATCCAATGACCGGGCTCTGGCGGGTCTGTGCGTTTTGGCCAGACTCAACACGGTAATTTATCCTGATATGCTCGAATCCGCTCTTGCCTGCCGGTTCAGTGATAACCTTCTGGCATCTGCTTTAGATCTTGTTAAGCGGGTTAAGGACCCCGGGACATAACCCCCATTGGGGCGCAAAACAGCCCCGGCCGGACCGAACCTCCCGGAAAGTCAAAATCAAAAACGGTTTGTCGTGACCACGATTCTCTAAACCTTGAACGCTCATAATTTGTTTACCAGTTAAATACCTGGTCGAGATCTTGGTCTTTGACCTCAAATGTTGTATTGTGGGGCGGCAGGGGTTCATTTTTAAAGAAATCCGGAAGCCGATCCTGCTTTGATGTGAAACCTGCCCGGGTATTAAACTCTCTTTCATCGTCAAGTATCTTTTTCCCTAATGCGACGATGTCGTCAGCAGTCAGCTTTTCACCGGTAAATGCACTGATCATGTCAAGCATGGCATGGAATGTATCCTCCTGATCCAAAATCGCAAACGCGATAAACAAACACAAGCCGGTGGCATCGATAGCAGCCGTGGCAATCTGAAGGTTTCGGGAAAGCGACACCTGGCCTTCGGGTTTCAGAGGATCCACGGTGCCGCCCACACCGAGTACATTGGCGGTAACCGCATAGCCGGCCGTGTGGTCGGCTCCCATGGTACTGGTGGCGTAAGTAACGCCCATACCCTGAACGGATCGGGGATCGTAGGCGGGCAGGGCCTGGCCCTTGACCACTGGAGCCCGTTCAACACCAAAAACCTTGGCGGTTACGGCGGCCCCGTTTCCGAGAATACGCCCCAGCGGTGTGCCGTTGCCGACTTCTTTTAAAAGGGTAATGGCGGTTTTGCCATCCCCGAACCTGGCCAGTCCGGCCTCCATGGCCACACCGATGGCGGCTCCCATTTCGATGGTATCCAGACCGTAATCATCGTCCAGGCGGTCAAGCATGGCAATAACATCCATATCGTCAATGCCGCAGTTGGCGCCGTGAGCCCAAACCGTTTCATATTCCGTCCGTTTGGTCAGGTAGTTGCCGTCTTTGTCATTATAGATGCCCGAGCATCGAATGACACAGCCTTTGTGACAGCCTTTAGCAACCGTGCCGCCCCGGGAATTCATGATTTTCGACTGAGCTTCGCCACTGATATTGCCGGCGCCGTCAAAGTGGCCGGTCTGAAAATTGTGAGTGGGTAATGCGCCGGCATCGTTAATCAAATGGGTCAATATGTTGGTTCCGAATGAAGGAAGCCCCTGGCCCGTTATGGAATGTTTTTTCAGACCCTGAACAAATGCTTTGTTTGCCGCTTTAAACTTTTCCGGATTCTTGGGAGACCTCATTGGCATTCCGCTGTCATCCAGCACGATGACTTTTACCCCTTTGGATCCCATAACTGCACCCACACCACCGCGGCCCGCATGACGAGTGGGTCGTTGTTCCGTGTCGGTGAAGGCTACCGTGGCGGCGGCCATTTTCATTTCACCGGCAGGACCGATGGAGATGCAGGCAACCGAACTGCCGTATTCTGACGTTATCTTATCAATTAAATTATAGTTTCCCATCATTTTAAGACGGTTATCGGGAATTATGACTACTTTGTCCTTGTTAATAACCACTTTATAGAGTGTATCATCTTTGGGTTTGCCTTCAAGTACAATGGCGGCATAGCCCAACCGGGCGAGGACTTGAGCACCCTGACCACCGGCATTGGCTTCTTTGATTCCGCCGGTCAGCGGACTTTTACACCCCACCGAAACTCGTCCGGACTGGGCGGCATGGCTTCCGCTAAGCATCCCGGGGGCAATGATGAGTTTATTGGATTTTCCAAGCGGGTGGCACAAAGGCGGTACTTCTTTGGCAATAATTGACGATGTCAGGCCGCGACCAGCCAAACCGGCATAATTACCCATCGGTTCTTCCCTGGCTCGAGGCCCGGCTTCATTTCCCATATTGATTCTCAAAATTTTGTCCATGGCAACCTCCATTGTTCGATTGAAGGATCGTAACGCATGATCCGGTCATCTCAATAAGCTGATGGCTTACACCATGTAGTACCGACTCGAAATTTATCGGAATAATTTGAAATGTCAAGACAAATAAAAATGCCATATTGCCGTGCCACCCAAACTCGGCGATGTTGTTCCGTTCACCGTTCAATTTCAAGGATCTTTTATTTTTGATCAAGATAAGGCGCTCAGGGGCGGGCGCGATATAGCCCTTTCCCGGTATGTTCCTTTGTATACCGATGTTCCAGATATTGCGGAGAAAGTAAAAAAAAGAATGGATGGCCTGATAAAAGAGGTCTCATTTCTTCAAAAACAAAAACGTTCTAAGGGGCAGAAACTGGTAACGTATGTATACGAAGAGTTTGGAGTAAAGATCAGCCTGGATGAGGCAGACAAATTGCTTGCCTACCAAAATCTGACGAGCCTTTTGAATGGCATCCTGGCTTTCGAAGAAACCCTTCTCCAAAATATCATTGTAGAAGACCCGGAGCCATACGGTGCTAAAAATATAATTGAGGTGCTTTATTCTGGACCCAAGGGGATCGTGGCCTATCCCGCTGAGGAAGCCATTACCCTCGAGCAGGCTCGTTTCATGCTGGAAGATAAAGTCACTCAACTGTTTTGGCAGGTGCATAAAGAAATCTTGGATCCTGTTATAAAGGTATCTCGATCCACTCTCCTGCCGACTTTAAAATACGACCAAAAGGAAAATGACAGAAGGATCCAAGAGATCGTCAGGCGTTTTCTATCCAAAGTCATACATTACAACTGGGGTGGTGAAAATCGCCATGTATACAGATGGAATTTTAATCCAATTTTTGCTCCATATCCTAAGGTTTCAGGTGTCAGGTGTCAGGAATGATGAACAGAGGCGCTGAAACCTGACACCTGAAACCTGACACCTGAAACCTGACACCTGAAACCTGAAACCAGGTATACGGGAAGGAATAAATATGGGATATTTTTTAAAGCCATACTATGGGCAATTTTAATCACCCCACATTACAACCCAGGGGATGTCCTGGTCCCGTTTCGAAAAGTGCTAAGCGAAGAGGATTTATTGCTGATCGTTTCTCATGGTGAGTTTGCTAAAAAAAATCTTTATGGCAATACCCTTTGGATACTTATTGCGATGCTGTTAATCGTCGTGTTCCATGACAGGTTTTTTTCAAAAATCATTGCAAAGATTATAGAGATATTGACTGATTCTCTGGAGGCCACCTCCCACTCGAGGGTCGCCTATCCATGGCAGGAAAAAAATAAACGTTAGATTGGACCTTCGTTGGTTGATTATGCTAGACGGATACTTTCTTTTCAGGAAACAGACCCCGTATGTCTTCTTCCGATGCCTTACAGATCCCCCGTTCCGTTATAAAACCGGTAACCAGTCGTGCCGGTGTGACATCAAAAGCAAAATTGGCGGCGGGACTTGCCTTGGGAGGGATTAAAACATTTCTGATAGTCCCCCGGTCCAACCCCCGGACATACCTTATTTCATCCGGATTTCGCTCTTCTATGGGTATCTCTTTTATTCCATTTTCAATATCCCAGTCGAAAGTACTTGATGGCAGGGCAACATAAAAAGGTATGTCGTTGTCCCTGGCCGCAAGGGCTTTGAGGTACGTCCCGATTTTATTCGCAACATCTCCGGTGAATGTTGTTCTGTCCGTACCCACGATGATCATATCAACCATACCGTGCTGCATGAGATGGCCGCCGGCGTTGTCCGCTATAACGGTGTGTTTGATACCATGTTTACCAAGTTCCCATGCCGTGAGCCGTGCACCCTGGTTCAGAGGTCGGGTTTCGTCAACCCATACATGTATATCTATTCCGTTATCAAATGCGGCATACATCGGCGCCGTAGCCGTACCATACTCGATGCAGGCCAGCCATCCGGCGTTACAATGAGTCAGCAGATTAACGGTATGGCCTTGTTTTTTGCGGCTGATTTCATGGATCAGGCTTAGTCCGTATTCACCGATTTTTCGGCAGTTTTCAGCTTCTGCCTCGGCAATTTCTTGGGCTTCCTTACGGGCCATACTAATTTTATCCGAAGCGATGTTTGTTTTTAACACCACGGATAAAACTTTATCCACAGCCCAAGTTAGATTAACCGCCGTGGGTCTGGCTGCTTTTAACCTTGTACATTCCTGTATTAAATAGTCATTCCCGGACGTATTCACCGGTGAATTTAAAACGGAAAGATAGACGCCATATGCAGCCGTCACCCCGATTAAGGGCGCCCCTCTGACATACATCTCCGTGATGGCCCTGATGACATCATCAAGGGTTTTAAGATCCGCAATTACAAATTCGTGGGGAAGATGTCTCTGGTCGATAATTTTTACAACATTTAAATCCGATTCAAGCCAAATGGGTCGGAGATCTTTGCCGTCTATTTTCATAATTATTACCTTTAGTTATGAAACCATGCACATTTTTTTATCAAAAAGTCATTAAAATTATATAGTATAAACCATGAAAAATCCAGGCCAATAACCATTCAAGAGACATCTTGGGATGTTGTCGAAACAGGATTATTCTTTGGGTGCATTACCAGTTTGTTAATTGCTATCCAGGACTTTTTGGTTTCAGGTGTCAGGTGTCAGGTGTCAGGAATGATGAACAGAGGCGCTGAAACCTGACACCTGAAACCTGACACCAGGTATACGGGAAGGAATAAATATGGGATATTTTTTAAAGCCATACTATGGGCAATTTTAATCAACCCAGTAATAAAGTATGTTTTTGTCAAATCGCAGGAGTTAAGAAATTTCAGGTTGGGTTTTAACTGTTTTTAATTCTTGAGGGGACGGGTATAGCAATGCTTTCAAAGAATACAAATGTCGAGGATAGAAAGAAAGTTGAAGATGATTCAGAACAGCGCGAGGAAAAATACCGTACGATTCTGGAGACAATTCCTGATCCAGTTGTTCTTTTCGATATTGGGTGCAAAATAGAATATTTCAATCCTGCCTTTATACAGGTTTTCGGGTGGACCTTAAATGAGTGTTTTGGCAAGTCGTTTAATGTTTTTGTGGCAAAGGATGCCTGGCCGGAAATCAAAACGATGCGAGATGACTTGCTGGCTGGTAAAAGGTTTTCAGGCATTGAAACTCGTTGTTACGCTAAAGAAGGAAACATTATAGATGTTAGTATTAGCGGAGCGGTATACAGGAATAAAAAAGGAAACCCAAGGGGCAGTGTCGTAACTCTAAGAGATATCAGTGAACAAAAAAAGCTGAAAAGACAACTTCAACAAATCCAGAAGATGGAAGCCATCGGTACACTGGCCGGTGGCATTGCACATAACTTCAACAACCTGCTAATGGGAATACAGGGACGTACCGCCTTAATGTGTTTGGAAATGGAATCTCATCATCCCCATATGGAACAGCTCAAAGGAATAGAGGATTGCATCAAAAGCTCAGTAAAACTTACAGAACAGCTATTGGGTTTTGCCAGAGGCGGAAAATACGAAGTCAAACAAACCGACATGAACGAAATGATCGGTAAAAGCGCTGACAGGTTTGGGCAAATAAAAGAAGAAGTCACCATTCATTTAAAATTTCAAACGGATCTTTGGCCGGTGGAAGTAGATCAAAAACAAATTGAACAGGTGCTTTTAAATCTATATGTAAATGCCTGGCAGGCGATGCCCGGAGGGGGAGACCTATACATCCAGACAGAAAACGTTGTAGTGGATGACAACTGTAAAAGATCCTATCAGCTGAAGCCGGGCAAGTATATTCAAATCTCTTTAACGGATACCGGTGTGGGCATGGATAAAACGATCCAGGAAAGAATCTTCGATCCATTTTTTACAACCAGGAGGATGGACAGAGGTGCCGGGCTGGGACTTGCTTCTGTGTATGGTATTATCAAGAATCATGGCGGGTTCATAGATTTTTACAGCCAAAAAGATATAGGGACGACGTTCAAGATACATCTGCCGGTCTCGGAAAAGGAACCAGTAAAAGAAAAAAATGCTTATGAAAAAATACTTAGGGGCACAGAAAAGATCCTGTTTGTTGATGATGAGGCCATGATCTTAGATGTCGGACGAGACATGATTGAAAGTTTAGGATATGAAGTTTTGATCGCAAAGAATGGAATGGAAGCTGTAGAGATATATGAAAAAAACATGGAAAAGCTCGATATGGTTATTTTGGATATAATTATGCCGGTTATGGATGGTGCCGAAACTTATAACAAATTAAAAGAGATAAATCCTGATATCAAGGTTCTCCTTTCGAGCGGATACGGTATCAACGGTCAAGCGACCGAAATAATGGATCGTGGGTGTAATGGTTTTATCCAGAAACCATTTAATATTAAGACTCTTTCAAAGAAAATAAGGGATGTTTTGGAGACTTAATAAAATTTAACAAAAACAAAGTGATGCTAACGTCGGCAGCCTATTCCTTTAATGCGGAGTTCATTATTTTTCACTTCTGTTTTCGCACCGAGAATTTTTTCGACCAGCCACAGTCGAGTTTCAATATGGGCGGTCATTTGGGGTATTAAGTACGAACTCCGGCCGTGGGCCAGCCCGCAGAACGGTATGAGTTGATCGGCTACGTGCTCATCAACCGTTGCTTTAGTTTCAAGGACCTGGATCAGGTGATCGGCCACTTTTTTCCCAATGTATTCTGCGGGCCTCCCCGGTGCACCGGCCATATCAGATCCTATGAGGCAGCCCGTATCTGTTTCGGCCCAAATCGCCAGGGAGGCTCCGGCCTGAATCGATGTCCGTGAATAAACCGGATTGTTTTTATTATCATAAAGAATTTCAATATCCGGAACATATCCCCTGGATTTTAAGCGTTTTTGACATTCTTTTGCCATCCTGTCGGAGACTTTTCTCTCCTGGAGCAGTGAAGATAGAGCAATGCCTTTTATGCCGGTGGTTTTTCCCCGGTCACCCAGTATCAGTGGTTTGATGATCTTTCTTACGGGAAGGACGTTCACTTGGATCAGGCCGTTTCCCTTGGGGACATAGCCTGGCCGGATAATTTTTATATGGACATTGATACCCATTGTTTCCAAAATTCTTAACAAGACGTATGTGACGTGATAGATTGACGGAGCGAAGTCCTGAAAAAGTCCGCCCGTGATCTCGTAACAGGAAGGTTTGTCGGCGAAGAGCGCTAAAGGTATCACGCTGAGGGCCAGCATGGGTGCAGAACCCGCCGTTCCGATATCCCACTTGAATGTTCCGCCCCGAATTCCTTTACCGGGCTTGAATCGGATTTCTTGCGAACCGATTGTCGCTTCCGGTAGTTCACCCTGGCAGATGTGAGCGGATGCTTCAATTCCCCGCAGATGCTGTGCCCTCAAGCCGGGCTTGTGGCGATTGGCCCGGATATTTGTGAGAAAAAGTTCCTTTCCGGTTAATACTGAAAATGGAACGGCATCTCTTACTATGGTTCCGGAACCTGATTTCTGACTGCCATCAATTGTAATCATGTTCACCCACTCGTTGTGACGTATAAGAATCAGTTTGACGGCTTCGTAAAAAATTACAAAATGCCGTTTTTTCTCCGATCCGCAGGCCGTCATTCCGGCGAAAGCAGGAATCAAGTCTTTTCAGGCAGTTGCAGACCATCTGGACTCCGGTTTTCACCGGAGTGACGACTTTTTACGAGTTCATCTTAATTGAAAATAATATATTTGTTAACCCTTTTATGATCTTGGCCATCCACAAAGCTTGACAATACTCGCTATTTTGATGCAGTATTTTTAAGAATTTTACAATTACCATATTGTTTCTATGGATTATATAGAGAGTGTGATTTTGTTTGTGGTTCTCATTGAATATTAAAATGGGCCGTTGAGAATGGCCGAAGCCCGCAAAAAGGAGAAATATATGCAGGAAGGAAATTATAAAAGTGCGTTAATTCTAGGTGTCTGTATTTTATTGGGATTGGCTTTTTTGGGCTTTTTTTTAGGGGCCAGTGCCATCAAGTTTAAAGAATATGAACGGACAGTAACCGTAAAAGGGCTTTCAGAAAAAGAATATCCTGCTGATGTTGCCTTATGGCCGATCCATTTTTCATCCGCAAACAATGACTTGGCAGAGCTGTACGCGTCCATTGAAAAAGATTCGAATGAAATCATTGGTTTTTTACAAGACAATGGATTTGAAAAACGAGAAATAACCGTATCTCCTCCGGGTATTATCGACAAACTTTCCCAAGGCTATGAAAAATCAAAAATTGAATTCAGATATACCGCCACACAAACCATTACGGTTTATTCGAACAAGATTAAAGATGTCAGAGCGACAATGAATAAATTGGCAGCGCTTGGAAAAAAAGGAATTGCCTTTACGGGTTATGGTTACCAGGATTCCACCGAATACTTATTCACGAGATTAAATGAAATTAAACCGATCATGGTGGAGGAGGCTACAACCAAAGCCAGAGAAGTTGCCGAGAAATTCGCAAAGGATTCTAAGAGTAAGTTAGGAAAAATAAAAAAAGCAAGCCAAGGGCAATTTTCAATTAATAATAGGGACAAAAACAATCCCCACATTAAAAAAATCAGAGTGGTTTCAACTGTAGAGTACTATCTGTCTGATTAATGGAGCTAAAAAGAATTGAATGAGATAAACATTTGCTTCAAAGGGTAATTGGTTGGAGGGTACCCGCATGTCATCAAAGAAGACGCGCACAAAGACCCACAAGATGAATCAGATTATCGCCGAGGCCCGGCAGGAGCGGGTGCGTCTGGAGAAGACCTATCGAGAGCAAGCGCTCAAAATATTTCCGAAAATATGTGCAAGGTGCGGGCGTGAATTCTCAGGCAAGAGAATTCGAGAGCTCACGGTTCATCATAAGGATCACAACCACGATAACAATCCACTTGACGGCAGTAATTGGGAGTTGTTGTGTATCTACTGTCACGAAAATGAGCACTCGCGACATGAGGTCGCCGAAGCATATGGCGAGGCAACGGCGGGGGAGGATCGGGAGCCCCCCTCTATGCACAGGCCGTTCGCTGATCTCGAGGCCTTATTGGAGAATAAAAAATAAGGGTTGAAAGAGGTCCAAAAATAACAGTGGAATATGGGTTTACAACGGATTAGGATTATTTTATAGAAATCCCAACAACCAAGAAGCTAAAAAAACAGAGAACAAAGGTGCATAATGACGCTAAGCGATTTAATCATCAACTACTTGGAACAATTTGGCGTAGAATATGTTTTTAGCGTACCGGGCGGTCCTCTTGGCCCTCTGTATGATGCGCTTATACGCAGTGAAACAAGAGGCGGCCCCCGTAGCATTCTCGCTCGTCATGAAGCGGGCGGGGTGTTTATGGCTGACGGCTATGCCCGTGAAACCGGAAAAATTGGTGTATGCTGTGCAACCACCGGTCCCGGGGCAACCAATCTGATTACCGGTGTTGCTTCAGCTTATATGGATCATATTCCTCTGCTCGTAATCACGGCACAGACCCGTTTGCCCTATTTCAGCATGGGCGCGTTTCAGGAATCCTCTGCGGATGTCACGGATATACTGGGAATGTTTGAACACTGTACCCGCTATAACACGATGGTTACCCATGCCGACCAATTGGAGAAGAAACTGGCTGCTGCATTGACTACGGCTTTGCACCCTCCAAAAGGTCCCGCACATTTAAGTGTGCCGGTTGATCTCTTGCGCTCTGACGAAAGCGGTCAAGTCGCTTTTCCAAATTTGCACGGCTTGTTGACCCAACCCGCTTCAGAACTGGATGTTGCGGCACTGGAAAGGCTCTGTCAAGAAGTATCCAATGTGTTAAGCCAAAACCTTCAGGTGGTGTTGGTTATCGGCCATGATTGTGAAGGCGCCGGGCAAGAGATTGTTCTATTTGCCGAACTTATCGGCGCGAACATTGTCACCACACAGCGTGGAAAATCCTGGATTAATCCGTATCATCCTCTGGCGCGCGGCGTATTTGGCTTTGCCGGACATAAAACGGCCCGTAAGGCGCTGACGGAGGAATCCGTTGGTTTGATACTGGCGGTTGGCACCAATCTAAACGAATGGTCAACCAGCGGATGGGATTCCGTCTTAATGAATGACAGGCTGGTTCATATTCATCATGAAAGGGCCTGTTTCGACCGGTCTCCCATGGCGCGCCTGCATGTTTACGGAACCATCCGGACAATATTCAAGGAACTATCTTCACGGGTTGAACTCCTGAAACTCTCGGGCAAATTTCCTCTGACCGGCAAGGGGAAAGCGCAAGATAGCCCCCCGCAATCGTATTCGGATCAACTGATAGAATCCCCATATGTGCCCCATCAAATTGATGTCCAGGCACCGGAAAGTTGCCGGCCGGAGACCCCCTCGCCACTGATCAAACCCCAGCGACTGATTTGTGAAATCATACAGCGTTTTCCGCCTGAAACCCGTTTTCTCATCGATAATAGTAACAGCGTACCGTGGTCCATCCATTATTTTTTCCATCGCCGTCCCGAAAATTACCATTTATCCTTGGGGTTTGCTTCTATGGGGTGGGCGATCGGCGCGTCGGTGGGTATGGCTTTGGGCACACGTAATACCCCTGTGGTATGTTTTACGGGTGACGGATGCTATTTGATGAGCGGCCAGGAAATTACCGTAGCCGTGGCAGAACGGCTGCCGGTAATTTTTGTGCTATTGAATGACCATGCATATGGAATGATCCGGCACGGCCATCGTCTGGCAGGTACCGAATCTGTTGATTTTGCAATTCCGCCGGTTGATTTTTGCATGATGGCGGAGGCAACCGGGGCAAATGCTCACAAGATTCGAGATCCTGAAGATTTTGAACACATCGACTATCAAGCGCTGTGTCGCCGTAATGGCCCGACGTTATTGGAAGTCTATATCGATCCGGAGGAAGCGCCGCCTATCGGCATGTTTTAAGAGGTATATATTTCAGGTTTCTGTCAGAGTAAACCCATTTTTTTCTTGGATACGGCACTAAATCCCAAATCACAATGCTCAAATTACAAACAATTCCAAAATTACAAATTCCAATGACCAAAACAGTTAATCAGTTATTAGATGTTTTACCCTCATTTTATCTGTTTTTGAATTTCGGTTATTCTGAGTTGTTTAAATAACGTGGCCTTGCGGTCAAAATGAATTAGTCAGGCATAACGCAGATAAAAAGCATGGTCATGAGCCCTGCTGCAAAAGGGGTCATAAGCCATCCCACGGCGATCTTTACCAGAATCCTTGGATTGAGCGTCCGAATCCCCCCCACGATGCCCACACCCACTACTGCTCCCACAACCGCTTGAGACGATGAGACGGGGACACCGATCTGGGTAAAAAGATGAAGGGTCAGCGCTCCGGCCAGAATCGTTACAAGGGCCGTAAAAGGGTCCAGGGGGGCAATGCCTTTACCCACCGTAATCATGACTTTTTTGCCGTAAGTGAGTGCGCCCGAAGCAATACTGAGGCCTCCGATGAACGCGGCCGTTTCGCAGGACAAAAGACCCGATCCCACATATATGCCGGTCACATTTGCCACGTTGTTGGCTCCTAAAGAATAGGCCCCGTAGCATCCTGTCACAATAATGCCGGCGGCGTAGATGGTGTTTCGATACGTAAGACTCGGAATCGTCTTATCAAAGATAAGCTTGAGGCCATGGTAAAGCAGATACCCGAAAATTATTCCGCCGATGGGTGTCAGAATCCAGCATGTAACAATCTTGAGCAGCTTGAAGTAATCCGCTGAACCCGATAAAATTCCGGCCCCCAGTACGGCACCGATAATGGCTTGGGAAGTGGAAGCGGGAATGGCAAAGTAAGTAAGAATCGTCATGGTGATGGCGGCGGCGAGGGCACATAAAAAGGCCTCCATGGGTACCAGTCGAGAAAGACCGCCGATAATTCGCATGCATTTGGATCCCTCGATAATAGATCCTATAAAGACAAAGATCGCTGTCAGAAAAATGGCGGTCCGGTATTTTACAAGCCCGGTTGTGACCCCTGTTCCGAAAATATTTGCAGAATCATTGGCACCCAGGCTCCAGCCCAGAAAAATACCGCTTATGACCTTCCACACAAAAAGACTCCGCTATTTATACCGTAATAGTAATATAATTCGGTCACTTCATGCTTACGTGGATAATCTGAAGGTGATCGCTTGCATCCTCGATGACGTCGCTGATGAAGGTCAGGGAACAAAGAAATTGGGACAGGATTTCACCTTCCCAAAAATTTGTTATTTCTATCTTTCGTGCATCTCGTATCAGATCGAATTTGATATCGTCAATTTTTTTTTCATAAATCCGGACAGCCAGAATTTTTTCTCTAAGATCCTCACCTTTCAGCATGGACTCAAAGCTGATCAACAGCATCTCGCAGATGCGACGGTTCAGGAAAGCAACCTGGATACACTCGCCTTTCAGTTGCTCGGAAAGCTTTAAATCCAAATATCTGTATCCGGTGTCCTTGAGCAAATCAAAGATACTATCCACAATTTCAACGAATCTGCAAAGATCCGGTCTGAGATAGGGTAAAAAGGCGCCTTCATAAATTTTCGATATGATATTCCTTCGGATATTATCTGCCGACCGTTCGATATCCATAACCTGTCGCATGAGGTTCGGATTGTCTGTTTCAAGGGCCGTCTTGAAAAAGCCGCAGGCGGTACACAGGAGCTTGATTTGTTTAGTGATATCCCCGATGACCTTATTTTCTTTCTTGCCCCTGGAAAATATCTTTTCAAGAAACATATTCGCCTCTTGCTCTTGCGATGATGGTGGCGGACATGACATCCATTAACGCTACCAAACCGATGATCCGATCCTGATCATAAACAAAGGCCCTTGCGATATTGGATTCATCCATAATTTTAGCAACTTCCTTAAAATCCATATTCTGATCAATGGTGACAATGGGTTTTGAGGCAATTTTCGAGACATCGATCTTCTTTGGATCGATTCCCTTGGCCAAAACTTTAAAGACCACATCCCTTGCTGTAATTACTCCGTATTCTTTTTCTTTGCCGGGAAATCGGACCAGCAGACAACGGATCCTTCTATTCACCATCTTTTCAACGGCATGGTAGACAGATCTTTTATAGTCAATCGATTCGATATTGGTTGTCATGAATTCCTTAATTTTCATCAGAATGCCTCCTGCCCGATTGAAAAAACGTGGTTTTTTAAAAAGCCCCTGTGCAATAACGATAAGATTTCATAAGGCTTCATAATTGAGCGCGAGATATGAGAATATATTTTGAGAACGGAAACATGAACTTTCAAATATCGAAGGCCAAATTCATTGTCAACAGCGATTTTTTTAGGTATCAGGGATATTCCTCTCCGTTCCCGTTCCCATTTTCTTCGAGAATAACAGGTTCCGAGGTCTCTCCAATTGTTGAAACCACAGGAATGATAAGCTTTTCCGAATCGCTCAACCGGTCAAAATCCAGCTCAGGATTGTATTTTCTCAAGAGCCAGAAGGGCAGTTCGAATTTCTTTTGGCACAAGGTCCAGATGTTGTCACCCGATTGGATCCGATAAGCCATTGTTTTTTTAACACTATACACCGCAAAGAAATCCTCTTCGATCTCTTTATGATACTCGTAACGTTTTTCCTCGAATTGTTCCCGGGTGATGTTGCCAAAGGGGATCTCGATTTTCTGGCCCACATGGATTTGTCTTTTAAATGAAAAATGGTTCAGACGCCGTATCTGCCGGGTGGGGATCTGCAGCCAGTCTGCATAATGCCCCAGGGTTTCTTCAGGTTCGACCTGTATTACGCCGATTGCCTGGTTTCCCCGGACAATCATCTGTTCCACCGAAAGAGATCCCGTTACCACGGCCGGGTTCACCTGTGAAATTTCCGAAGACGGCGAAATGGAATCATCCGGCAAGAGTTGCTCCGATTCGTCCTCCGTGACAGGAGCAGGTGGTTCCGTTGCCGAAACAGCTGCCGGTTTTGGCGTTTCCACTTTGAGCGCGGGTTTCTGAGGGGAGGCCGAGGCCATAACTGTGGGTTCCGATAGGGATTGGACCGGCTTTACCATTGGAGATGCCGCTTTGGGCCTGCCCTGGACCTTGGTTGCAGCGACCAGAATTATCTTTTCTCCGGGCACCGGGATTCGCAGGTTTTGTCCCGAATAAATGGTTGCCCGTGAATTCAATCCGTTGGCCAGAATGAGATCATTTATGCGAACCTTGTGCTGCCTTGCAATTTGTCCCACCGTATCCCCTTTCCGCACACGATAAAAACGGCTGGGCTTTTGACGGTTCTTGATCATTTCAGCGGAAAACCTGGCTGAATATGGGTTGGCTGCCATGCTTTGAGGCAGGTGCAGTAAAAAGCCCTTCGGGACATATTTTTGACCGTTGAAAACAGGCTCACGCAGGGCCGGGTTGAGTTTTTTCAGCGTGTTTTCGTCCACCTGAAAATGCCGCATCAGATCCTGCCAGGCCACGTAACCGGGGACCTTCAGGGTGTGCCTGCGGACCGGGCTGTCAAATTCAAGATTGCTGAAATAACGTTGATGGTTTTTGGCGATTTCCCGGGCAGCCAGGAATTCGGAATAAAAATTGCGTGAGGCAAACCCGAAGGTGCTGCCGTTGTAACAGTTCAAAACTGTTTCATGGTCGCCATGGGTCTTTTTTGCGCGCAGCATGCCGCTGGGGCCGTGATTGTAGGCGGTAACGGCCATGGGCCAGTTTCCCAGGATATCATGGTTCTTTTTCAAAAATTGTGCGGCCGCGTGGGTGGCCAGTATGGGATCACGTCGTTCATCCACCGTATAATCAACGGTCATGTATTTTTTTCCTGTTCCCCAGGTAAACTGCCAGATACCGGCGGCACCGAATTTACTGTATGCCTTGTAATCAAAAGAGGATTCAACATGGGGAAGATAGGCCAGGTCCAGGGGCAGACCGTATTGTTTGAATATCGATCGAATTTCATCAAGATATGCACCTGAGCGAATCAATCCTGCACGAAACCGATCTTTCTGTCCCAACTGAAATCTGACATTGAGATGGGCATCCCTGAGTAATCCCTGAGATTTTTTTTGGGTGAACAAGTCGCAAATTCTTTTTTCTTCGTCCGAAACCGGAGGCTTGCCGGTGGCCACGGTTTTCAGCAGCCGCTCATACTTTATTTTGATCTGTTTGACTTTTTTGCTGTTGAACTTTGCAGCCCCCGGAGTTTTCGGGTCTTTCAGTTCAATTATATCATAAATAATGTCAAGGTTTCGACGATCGTGTAAGATACCCTGTGAGGTTGAGTAGGTGCCGTAAATCTGTTTCCAAAAAGCCACGTTGGATTTCAGACTGGGGTATACCGGGAAGGGGTCTAACGGTTTTCCGGCAGACACATTGATTGCACTTAAAATAAACACCCCCCACATTATGGAGGCGATGTAAGTTTTTGATCCAGGACGTATTGATTTCATGAATGATTACTGATGTGTCTGTGAATGACCTTTATTGTTCCATTGGGGGAATGGGAAAAAACCCTCTCTGTTAACCGAAGACTTCAGTTTGAGTTTGGATGTTGCTCCTGCTACTGAATACCCTTTGAATCTTTGAACTCTCAACTTATCCCGCCTCGGGATACTAAAGCATAATGCAAATAAAGTGGAATACAAATACCAGACCCAATCTTTTTTTTCAAATTCTTTAACAATGAATTCACAAAAACTCGAATTCATCAAGTTTTAATTTTGAAGAACTCGCAAAAAGTCAAAATATTCAAAAACTGAATCAGACAATCCAACGCCTTCGA
This sequence comes from uncultured Desulfobacteraceae bacterium, assembly GCA_964410925.1. GTDB lineage: Bacteria > Desulfobacterota > Desulfobacteria > Desulfobacterales > UBA11574 > S5133MH16. Next base: position 34,660 of record CAYPIW010000185.1, read on the forward strand.
ATATTGTAGAGGCTTAGCATAAATAAGCCGATACAGAACACGCCGAGAATGGCCAGATTGATGGAAAGGGGCATGATATTCCCGCCATGTACGGCCCCATGTAGTGCATCGGCCCCATAGGTAAGGGGCAGAACGTAAGACAAGGGTTTCAGAAATATGGGCAGCTTTTCGACAGGGAAGAAAAGACCGCACAGGAAAATCATGGGAAAGCGGAAAAAGTTGGAAAAAGTCTGTGCTTCGAACACCTCGCTGACCGCCACGGCAATGAACAGTCCCAGAAAGGTAGAAGCCACTGCAATCAGGAAAACAGCCGGAATGAACGCCCACCAGACTACCCGGGAAAGGTCGGTCAGGAAGGCGGCCATGGCCACCGGGACGAATGCGTTGGCTACACCGAACAGGATGGCCCCGCTGGTTTTGGCCAGCATCAGAATCTCGAATGGGATGGGGGCGAGCAACAGCCGCTCAAAGGACCGATTCTTTTTCTCGAAGGTTACCGTCACCGCAAGCAGGGATGTGGTGCCGAAAAGAATAGAGAGCGCCACGACGCCCGGAAGCAGTGCCGGAATGTTCCCGATACCGCTTCCGGACTTAATGAAGAACATGGCCGTCCACGCCAGAGGGAAAATGAGTCCCCAGCTTACATTCGGCGGTTTCAGGTAATAAGTTCGCATGTCCTTGACCAGTATGTTCCAAAAGGCGATCCAGAGCTTCATTGGCTGCCTCCCCCTTTTTCTTTCTCCTTGCGCATGGCTTCCGCCTCGATACCCGTGATCCGAACGAAGATGTCCTCTAAGGAGGGCCTCATCCTGCGGGCCTCGGAAACCTCGACTCCTTTATTTTCCAAAAAGTGGACAAGCGCTCCCACGCGAACGGGTTTGTCATCCTCCACCTGAATCACGCCATGCTCCGGGATCGTGAATTCCAGGTCCGGGAAAGATTCTGAAAGGTTGTTCAGTATGCTGTTCAGCGCAGTCACACATGTGATCCGAACCACATGTTTTTCCTGGAAGGGCTGGAGAAGATGCTCGACGGTGTCGATTCGAACAATACGTCCGAAAACGATGAATGCGATTCGATTGCACAGGCGCTCCGCCTCCTCGATGTAATGGGTCGTCAGGAATATGGTGGTCCCGGCCCGGTGCAGATCGGCGATAAGCTGCCGCAACCGGCGGGCGCTGGCCACGTCGATGCCCGTGGTGGGTTCATCCAGAAAAAGGATTTCCGGCTTGTGGATGATCCCGGCGGCGATGGTAAGCTTACGCTTCATGCCCTTGGAATAGCCGCCGAACTTTCGGTCCGCTGCCTTGGTCAAACCGAAATTTTCCAAAAGCTCGTGAGCCCTGGCTTGTCTTTCCCGCTTTCCCAATCCATATAGCGCAGCGCAAAAACATAAATTGTCGAAACCGGTGAGTTCCGGATACATATTGCACTCGTCAGGGACCACGCCGATGAGATGCTGGGCCCCCCTGATGTTGTTCGTGCAGTCGATGCCGCCGATACCGATCTTTCCGGAGTCCGGACGCGCCAGGCCCGTGAGCATTTTGATGGTTGTGGTTTTGCCCGCACCATTAGGCCCGAGAAATCCGAACAGCTCGCCCTGTTGAACGCTGAAAGAAATTCCGGAGACCGCCTCCACCTTTTCGAAGCGTTTGGTTATATTTTCGACAACTATGGTTTGGGCCATTTTTCAACATCTCCTTTAAAAATAGTACCTCGCCCAGAATTCGGGCCTGAACGAATCAGGCTTTTCACCGAACTCGGAATTTGCAGGGCCTAATGGAATTCCCATGCGAAAATTGAGTTCCAGGTTAGTCACGGGCGTCCAGGTCATACCGGGCTGCAGGGTGAAGCTAAAATCCTGCAGGTTGACGACAACAGCCGCCCATGGGTTGAAATACAAGATGTCAAAAGGCTCTTTCTGCGAAATTTTGAGATAAAAATAATCCTGGCCAAAGTTACGCTGCTGATAGTATGGCCGGGTGATTTGCATGGCGCGCTCCATCACTGAGGCATCGCCGGTCGTTTGCCACTGATTGTAAGCCGCCTCCTGATAGGCAAAAAAGTCTTCCACCTCATTTTGGTCGTAACCTGCACCGTTATGGTAATATTCGGCGATGAAGGTGGTATCGAGCGCATTGAGATATCGCACCCCCACCAGATAACTGAGCTGGTCTTCCCGTGTTTTCCGCGTTCTACCCGATGCATCGAGGACCATATGCGGTGCATCCTGCCGATACGCCAGCTCTCCATGCATCTCAAAATTTTCAGCCAGGTTTTTGGCGAAGTCGAACCCGAAGCTGCGGGGTTGATCCGGGCTGTCAAAATAAATGAAATCAAGATCCGTGTCATACCAGAGCAGGTAAATCTTGAGCGCGGTGCTCAGATCGCCGTCATCGCCCATCTCTGTGTTTGTCCAGTCATCGATGACCGGCAGAACCAGGAGCGTGAACCCGATATTGGACAAACAACCGGTGGTTAAACTCTTGATCAGATCGACGCCCAGAAGAGTGCGCCCTTCCAGGTTCAGGGCCGGGTCATCCGGATCTTTGGGCCGGTTGAGAAATCCGGCCGGGTTCCAGGCGTAGCCCGTTCCCCACAGGATACGTTTCTTACCCGCATCCAGGGTCAGTCGGGGTGCAGGCGTCAGCGAGACATAGCCCTCGTAGATGTCATTGATCCATTCATCTTCTTCATATGTATCCACGAACGCGTGGTGAGTCAGCACATTGGCCTGCAAGATGCCCCGCCTATAGCTTCCGGAAAGTTCCACCAGCGCCTGCCATTCATGCGTATCAGCTCCGGGGTCATCCTGGTAGTAATTTAACCTGTAAGGGGCCGAATGATCATCCAGGCGGTGATAGATGTACCGGGATTCCAATCGACCGCCGAATTCGTATGGCTTCTTTTCCGCCTCTGGGATGGTGAAGTCATACTCTTTTGCGTTGACCGGCCCGGCAAATAAAACCAGCAGCGCCAAAAGAAAACTCCCAAGACGCATGGCTCAACGTAAATCCTTTACCCTGGACAGGTAATTCAGGGTAAAGACTTCATCGGCCAGGCTGCGCTTTTTCAGGTTCGCCGAAATCATGATGGATTGATACCCCTTGTAGAGCGGGCTGTCGGTCTCCATAACTGCCGGACTCACGACACCATCTCCGATATCCTTGATTTCCTTGAAATGCAAGGTTTTGATGAGCATGCCCGTGGCGGCATAACAATTGATCCGGGTGGGCACTCGTTCCTTTTTCAGGACCCACATCTTGAGCCGATCGTAGGCTACGGCTCCGCTTTTGGCTTTGAGATCCAAAAGATACTGGCCCTGGTCTTCTGCAAGACCGGCCACGTCGTATTCAACACCATAATCCAGGCGCATGATATCGGCGTTGTTGAAGACACCCCCCACCACCGACTGCATACTGGTGATGCGGATCGGCTTGCCCACGTTGGGAATATAAAGCCACATATTGTCGCCCAGACGCAAGGTGGCGCGGCCCGTTTCGCTGGCGGGCGAGACAAACAGGGTCACCACCTTGTCTTTGTCCTTTTTCAAAAACCAGAGTACGAACTCCTTTTTCCTGCCGTCCGGCTCGATGTTGATGATCTTGCGGTACATTTCCAGATCGCCCGGCTGTAAGTTTTGGTCCACCTGTTCGAGAATTTTTGCACCGGTTAACGGTTCGGAAAACCCGCCGGAGGGCACAAAAAACGACACCAACAGACAGAAAGCGGTTATTACGGTTTTATGATTCATCTCAGACTCCATTTAAATAAGCTCAGACATGCCGCAGGGCATCCACCGGTTCCAGCCTGGCCGCCTTAGCGGCCGGCTGAAGACTGGAAAGGATCGAAACACCCAGCACGATGAGGCAGGCCGAAAGCACCTCATGCAGCTCAACGGTCGGGGCCAGTGTAAAGACCTGGTTGGCGCCTCCGAAGGCGACCTCAACACCCGTCAGGCCCAATATCCAGAGCACCCCAAGACCAGTGATCGCACCGGCCAGGGCGCTCACCAGCCCCAGGCAGAACCCCTCGGCCACAAACAACGCCATGATCCGGCCCGGCCGGGTGCCCATTGCGGCCAGCGTACCGATCTCACGGACACGTTCGTAAACGCTCATCATCATGACATTGAGCACACTGATCAGGACGACGGCGATGAGAATTATCTTGATGCCCAAAGTCATGACATCGATCATTCGCACCACGTTGTAAAACGGTGTGAGCTGGTCCCAGGTGTGCAGTTCAAACATGGGATTGTTCTGTTTGCTGGTTACGGGTTCCAGGATGTCTCGCAAGCGCTCTGCCACATCCGACAGCTGATCAAAGTCCTTCGCTCGCACCGCCACTTCGCTGATTTCCAGGGGTTCCATGCGCAGCAGGGCGGCAGCGTCATCAATGTGCAGATAACCGTCCCGTCCCCCCGGTCCCATCAGACTTTCCACAACTCCGGCCACCTTGAACGTCATCCCATTGACCGAACCGTCCTTGTTGTTGGCCACCAGCACCACAGTGTCGCCGGTTTTGACCCCCATGCCTTTGGCCAGGACCTCGGGTAAAAGGACATCCCCGGGTTTTAACAGCACCTTCTCATGGGCGGCATCCTTGATCCGTGACAGCAGCAGCGGCACCACGGCCTGCTCTTTTTCCGGAACGACACCGTTAAGGCGGACATTAGTGGTTTGGGCATAATTACTCAACATGGCTCCGAACTTGATGCGGGGCGAAAAAGCCGCCACACCATCGGCCTGGCTCAAAATGTCCGCAAGCTTTTCAAACGACTTGGCAGGCAGCATGCGGTCCAGAGGAAGGTTATCGATGCTGGCCATGTAGCCCTTGCGGTGCACCTGCAGATGACTGAGAACCGAATCGGTTATTTGACCCACGATGGCTTGCTTAAAGGAACCGCTTAAGCCCACAAACACAATTACCGCCACTACCCCCACGGCGATCAGCAGACCCGTGAGCAGGGTGCGACGTTTATAGCGCAGCAGGTTTTTCAGCGCCAGGCGCATGACTTTAATCATGACGGGTCTCCTTTCCGGCTGCCGGTTCGTCGATCAGCCGACCGTCTTCCAGATGAAATGTCACCTCGGCCTGGTCCATGATCCGGGGGTCATGAGTGGAAAATACGAAGGTTGTGCCGAATTCATCGCGCATACGTTTCATCAATTCCACCACCTTCTGGGCCGTTGCGCCATCCAGATTGGCGGTGGGTTCATCGGCCAGGACCAGGACCGGGTTTCCTACCAGGGCCCGGGCGATGGCGACACGTTGTTTCTGTCCGCCGGAAAGCTGGGCCGGGTATTTGTCTGCCTGGTCTTCCATTGCCACGGCCGCCAATACCCGCTCCACCGATGGTTTTCTCTGGCTTTTGGGCATGTCACGAATCATCAACAGGGGGTATTCCACATTTTCGAACACGGTGAGCACCGGCAGCAGGTTGAAATCCTGGAATACGAAACCCAGTTTTTCACCCCTGAAAGTGGCGCTCTCACGCCGGTTCATACGGCCGATGGCCTGGCCAGCCACGGTCACCACGCCTTCGCTGGGCCGATCCAGGCAGCCGATCAGATTCAACGCAGTGGTCTTACCGCTGCCGGAAGGCCCCACAAGAGAGGTAAATGCCCTCTGGGGAATGCTCAGACTGACATGGCCCAGCGCGGCGATATCCACCTCGCCCATTTTGTAGAATTTTGAAACACTTTCAAAGCTGACAATGTCCATAAGGGCTACAATCCTCTTTCCTCTTTTAAATTGAATCCGGTTTGTCCCTGACAGCAAGCTCGTTTATTTCTGACAGGGAGGTTATCAGTGCCATCATTTCATCCCAATAAGCATTTAATTAATTATATAAAGCATTTATTAATCCCATTGTCAAGCTGAGAGACAATTTAATAGAGTGCGTGAATAAAGAAATTCAAAACGGCAACCCCCTGGAAGATGCGCTATAGTATTTATGCAATATTTTTAAAGCGTTTCTTATTTTTGACTTTTTCTTTCATAAGATATATATATCAAATTCCATTTTATTCCGAATATTTCATGAAAATTTTCGAGAGGCCTTTTTATTATTGAAGTTCCTTAATTGTAAATTTTGTGCTTTTTGTGGCGACCATGATTGATCAGGCGAAAAAAATCCTTAAAACGGTATTCGGGTATGACGGGTTCGTCTTTTTGCAGGAAGATGTGATTGAAAATATTTTGCAAAAAAATGATACCCTGGTTATCATGCCGACGGGCGGCGGCAAATCGCTTTGCTACCAGATTCCGGCCCTTATGTTTAAAGGTTTGACCATTGTTGTTTCGCCGCTGATCTCACTGATGAAGGATCAGGTGGAGCAGTTAATGGAGTCAGGGGTTTCAGCAGTAAGGTTAAACAGCTCGCTCACGGTTCACGAGTATCGCCGGAATGTAGATCTCATTAAACACGGCAAAGTGAAATTACTTTATGTAGCGCCGGAATCCTTGTTGAAATCCAGTGTATTAGAGATGCTTTCGTCTGTGCCCGTGGATTGTCTTGCCATTGACGAGGCCCATTGTATTTCCGAATGGGGTCATGATTTTCGTCCAGAGTACCGTCAGTTGGTGTATGTGAGGCAGCGTTTTCCCAAAGCGGTTTGTATTGCATTGACGGCTACGGCAACCCCGAGGGTGCGAAAAGACATTAAATCCAGTCTGGGCTTTGAAGACTCAGGTGAGTATGTTGCCGGTTTCGATCGAGAAAATCTGTTTCTCCAGGTTGTTCCCAAAAACGACCCCCTGGATCAAACCATCGGGTTTATCCGCAAATTTCCGGAGCAATCCGGGATCATATACTGTTTTACCCGCAGGCAGGTAGATGACCTTTATACCGCTCTAAAAGATAAAGGATTTTCAGTACGTCCGTATCATGCCGGCCTGAGCGAAATCGAGCGAAAACAAAATCAGAACCTGTTTATCCGGGACGATGCCCAGATTATTGTGGCGACCATCGCTTTCGGCATGGGGATCAACAAGCCCAATGTTCGATTTGTTGTCCATTTCGATATGCCCAAGAATATGGAAAGTTATTATCAGGAGATTGGCAGAGCCGGACGAGACGGGTTGCCTTCCCATTGTATGCTGCTGTTCAGTTATGCCGACATTCATAAGATAACTCATTTTATCAACAAGAAAAAAGATCCTGAAAAACGGGTAGCACACATCCACCTCAATGCATTTTTGCGTTTTATTGAAACCGATGACTGCCGTCGCATCCCGCTGCTCAATTATTTTGGTGAAGAGTATTCCATTGAAAGATGTAATATGTGCGATAACTGTCTGGGCGGTGAAAAAGAGCTGATCGACCTTACCATACCGGCCCAGAAATTCTTGTCATGTGTCAAGCGGACCGGTGAGATGTTTGGAATGGGGCATATCATTGATGTGTTACGCGGCTCAGGTGCACGGAAAGTTATAAAATTCGGTCATGACAAGTTATCTACTTACGGCATCGGAAAGGAATTTTCAAAAAAACAATGGATGATCCTGGCGCGTCAGTTTCTTTACAAAAAGCTCCTGATTCAGGATATGGAATATGGAAGTTTGAAGCTTACGGATGACGCATGGGATGTTTTTCAAGGGGGAAAAACGGTTCTGGGCCACTTAAAAAAACAAGATAACGATAAGGACATTAAAGAAGAGTCTAAAATAAAAACCACACCGGACCATGATAAAGACCTGTTTGAAATCCTGCGAAAAAAGAGAAAAAATCTTGCTGATGGCGCAGGGGTTCCGCCTTATGTCATTTTTTCAGACAGAACCTTGATTGAACTGGCCGCATATTTTCCTCAAACCATGGAAAGTCTCCTGGATATTCACGGCGTGGGCATTGTAAAACGCGAAAAATACGGATCTGTTTTTCTTGGCCTTATTCAGAAGTATTGCAGGGACCGTGAAATTAAAGAAGGACCAAAACCTATTAAAAGACATAGATAATATTATATTTAAAGGAGACGATGATGGTTAGCGTAAAAGAATTCAACGATGTGAACTTATCGGTAAAACAGAACAACCTGTACCTGGAGGAGTCGTTTACCGACCTGGACATGACCTCCATACGGCGCCTGACACCGGTCAGGCCCAACGGTTTGAAAGATAAAACCCGCAAAAAAATTTTTGTGGGGCATCTTAATTTAATGACCCCTGAAGGGCCGCTACCTATCCAGACCCCCCTCGAGGCCAGAAACCTTAAAGAGGCCATGGAAATTTACCCGGAGGCCATAAAAACAGTTTTGGCAAAAATGCAGGAAGAAATCAAAAAAATACAGCAAAAAAAAGATTCCCGAATAATTGTTCCCGGAACTTGATAGGACAGGAATTTTTTTTAGGGGTCTCTTGTTTTGAAATATGCGTTAACCCGTTGGATTTTATTTAATATCGTAATTACAAGAAACACAATATATAGTAACTCGTATTAATAAAACACAATATATTCTAATTCGATGGAATTATATATAATTTATATATAATTTTGCTTGACAGAATCAAATGACAACATTATGATATAACTAAAAAATTGAGCGCTTTACAGATAATTTTATCAAATGAGTAAAAATTTACTAAAAGAGATTAGAGAATCTCTTATGATGAGCAAGGCCGAGCTCGCCAGAAAGGCCAGGATATCACCGATTACCATTACGCGGATCGAACAGGGTATGCCCTGTAGAATGGAAACCAAACGTAAAATTATTCTGGCATTGGGGTATAAGATTTCAGACAGGAAAAAAGTGTTTGGTGACTGAGAAAATATCCGCCTGCTTCCTCTGTAAGTGAGACAAAAGACCAGCGAATTAAAAAACAAACAACAGTAAATTATCGAATAGCAACGGCAGGGTCGTTTGACTCTGCCGTTGTTATTTAATTATAGATTGAAACTCGTCCGTTCGGGCATTAAATAAAAAATCGGCGGCGGGGATGACCTGCCTGTGTTACGGACCCACGATTAATTTCTGACCGGGATGAATGGCAGCGCTGTCAGACAATTTATTCAGAGTCCGTATTTTTTTTACCGTTATTCCATACTGTCGACCGATGTTGTAAAGTGTATCACCGGGTCGAACCGTGTAATACTTCGTTTTCGGGGGTTTTTTAGCAACCATTGCCGGTTTCAAGACCTGGGTTTTTTGAACCTTGACCTGGGCGATGTTCTTCTGCAGATCACTCAGGCCGTTTCCGAGGTGGTCCATTCTTAACGTCATTGAAGCTTCCAATCGGTCAAAACTATCCTTGAGTTGTTCCACGGCCTGGGACTGTTCTAAAGCCTGTGTTAGTTTGTCATCGACATCTTGAAATCTGGCGATCTGTTCTTCAAGCTTTTTTAGCCTGTTTTCAAAGCCTGCAACCTTTCCCAGAGTTCTTCCCAAAAACAGAATGAACAGGATAATGAAGATCAAAAAAAATAACCCAACCCATGACAAGGGAATTGCGTCAGGAAGTTTGAACATCCCGGAACCGAACTTTGTCTTTTTTTTCTTATCCCACTGCATGTATTCTTGTTCATAAAAATCATTCTGTTCCGGTTCCGAATTCATTTGACCCGTAATATCGGGATCTTTTTGTTTCACAGCTTCCCTCCAAGAAATTAGTTATTATCCTATTTTTATTCAAAAAAAAATATACCAAAAAACTTAGCAAAGTCAAAGAAAAAACTCTTGGATTATAAAAGCCCAAATTAAATTTTTTTTAATATGATTTTAATTTTTAAGTTCAAATTTTGAAATTGTTTTTTTCGAAAAATTTATCTAACATAATTATAAGTCAGGATAAATTCAGAGACTTTTCGAAACATCGCACGAGAGGATGAGGCATTCTATGATTGATGAAGAGACCAATAGACTGGCTTCTATTTTTGATGCCATGGGGACGGGTGTGTATATTATCGAGGATGATTACACTATAAAATTCATGAACAAAACCAGTATGAACGCTTTTGGAGAAGGAAGTGGAAAGAAGTGTTATCAGGTAATTGCTCATCGTGACAAAGTATGTACATGGTGCAAAGCAAAAGAGGTATTCAAGGGAGAAACACTCCGCTGGGAGAACTATTTTCCACATATTAATAAAACGTTCGAGATCTTTGAATTACCTCTGCAAACCAATGATGGAACCCTATTGCACATGTGCATATACCGTGACATTACAGAGACAAAAGAGCAAAATAAAATCCTTCGCGCCTCCATAGAAGACTACAGGAAATTGTTCGAGCATGTGCGTGTCGGCGTGTACATGAGCAGCAAAGAAGGTAAATTCTTAGAGGTAAACCAAGCTCTTGTGGATATGCTGGGGTATAAAAACAAAGAGGAATTTTTTAAAATAGACATCGCCAATGATCTCTATCTAAACCCTGAAGATCGCCGAAGATACCAGGATATCATTGAGCGAAACGGCCACGTTATTGACTATGAAGTTGATTTGAAGCGCAAGGATGGAAAAGTGATCTCGGTATTGCGCACCGCCCATGCACGCTATGATCTAGTGGGGAATGTTGCAGGATATGAAGGAATATGTGTAGATCAAACTCAAAGAAAAGAAATGGAGCAACAACTTAAGAAAGCATATGATTTTCAAAAAAACCTTATCCAGACCTCAATAGACGGAATCGTTGCTAATGATCGTAAGGGAAACATCATTATTTATAATAAGGGCGCTGAAAATATTTTTGGCCATACTCAAAATGAGATTTTCCAAATTCACGTTACCCAGTTATACCCTGCAGGCAAAGCCAGGGAGATAAAAAAAATGATTTACGGGCCTGAGCACGGCGGTCCGGGCCGTTTGCAAAACTATGAAGTGGAAGTTCTTACCAAGGATGGCCAGAAGGTACCCATCCTGCTCTCCGCAGCATTGCTCTACGATAAAGAAGAGGAAGTCGCCACTGTGGGCTACTTCAAAGATATGCGCGATATCAAACGGCTGCAACAAGAAGTCATGAAAGGCTTTTATGATCGCCACCTCATTCAAAGTTCAATTGATGCTATTGTTGCCACGGATAAGGACGGCATCGTAATTGTTTTCAATGATAGTGCTGAGAAATTGCTGGGCTATTCCGAGGATGAGGTGATCATGAAGATGTCCTTCAATGATTTTTTCCCGAGAGCAATAGCGAAATACAGGGAGCAATTATTCTCCAGTGACTACGGAGGGAAAAACAGGCTTTTCCTTTATGAAACATATATTATTGACAAAACGGGTAACCGGATCCCCGTCCAGCTCTCAGCAACGGTTATGTTTGACAAAGGCGAAGAGGTCGGAACGGTGGCATTTTTCAGGGATCTTAGAGAGATCAGGAGAATGGAACAGCAGTTTGCCGATCAGGCCAAGATTCTTCACGAGCACAAAATGATTTCCCTGGGCAGGCTGTCCGCCAGTGTTGTCCATGAACTCAATAATCCCCTTGCGGGGATCCTGAACTATATTCGCCTGATGCTCAAGATTATTAAAAGGGGCGCTTTGGATCAGGAAAATATGGACAAGTTTCAAAGATACCTGACTCTTGTTGAAAGTGAGACCGGCCGATGCTCCAAGATCGTTTCCAATCTTCTCGCTTTCTCACGCAAATCCAAACTCGAATTCGGAAAAATGAACATTAATGAACTCCTGGAAAAATGCGTTTTGCTCAGCCAGCACAAACTCATGCTTCAGAATATCCAGATTAAAACCGACCTGGATCCGGGAATTCCGGAGGTTTTTGGTGACTTTAGTCAAACCCAGCAATGCATTATCAATCTTATTTTTAATGCCATTGATGCCATGCCGGATGGCGGAACCCTAACCATGGAGAGTTCCTTTAATTCAAAGAAGAGGATGGTTGAAATAAAAGTCAAGGATACCGGATGCGGTATTGCCGAGAAAGATATTCACCAGATTTTCGATCCGTTTTATTCCACCAAAACAGAGGGAAAAGGGCTCGGTCTGGGGCTTTCTATGGTTTACGGTATCATCGACGAGCATAAAGGAAGTATCTCGGTCAAAAGCAAGCCCGGAGAATACACCATTTTTACGATTAGCCTTCCGGTAGATAAAAAGGAAGATTAAGCAGCTGAAAAATGCGGAATAGGCCGGTTTTCAGGTTCTTGAGTCAACGTCCATTTGCCAAGGAAAGCTTTGAGACCGGAAAGATTAAGATCTAATCGCAAATCCTCTTCCGAGAGTCCAAGGGCCAGCCCCAGAAACTGAGGAAGATAAAGGATGGGCATGCTCAGATCCTCTTTGCACATCCCTGATATCTTTTTCTGGTACGCCTCCAGGTTCATCTGGCACATGGGACATACTGTGACGATGGCATCTGATCCCCTGGCCGCCTTTAAAATAGCGGCTACGAGATCCAGAGCCACTTCGGGTTTGGTGGTCATGTGAGATGCTCCGCAGCACCTGCCCCCCATATTCCAATGATGAATCTTTGCCCCCGCGGCGGTAATAACTGCTTCCATGGAGCGAGGTTCCTCAGGGTCGTCAAAAACAGCGTATGGACGAAGGCACTGGCATCCATAATAGGGAGCGATGGTATAATTTATAAATGGCTTCTTCACGAGGGTAAAGATTTTTTTAGGCCCCACATCATTTGCCACCACATCAAGGAGATGCCGAACCCTTAAGTGACCGTCCAAACGCAGCTTTTTCTCGGCTAATATGGTGTTGATTTTATCAAGAAGCTCTGAGTCCTTTCGTATCTTTTCTTCAACTTTTTTCAGGTTCAGATAGCACGCGCTGCACGGAACAAGAATTTCCTCAGCTATATTCATGTTCTCGGCTTTTGCGAGAACGAGTGCCGGTAGCGCCAAGGAGAGAAGGTGGCTTGTCGCCTCGGCAGCACTGGCACCGCAACAGGTCCAATCTTCTATTTCAATCAGCTCAGCTCCCAGTTTATCCATAAAGGCCCTGGTGGATAAGTTGTATTCCAAAGCCGTTCCTTCAAGAGAACATCCCGGGTAATATAGGTATTTCATATTTGTCTTCCACAATAAAATCGTACTACGATTTTATAGAACGCGGCTTCGCCGCTCAATATCGCGAAAAGTGTTATATTAATTCTGCTCTAACTCTTCCACTTTACGAAAGATCGATTTTAACGCACCGTTTCCTTTTGAAGGAATTTCCAAAGAAACCTTTCCTTTGCTCATGAGTTTTATCCCCAAGGGGGTAAATTGAAGGGGGAGGAAAAGATTTTTCATGGAGATAAAATAGAGGGTCATCAATTCCATCTCCCTGACCCGCCCATGACGGCATACACTCTCCATAAAGCTTTTATAAAATCGGATGCTCTTTTTATAGGGTGCCAGATTCTCCTTTGCAGCGATCTGCTTGAGTGCACTCATTGCCTCGGTAAGCGGAAGACCCCTTGGGCATCTTAGTGTGCAGTAATAGCAGACAGAACACAGGGAGAAGGTCTTGGAATGAAAAATTGTTTCTTTTTCTCCTCTAATGACATTGCACCACAGTTGACGGGGCGTAAGATCCATTGCAAAAGCATTGGGACAAGAACCCGTACACGTGCCACACTGGATGCAGGCGCTTACCATATCCCGGACAGGCGCCAGTGAATCAATGACCGGATCAGGACCTGTTTCAGATTCCTGTTCGCTTTCTATTTTACCCGATTGTTTCATTATTTAGACGTTCCTTCAAGTGCAAAATCGATGACATCGAACATTTGCCGGTCTGAAAACCCAACAAGTACCGATGCGCTGTTGGGACAAACCGCGGCACATGATCCGCACCCCTGACACATGGCGGCATTGACGATTACCTTCTGCAGGTCGAGATCTAAGATGCGGGCGCCATAAGGGCAGGCGTCAATGCACCGCTCGCATAAACTGCAGAGGCTGTGGCGGACCTCGGCCGTAATTTTCCCCGCAGGCATCTGTTCATGGGAAAGAATTCTTAACGCCCGTTGAGACGCAGCCTCGGCAGTGGCTATGGATTCCGCAATATTGCGGGGAGAATGAGTCAGGCCACAGGCAAAAATTCCTTCTTTGAGTGAATCGACCGGTCTCCACTTATATTCAGCCTCCTCAAAGAAACCGTCCTGATCCATGGTCACTCCAAAGGCTTCTGCTAGGTCCTTGGAAAATGTCGGCACAATGCCGGTGGCAAGAACAACAAGATCGGCGTTTATCTGGATTTTTTGCCCGATAATCGGTTCAGGGGCGGTTATCTGAATAGATCCGTCAATTATGGCAACCTCCGGTTTTTCATCCACATGATATGGAATGAAAATCACTCCTTCCTTGCGGGCTTGAGTGTAATAGGTCTCGGCAAAACCATAGGTCATAATATCCCGATAAAAAATGTAGACGTTAAGTTTAGGGTTTTGTCCCTTGAGATAGATTGCGTGTTTTAATGCTCCGGCACAGCATACCCGGCTGCAGTAATTCCTCGGTTCCTCCCTGGAATCGACACATTGGATCATGACCACAGACCCCAGTCGGCCCGGGTCAAGGCTTTTATCAGCCAGCTTTTGCTCCAGTTCCTTTTGTGTGACAATCGCCTTGTCGGTACCGTAACCGTATGATGTCGTAGTTGCTTCCGTACCTCCTGTGGCAAGGATGGTTATGCCATGTTCCAGGGTGAACGTCTCTTTTGCTTTGTTCTCAATAGTTGTAAAAAAACGCCCCACCTGACCATAGGAACCGACGACACTGCTGCCGGTGTACAGCCGGATAAGCGGGTGTCTTTCCACCTTCAGCATTGTTTCTTTGAGAAGAATCTTTGTTGAGTTTCCTTCAAGGGTTCGCTGCAACCAGTTAAGATTCCCGCCCAACATTTCCTCTTTTTCCACCAGATCTACTTGAAAGCCGTGATCTGCTATGGCAAGGGCGGATGTCATTCCGGCGATTCCTCCGCCCATGATCAGGGCCCTCTGTAAAATCTGCACGCAGGGAACGGGAGCGGGATCAGCCCATTTGAGCCTTCCAAATCCCATACCCAGTGTAGCTAATAATTCCTTGTTGACAGCTGAAATGTCATCAGTTGGCGGCGTTTCGGCTTTGATCGTTGAGCATTGAGCTAAATGAACGATATCTACCACATCTATCAGAGCAGGATTCAGGCCCGTCCGTCTTCCCAGTTCCCTGATTTTTCTTGCATAAATATAGGGAAGACAGGCACCGATCAAAATCCGGTTGGGTTTGTGTTTTTCCACCAGTTTAACAAGCTTTTCCCAACCTTTTGCGGTACAGGTGTGTTCAAGAAAAACGACCTCGGTTACAGCCGGATCCGTCTCAAAGTGCCGGACAAATTGCTTGGTGTCTAAAAGCCTGGGAAGGATATCGCCGCAGGTACAGACAATGACCATAACTCTGGGCCGTTCCTGCGAAATGTCAGGAAAAGGCTCATGGAATGCAGTCTCTGGAGCAAGGCTGCCACCGGTGGTATGAATCACACGGGATGCGGACAACGCAGCAGCCGAAGCCTGGATCACAGATTCACTGATATCTTTAAGACCGGAAAAAGAACCTCCCAACAGGATCCCTTCCTGATCTGTTTGTGCCAGTGAAAAGGGTCGGGTCTGACCGAATCCCCACTGATTAAGAGAGAATCCAGCCATTTGGGCCAGTTCAGCGGTGCCCGGTGCAGACCTTTGGCCAACGGATAGGACCACCATGTCGAAGATCTCTTCTCGATAAACGCCGGAATAATCAATATGACTGATAATAAGATTACCGTTGATGTCATCCTGGACCACGGTATGAATACGTCCTCTTTGAAAACGAACTCCGTATTCATTTTCCGCCCGGTCTCGATAGCGTTGAAAGGATTTTCCAAACGTACGCATATCCATGTAAAAGATGACTGTTTCCAGCTCCGTCTCAGCCTTTTCCTTGGCCAACAAGGCCTCCTTTATAGCGTACATACAACAGACAGAGGAGCAAAAGTCCGCGTCGATCTTAATATCTCTTGATCCCACACACTGAAACCAGGCCATCTTTCGGATCGGTTTGCCGTCGGAAGGCCGTATCAGGCGACCCTGACTGGGTCCGGTACCACTTAAAATTCTTTCGAACTCAAGACTTGTCAGTACATTCGGATAGACACCATACCCGAAAGTGTTCTCGCCGTCGGCAGGATCAAAATAGGCTGTACCGCCGCAAAAAACTATGGCCCCGACTTCCATCGGGGGTTTCTTGGCGGCTTCATAATCCTGGTATATTCGAAGGACCATGGGAACAAGGGTGTCGGGATCGAAGGGTTTGAGGAAGTAGTCCAGTGCCCCTATCTTCATGGCTTCTACAGCAGTCTCCACTGTTGCATAAGCAGTCATCATGACCACACAAAGGTCAGGAAAATCGTCTTTGGCCTTTTGAAGAAGTTCCACACCGTTCATCCCCGGCATTTTGATATCTGTAAGCATGAGATGATAGGTTTGTTTTGACAGAAGCTCTAGGGCTTCCGGACCGGATGCTACGATGTCGACGATAAAGCCCTCGTCCTCGAGCCACTCCTTGAGGGAATCGCGGACGATAAATTCATCGTCCACCACCAGGATACGAAAATCCTTGTGGATTTCTTCTGTAATTTTTATGGCTCCTGCCGGACATATTGCTTCACACTCTCCGCATTTGGTACAGACCGTGGTATCAATGATATACGAATTCGGGATCGCATGGGGAACCGGAAGGTAGATGGCCTTTCGCACGGTCAGGCCGGCGTTGAAGGAATCCGGAATCTCGACCGGACAGACTTTCACGCACTCGCCGCACCCGATACACCGTTCAGGATCAACAAGATTCGGCTTCTGACGAAGAATAATCTGGAAACGGCCCGGTTCGCCTTTTACCGAAGCAAGTTCTGTAGAGAGGCGAATTTCGATGTTTTCGTGGAACAGACCTTTACGTAAGCAATACTGGGAAGATGAGTCTCGATCCACGAGAGGAAGCATTTTGCACATGCCGCAGTGATCAGTGGGAAACTGATAATCGAGCTGGCTCAAAATTCCTCCCATGTGCGGTGAACGGTCGATGAGAGTCACACCATAACCGAATTCCGCCAGATCCAGGGCAGCCCGGATTCCACTGATTCCAGCTCCAACCACCAGTGCTTTACCGATTTTTTTCTTCATAGCAAAACTATCCTTAACTTACTTTTCGATTCCGACAACATCGGTAAGTTCATCTTCCCGGAATACAGACAGAGGAGGATCATCTTCAACGCTTTTTCCTGGTTCGTACTCGAACGCTTTCTGTGTGCGAAATGAAACGGTTCGAAACAACTCCATCACCGGAATATTGTTGGGGCAGGCATTGGAACACTGCCCGCATCCGACACAGGCAGTGCTCATGTGAGCAAGCCGGGTAATATGGTAAAAGACGGTATCGGTGGGCATCTTGATGACACCCTTACGATTGGCCCATCGAAGGTACTGTATCGGTTCATGGTTAAAGACATCTGTGACAAAAACACATTCCTTGCAATAGCAAACCGGACAGGCCACCCTGCAGTTGTAACAGTTTATGCAGTTGGCAAGATAGGTGCTCAGTTTTTCAACGCTGTTGGTGACCCGGGTCGTTTCTGCAAACATGTTATCGCGATAGGACGTTCTTTCAGCAATCAGCGATTCAATGGCCGCCGCGCGTTCCGGTGGTTCAGGTGCATTAGAAAGATTAAAATTTCTAAAGAGATCTTCTCCTTTCGGAGTCCGGGCCTGAATCAAAAGGGTTTCGTTCGTATTTACTCCGAAAAGTCCGATCAAAATATCCGCACCATTGGGGACAGGATGCTCGCATGCTTTGCATGCCGGAGCCAGGTCAAACCCCTGGTCGTCCATTTCTTTTCCGGATAAGACATTCCGGTAAAATCTTGAAGTGAATTCTATTTTTTGTTCCCCGGCAATTTGAGCATAATCCATATTCTTGTATGTTCCCATGCAGTCGATTCCCACCAGCACCACTTCTTCTGTCCGGGCCTGCTTGAGCTTCACCAGTTCGATAAATGCTCGGATTTCGCAGGGGCGCAATACAGCCGCCAGTTTTTGTCCCACGGGTTTGCGAGTGAGCCGGGAAACAATTTTGGCTGTATTTATGGGAAAAGCCGGTGCCAGAGGATCGACGGCATTGAGTTGTTCGGGATCGGTCACAAGCGTCGGCATCACTACATTCTTCATGGGGAGGTGTTGTGGAACCAAAATTGCGTTGATATCATCCAACTGGAGAATAGATCGAAAAAACTCCCGCAGAGTTGCCAAAAGGTCTCCGTCTTTTACTTTGATTTTTGCCGTTTTCACATTAAAAACTCTCCAAAATAGGGTATGGACACTAACTAAAGTTATATTACCATTTTCGATTTGGCCTCGTTGGGTCCCAGGCTTTTCATCTGTGTTACCATTTCACGAATGGTTTCGGCAAACTGGATTCCGTCGCTGGCGCCAATCCACGTCAACCGGAGCCGTTTATCTTCAAAACCGAACTGGGGAAGGATCTCTTTGAGAAGCTTGATCCGCCTTCTCGCCTTGTAATTTCCGTTTATGTAATGGCAATCTCCGGGATGACAGCCACTGACAAGGACTGCGTCTGCCCCCTCAAGAAAGGCCTTTATCACATATTTGGGGTCAACCATTCCGGTACACATGACCCGTATCAATCTGACGTTGGCAGGATACCCCAATCTTGAGGTTCCGGCCAGATCTGCGGCGGTATATGTACACCAGTTACATACAAAAGCGATGATTGTCGGTTCAAAGTCTCCCATGATCCCCCTCCCATTTTAAATTCCTACTGAATTCACCGAATCAATGATTCCTTCGAGCTCTGCAAGAATCTGTTTTTCATTGAAATGCTTGACCTGCGCCGCACCACTGGGGCAAAATCCCGCACAACTCCCACACCCCTTGCAGAGGGCCTCATTGACCACCGATATGCCCTTGAGAACGTTATATTCTATGGCAGAATACGGACAGAGATCGATGCAGGTCTGGCACCCCGCGCATATGTCCGGATCGATCCATGATATGATCGGAGCAATCTCCACCTTGCCCCGGGTAGCTAATGACAAGGCTTTGACAGCAGCGCCGGATGCCTGGCAAACCGAATCCGGTATATCTTTGGGACCCTGACAGGCCCCGGCCAGAAAGACTCCGTCCGTAGCAGTATTCAGAGGACCCAGTTTGGGGTGTTCCTCCAGAAAAAAACCATCTGCACCCTGGTTGACTCCAAAAAGCCTGCCAACCTCTTGAGAATCACTTCGGGCCTGAATCGCATTACAAAGGATCACCATATCCACCGGAACCCGGATGTTTCGTCCCAAAAGGGTATCTTCTGCAACCGCAATGAGCTTGCCTTGCTCTTGCGGTTTGATTGCCTGATCGGTAATTTCCGCCACCTTTCCCCTGATGAAAACAGTTCCTTCTCGCTGACACCTTTCGTAAAACTCTTCGTAGCCTTTGCCAAAGCAACGCATGTCAATGTAAAAATTATAAATTTGAGCATCATGGCCCACTTTTTCATGGATAAGATGGGCATACTTGAGCGCGTACATACAGCAAACCCGGGAGCAGTATTTATGGTAGTTCACATCCCGGCTGCCAATGCAGTGAAGAATGGCTACACTTTTCGGGCTGCGCGTGAATTTCCCGTTTTCGTTTCTGATAAGGATCTCGCCGCCGGTGGGTCCCGTGGCGTTACTGAGACGCTCGAACTCAAGGGCGGTAAAAACATTCGGGTATTTGCCATAGCCAAACTGCTTCATGGGTGTGGGATCCATGGTATCGTATCCGGTGGCGATAATAATGCTCCCAACTTTTACCTCTAATTCTTCTTCTTTCATACTGTGATCGATGGCTTTTGCCTCACAAACCCGGACGCATTCCATACATCTGCAGCAGAGACCGCAATTCAGGCAGCGATGGGCTTCTCGTTGTGCCTCATTTTCCGAAAAGCCGAGGTCCACTTCATCAAAGGATGATGCACTGATTTTCGGGTCCAGATGTGGAGTATGTGCCCGGGATTCACGGGAAAGCCCGTCCGGAATTTTCTGCCAATCGCGGCCCGGTTGTTCCCGGGGCTCTGCCTGTTTTTCATAAAGCTCCAGATTTTCGCCATTGATATAGCGATGGATTGTCTCGACGGCCTTGTGGCCGGCGGCTACCGCTTCTATCACCGTTGCCGGGCCCGTAACCGCATCACCTCCGGCAAAGACATAGGGAATGCTGGTTTGCATGGTTTGGAGATTTACTTTCAGGGTGATTTTCGGAGACCATTCAAGATCGGGCTCCCGGTTGGCCCAGGATGCGTCGATTTTTTGACCAATAGCCGGAATTACCCCATCACAGGGGATGATAAATTCGGAACCGGCCACCGGTACGGGCCGTCGCCGCCCACTGGCATCTGGCGGTCCCAGTTCGGTCCGGATGCATTCAAAGCCGTCGACCCTGCCGTGTTTTTCAAGGATTCTGACCGGAGCGGTGAGAAAGGAAAAACGAATGTCTTCCCTTTTTGCGCCTTCAATCTCTTCAGCATAGGCCGGCATTTCCTGTTCCGAACGACGGTAGACCACCGTGACTTCCCGGGTGCCCAGGCGCTTTGCAACCCGTGCCGCATCGATGGCCACGTTTCCGCCGCCCACCACGACAACATGGTTGCCCGGGCATGTTTTATCCCCCAAATTGACCTTTCTTAAAAATCGAACCGCATCCACAACGCCCGGGGTGTCCTTCTCACCGGGAATATGCATATCCAGGGAGTCATGAGCTCCGATTCCGAGAAACACAGCGGAAAATCCCTCTTTTTTTAAATCGTGCAGCGTAAGATCAGAGCCAAACCGAACGTCGGTTCGCGTTTTGACACCCAGCCGGAGAATATGGTCGATCTCCTGATCAAGAACGTGCGGGGGGAGACGAAAATCCGGAATTCCCACCCGAAGCATTCCGCCCAGGACGTCCAGGGCTTCAAAGATGGTTACCTGATAGCCCTTTAACCGCAGATAGTAGGCTACGGTCAGGCCGGAAGGGCCTGATCCGACCACTGCCACCTTTTCCTCACGTTCCTGAATTTCCGGCGGATCGAGTTCTTTCAGGTTTACATGATCGGCAGCAAAGCGCTTTAACTCCCTGATGGCAATAGCTTCATCCACCTCCAGCCTTCGGCATTGAGATTCACAAGGATGCGGGCAGACCCGTCCAAGTACTCCGGGCAGCGGCAGTCGCTCCATAATTAACCGGATCGCTTCCCGGTATTTGCCCTGGCTGATGAACTGTACATATCCCTGCACATTGATTCCTGCCGGACAGGCAACCACACAAGGCGCCCGGTCTTTTTTATCTATACAGAAAGTAATGGGAACGGCCTGTGGAAATGACCTGTAAATGGCCGTGCGACGACCCAGTCCCTCATCCCATTCACTCGGGACCGACACCGGGCAGACATTTGCACATTCACCACACCCCGTGCAGATACCTTCTTTCACATAGCGCGGTTTACGACGCACCTTGACGGTATAGTTACCGATAAATCCCGATACCTCCGTTACCTCGCTGTATGAGAGCACCTCAATGTTCGGGTTCTGGGCCACTTCAACCATCTTCGGAGTTCCGATACAGGCGGCACAGTCCAGAGTCGGAAAGGTCTTATCGAATTGAAGCATGTGCCCGCCAATGGTGGTGGATTTTTCCACAAGATATACTTTATGTCCGGCATTGCCTATGTCTAAAGCAGCCTGCATGCCTGCAATTCCGGCACCCACGACCATGATATCAGGATGCACGACGGCCTCGCGATCATACAGGCTCTCATGGTAATTGACCCGGTTGATCGCTGCCGCGGCCAGGGTTTTCGCTTTTCGGGTGGCTTCATCCCCATCTTCGGTGACCCAGGAAACCTGTTCGCGAACAGAGGCCATCTGGAAAAAATAAGGATTGAGACCGGCCCGTCGGCAAGCGCCTTGAAAGGTCTTTTCATGGAGTCTGGGTGAGCAAGAAGCTACAACCACCCGGTTAAGGTTAAATTCCTTAATGTCTTTTTCAATCATCTCCTGGCCCGGGTCCGAACACATGAATTTGTAATCCCGGGCGATCGCCACATTTTTCAGATTTCGGGCAAATGCCGCCACTTCCTCAACCCGAACCTTGCCGGCGATATTGATCCCGCAATGGCAGATATAAAACCCTAACCTGATGGACATGACTGCTTCCTTTTTTACGAACTATCGAAAAGAAAATATTAAACCGCGAAATCCGGTCGGCCGATTTTTAATTTTAAAACCAATACCCTATCTGATTTGTGTAAAAATTCAGCATAGCTTTTTAAAATATAAAAAGATTTAAAAAAAATCAACACATTTTACCGGCCGGGCAACGAAAATGGTGGCATAACTGCAGGACAGACTTTATTATTTTATGCGGCTGTATATCCTCAGAAACTGCAGCAAAACGCGATAATGACAGGCTCGAAGTCCTGGTTCATACTATTTCCTTTAAAACAAACCCTGATCGGACTTTTTACGAATGCATCTTATTGGGCATGTCAATAAAAGTCGTTTATCATATCTTCCAGTTCTTTTATGGAAATCTGATCCACAAAAGACTTGCCCAAATTTTCGAGAAACACAAAATATATCCGGTCTCCCTTGCGTTTTTTGTCCTTTTGCAATGCATCACACACTGTTTTTTTGTCTGCCGGAATAAGGGTGGGAAGTTTTAGATTCCCAAGCAGCGCTTTGATTCGTCGGGCAATTTGGGCTTGCAGATATCCTTTTTTAACGGAAAGCTCCGAAGCCATAACCATACCGGCACTGACCGCCTCCCCGTGGCGGACACCGGTTGTTTTTTCAATAGCATGTCCAAATGTATGCCCGAAATTGAGTTTGCGGCGCTCTCCTTTTTCTTTTTCATCCCTGTTTACAATGGCCGACTTGATGACAACAGAATCATAAACAAGCCTTTCTATGACCGAGGAATCAAGGGCTAACGCTTTTTGATACTGTTTTTCTAGATACTCAAACAGATCCCTGTTTTCTATGGCCGCATGTTTGACAATCTCCGCCAGTCCGCATAAAATCTCTTTTTCAGGCAAGGTGCTTAGAAGATTAAGATCGCAGATAACGAATTCGGGCTGGTTGAAAGCCCCGATCATATTTTTATACCCCTGAAAATTAACACCGTTTTTTCCCCCCACACTGGCATCAACCTGTGAAAGCAGGGTGGTGGACACAAAACCGAATTTCACGCCGCGCAGAAAGGTTGATGCTACAAATCCGGTAATATCACAGACAATGCCTCCGCCTATTCCCACGATAACGGTTGAACGATCAACCCCGAATGTTACAAGTCTCTCGTAAATGTTACGGACAGTATCCAGGGTTTTTATCTTCTCGCCGGTTTGAATGGTTATGACGGGATGCGGCGGAAACTTATTATGATAAAAATGTTTTACATTAACATCCGTGATAATAACAACATTTTTCGCAGGGATGTAGTTGCCCAGATTTTGCAATTTCTCTCCGACCCGTATGCTTGAACCTTTTGTGCCGCCCTGAATTTCAAGGGATTTCATCGTATGCCTCATGTTTTAGTGGTTTCATTTGATTGTTTTGACAAAAACATATAGAAACCGCAACAATAAATCAATTTTAAAAAACAGTTCTTGACAGACGTAAAATGATTGAGTAGTAAAACAAAAAATACGGATTATCAGGAATATAATTAATGTCACAACCTTATCGCAGCAGTTTTACATATGATTTTGGGCGTTTCTTTTTTAGTTTTAGAAGCGTCCGTCCGGTTGTGTAACGCCTGAAGTTACAACGCCCCGGATGGACCAGAGCCGGTCTGTCCGGGGTTTATTTTTTTAAAGCCCCGGGAAATAGAATCTCGGGGCTTTTTTTGTGGTTTTATTTAACTAAAGGAGGTTTACCATGATTCTGGTACTGGAAAAGGGAATCACGCAGGATCAAAAAAGCAATATCCGGAGCATACTTTTTGGTGAGGGCTATATCGTTCGCGAAATGTCCGAAGCCGGTCAGAATGTATTGGGGGCTGTGGGCAGGGGAAACAAAAAAACCGAATTTTTCGAACAGCTTCCCGGCATAGCCAGAATAATTCCCATATCCACGTCCTTTAAACTGGTCAGCAGACAGTTGCATACAAAGGATACCCTGGTTCAGATCGGAGATGTGGTGGTGGGTGGAGAACGTATTACCATTATTGCCGGGCCCTGTGCTGTTGAGAGCAGGGAGCAGGCCTTGACCATCGCCAGGGAAGTCAGAAGATACGGGGCGGTCCTGTTTCGCGGCGGTGCCTTCAAACCCAGAACTTCTCCTTATTCCTTCCAGGGGTTGGGGGAAGAGGGGTTAAAGATACTGGCAGAGGTTCGGGAAGTTACCGGTCTTGGTGTGGTGACCGAAATAACATCGACTGCCCAGGCGGACATGATGATGAAGTATGTGGATGTCGTTCAGGTTGGGGCCCGCAACATGCAGAACTTCGAACTCTTGAAATGTGTGGGTCGTATCGGAAAACCCGTGGTTCTTAAACGAGGGCTTTCCTCCACTATCGAGGAATGGCTCATGTCCGCCGAATATATCCTTTCGGAGGGAAATGAAAAGGTTATTTTATGTGAGCGCGGAATCCGCACTTTTGAACCCTATACCCGTAACACGCTGGATCTTTCTGCAATACCCGTGCTCAAAACACTGACCCATTTGCCGGTAATTATCGATCCCAGCCATGCAACCGGTATCCGTGAAAAAGTCAGTCCCATGTCCCGGGCTGCCATTGCCGCGGGTGCGGACGGATTGATGATAGAGGTGCATCATGACCCGGACCGGGCCCTTTCCGACGGTCCCCAGAGTCTTTACCCGAAACAGTTCGCCCAACTGACGCGGGATATTTATGTGATCGCACCGGTTGTGGGCAAACAGCTTGACTTTGACTATCTGGATAAGGCTAAAGCCGTTGGCCACCTGGCCGCAATCAACGGCACGGGAATACAGAGAGCCGCTTTCCTGGGGGAAATGGGCACATTCAGTCACAAGGCCTGTACGCAGTATTTCGGGACTCAGGTTCAGGCCGTGGCCGCACCCTCTTTCCGGGCCATTTTTGAGGCTGTCAAGAAAGGGGACGTGGATTTCGGTGTGGTGCCTTTGGAGAATTCCCTTACGGGCAGCATCCATGAAAACTACGATCTTTTACTGGAATATGATTTGCGGATTGTGGGCGAAATCACCCTGCGCATCATACACTCGCTGGTGGGGCATCCCCAAGCCAAAACCGACACCATCCAGCGGGTCTTTTCTCTTCCCATGGTTTTTCAGCAGTGCCGGCAGTTTCTCGACCGCCATGAACACTGGGAGCTGGTTCCGGTCAAGGATACTGCTCTGGCAGTGAAGAAGATCCACCAAACCGCTGACCCCGCCGACGCGGCCATCGCCAGCAGGGAGGCCGCCGAAATGCACGGAATGGCAGTCATCGAGGAAGGAATTGAGACAAATCCGAGGAATTACACCCGGTTTGTTGTCATCGGCCTTGGTGAACTCGAAAAAGGGCCTCGGCACAAATCGTCGCTCATCTTTTCAACCGGAAACCAGCCGGGTGCTCTTTATGAAGTTTTGAAAATATTCGCCGAAAACGGCGTTAATCTGGTAAAACTCGAATCCCGGCCCATCCATGGAAAGCCGTGGGAATATATGTTTTATGTAGACCTTGAGGCGGATGCCCAGTCGGAAACATTCAAACCGATATTCGATTTGCTGGAAGAAAAAACAGATTATCTGAAGATTCTGGGCAGCTATTGAAAACACAAGCGGCTTCCGTGCATTTCAATATTGACAATTCGGAAATTAACGGTTAGATTTCAATATTCATTAATTTTTTTAAACGGGTGAAAGGAGAAATATTATGATTCGAAAATCTACATACAAGGTCCGTGTTACCCGCAGAAAAGCCCTCCATGTGCATGACGAGTTCGGTCATTCCCTCATGCTGGTTGAACTGGAAGGCAAACCGCTTCATTATGAAGTGGGCGTGGCCGGTGAATTTGTCTCCCGCCGCAGCGTCAACTTTCATGACCGCATAGAAGGCAGCGGGCCCATGCAGGGGTATGCGGTAACCAATTTCCAGTATGGTTCGGTTTACAGCAAGTTTGAAGGTAATCGTGACGGAAAAAGCAGACTCACCACCGGCACCTGGGAAACCTATAAAGGGACAGGCAAACTGGACAACATAAAAGGTAAGGGTACCTTCAAAGTTACATCCGGGGACGTCCCGGGCGAATTCATTCTGGACATGGAAGGCAAATATGAGCTTTAATTGATCCCGGTTCATGGATGGTTATCAAACAAAAAAGCTGGTTTATTGACCGGCTTTTTTTATGGTCCGGTGTTCAATGGCAAGCTCGATATAATGTTCGGCCGTAATTTTTCGTTTTTCCACGTCGCCGTCCGAAAGTTCTTTTTTTATTAAAACCGGTGTGCCGGCCACAAGATGATAAGGCCCCACAACCTGCCCATGCTTAACCACAGACCCGGCCGCAACCACAGAACCGGTTTTTATCACCGCGTGACTCAGTATAACGGCATTAATACCGATCAGACAGTAGTTTTCAACAGTGCAGCCGTGAACAACGGCATTATGACCCACGGTTACATAGTCTCCGATAATTGCGGGTCTGTCAAAATCCGTGTGTACCGTGCAGTTGTCCTGAATATTAGTGCTGTCTCCCACTATTATAGGGGCCATGTCTCCCCTTAAGACGGTGCCGTACCAGATACTCGCGTTGTTTTTTATTTCCACATCCCCAATAACCGTAGCTGTGGGCGCTATAAAAACATTTTTACCGATTTTTGGCCTGTGACCTTTATATTCAAGTATCATGATCCTAACTCCAAACCATATATAATCCGCAAACCACTTTTTTGGGCTGATGTGCTTTTATTTTACCGCAAATGGACGCCGATAGACGCAAATAATTATTCTGAAGGAATACCTTGTTTAAATTGTGCTGTTATTTTTAAATTTGCGTATATTCGTGTTCATTCGTGGTTTTATTTCACCGCAAATGGACGCCGATAGACGCAAATAATTATTCTGAAGGAATACCTTGTTTAAATT
>CAYPIW010000186.1:0-15756 GCA_964410925.1 uncultured Desulfobacteraceae bacterium
TCCGGCCTTCGGCACCAAATGCTTAATTTTTAGAGCAATTCCAGTATTTTAATGGGGTTGCTCTTTCAATTTATGCGATTTTATGCGATTTTCGTACACATTTTTGAGCCTGTTGTGATGCAAATTTCGGCCCAACAGGGCCTCTTCCAGACCCCGTCTCCCCTCCCCCGGAATCCAGTGACAATAAATGTCCATGGTGATGGCAATGGAGCTGCGGCTGATTCGTCGGGTGCACGTTTTCCCGCAACTCATCCCGAACGTAACCTGTTTGTCAACTGACAAAACCCCAAATTTTTATACAAATAAAATCTTAATTATTTTTAATAGTTATATGACTTAATGGTTATTGAATTGTGTAAAACACAGTCTAAGCCAGGTCTTTCGGGTCCATTTTATACAATTCCCACTTGGCCCCTTTGCCTCGTTTACCGCCAACAGGCCGGACAATCCCTTCCCGGCGCATCTCCTGGAGCAGGTTGGCAACAAAATTCTTTTTTGTTTGCTATTTAGAGCTTCTGATAGTTTCTTAATGAGCAATTTATCAAAATCAGCACGGGTGGCGAGGTGAAACTGCCGCAAATAGTCCTCAACCATCTTTTTGTAATGTTGTTTATCGAAAGCCCTCTTCCTTATGTACTCATCCTTTGTCTCCGTCGCTGCAGCCACTTCCGCTGACACGAACAGGTTAGGTCTACGTCCCTCGACTAGCCTCTTTGCCTTGAGCAATTTGAATTCATTCTCCGTTATTGGCTTTCCTTTCTGAACTTTGTCCAACGCGATGACTTCCCACAGGCCAAGATCTGTCCTCTGCATCAGCATCCCGATTGCTTAATTGGAAAGAACCTCGATTCCCTGATTTCTTAAGAGCCCTTTTACAGCCCCGAAAACATCGTTTTAAAGCCAAAAAACATATACATAGCAAGCTCTTTTACTTGCTGATCTAAATCTTGGGAAAATTCTATGATAAAGGCCAAAAGGTTCGGCTGACTTTTACTTTACTTTTTAATCCTTTTGTTTATTTGATCTGGCGAGAATCCAGCCGTTTCTTGCCAGATTTCCTCTACTAATTCTTCAGGTATAGGTTCCATTTCAGTCCTTTTTCACTAAAGATTATTATAATGAGTTCAGCCTATATTTCAGATATGTATATCGCTTCTGGCTTTTATCATTCCTGACACCGGTCGCCAGCGCTTTCTTTGTTCCAACCATAACAACCAGTTTCCGTCCTCTGGTTACCGCAGTATAAATCAAATTCCGTTGCAGCAAAATATAATGCTGTGTCAGCATGGGAATAATCACGGCCGGATATTCAGACCCCTGCGACTTATGAACTGAAACTGCATATGCCAAAACAATTTCATCCAGGTCTGTATAGTCATATTCAACGGGTCGACCGTCGAATGTGATGATCACAACCTGCTCTTCCTGGTTTATTCTGGAAATTATTCCCATATCCCCGTTAAAAATATCCTTGTCATAATTATTCTTGATCTGCATGACCTTATCGTTGACTCTGAAATTTCTGTTACCCCTAATAACACCGCCTTCACCGGGATTTAATGTTTTTTGCAGTTCAACGTTTAAATTTCCGGAACCGACGACACCTTTGTGCGTGGGTGTCAAAATCTGTATGTCATCAAAGGGATCGAATCCGAATTTGTTGGGTATACGATCCTTAGCAAGTTCCAAAATAATCCGTAATACATCCTCCGGATCTTCCTTTTGAATAAAATAAAAATCCGTGTCCTGCCGGGAAGAATCCAATGAAGGAATGACACCATTGTTAATTTTATGGGCATTGACAATTATCTGGCTCTCTTTAGCCTGACGGAATATTTCGTTGAGTTCTATCACCGGTGCTGCATCTGATGAGATGATATCTTTTAATACATTCCCGGCCCCGACAGAAGGGAGCTGGTTCACATCTCCAACAAGGATGAAGGTCGCATCTTTGGGGATAGCCTTTAAAAGGTAATGCATCAGGATTGTATCAATCATAGACGCTTCATCGATTATCAATAAGTCACAATCCAAAGGTTGTTCATCGTTTTTCTGGAATCCGCCCTTTTGAATGCGATACTCAAGCATTCTGTGGATAGTTTTTGCTTCATGCCCGGTTGTTTCATTCATTCGTTTTGCAGCTCTTCCGGTCGGAGCCGCCAGCAATATATTAACAGGAAGTTTGGTAAATACTTTAAGAACAGCATTGATAATCGTCGTTTTACCTGTCCCGGGCCCGCCAGTGATCACCATTACTTTATTGTCAATGGCGCATTTGATTGCTTCTTTCTGTTTTTCAGCCAAAGAAATATCAAGTTGTTTCTGCACCCAATCTACAGCTTTGGCAGAATCGATTTTTCGAATTGTCTTTGGAATATTTATCAGTGCTTTTACCCTGGCAGCAATGTTGGTTTCACAGACATGATATTTTGCGAGATAGACCGCTTTATAGTTTTCTTGAAATTCGTTTATGTCTTCGTTTAAATCTTCGATGACAATCCGATTATCTTTAGTAATCGTGCCGATGGCGCTGATAATGATATCTTGATTCACGTCAAGAATTTCCTGGCACTTTGATATCAGAGGGTTATAGGGGTAATAAACATTCCCTTCATCAGCAAGTTGATGGAGCACATAAAGTATCCCTGCCTCAGCCCTTAATTCAGAATTTTTGTCAAACCCAAGTTTCTCAGCGATACGGTCTGCTGTGACAAAACCGATCCCAAAAATATCGGTTGCAAGGCGGTATGGGTTTTCTTTAACAACAGCGATTGACCGATCTTTGTATTGTTTGAATATTTTTGTAGCATATCCTGAGCTGACACCATGTGTTTGAAGAAACAACATTACCTCTCGGATTTCTTTTTGTTCATCCCAGGCATTCTTGATCATCTGAATCCGTTTTTCACCGATGCCTTCAACTTCAGTCAATTTCTCATAATCTTTCTCTATAATATCAAGCGTCTCTTTGCCGAATTTCTTGACAATGCGTTTGGCCATCACAGGACCAATACCCTTGATAAGACCAGATCCGAGATATTTCTGTATTCCATAAACCGTAGCCGGAACAGTTGTCTTGTAATGTACGATCTTGAATTGTTCTCGGTACTTAGGATGATTAGCCCATTCCCCCCTTATTTTGAGAATCTCGCCCGGTGTCGGAGACATAATATTCCCGACAATGGTGACAAGATCTCTTTGTCCGTACACTTTCAGTTTGGCAATGGTGAAACCATTTTCTTCGTTTGTGTACGTTATTCTTTCAAGCTGACCCTGGAGGTCAGACAATGTGCTCTGGGTAAATTCGTTCATCTGCACCTGTTTGCCCTTCATTCCATGCTCAATCCTACGAGAAACTGTATTTCCCTATCAGAAAGCTCATTTTCTTTCTTTATCCCATGCCGCTTCTGAATACAACCCCGACAGCAGATGGCGGCAGCATATTGAGCCATCCTCAAAGCACCATATATTGCGAACTAATTCCCTTGACATACAATAGGATGTACCCTATATAGTCTGTTTTTTTTAAGAGTTAAATGCATGAAAAGCGACTTTATTCCTGAGAGAAATTACAAATGGTTGATTCAGAGGATATAAAATTAAAAAATGAAATTAATGGGATCATGGGAAGAGTTGAAGAAATAATGACAATAATTGAAGAACTTGACCCGGCTAAGAATGAGGATTCCACACAAGATGAAGACCAAACAACTGGGGTGATTAAAATTGCCCATAGTATGGCTTTAAAAAATATCCCATATTTATTCCTTCCCGTATACTTGGTGTCAGGTTTCAGGTGTCAGCCCCGCCGCCGGCGGAGCCGGATTAATCAAACAAGAAACTTGAAGTTTCATACAAGGTTTCAGCGCCTCTGTTCATCATTCCTGACACCTGACACCTGACACCTGAAACCTACACCTTAGGATATGGAATATGGAACAAAAATTGGATTAAAATTCCATCTGTATACATGGCGATTTTCACCACCCCAGGTGTCAGTAGTGAAAAAGCGAGAGCCAGCCTGAAACCGACACCCGACACCTGAAATCTATGCTTCGAGAAGGCTTCACCACGCCCGATAACGTCCCAAAAAAAAAGACCTGTTTTTCAATCATGTTACGAGATCTGTAGAAAATGTTTCGGGGCATATTTTTTTTGAAAACGTTTAAATTTACCACATTAAACCAGACTGACGTTCGATTTTCTTTTCCAATGCATTATTCAGGGCTTGCAGGGAGCCGTATAATAGCACCCGTTTTTTTGCTCTGGTTATACCGGTATAAACAATCTGTCTAGTCAGCAGTCGATGATTTTCATCATCAGGTAAAACGAGCAGTACATCATCAAACTCCGATCCCTGGCTCTTGTGCACCGTCATGGCAAAGGCAAGTTCCCAAGACGGCAAAAGAGTCACCGGAAAGCTGATATAAGAACCTGACCGATGAAAAAATACCCTGTAAGTTCCGTTTGCATCTTTAATCATAATCCCGACATCTCCGTTAAAAAGCTCTTTTGAATAATCGTTGCGGGTGACTATTATCATGGCTCCTGAGAATACATCACTTTGCCTTTTTGCCAAAGGGTCGAATTCGTTGATAAGGTAATTGGCGATCAGGGTATTGATAACGGTACATCCGTAAATCCCCTTACGTAAAAAGGACAAAATTCTTGCCCGTTCGACCGCCATGAATATGTGGCTTAATAAATAATGACCTTGTTCGGATGACACAATTTGATCGGCGGTCATTTCGCCAACTTTGATAATCAAATCCTTAAAGCTGCTCTCATTGCCTGGAAGCAGGCTAAGGTACTGGTATTTTACCCACTGATAAAGATGTTCCTTCCATTTGTCGAAACTTTCCGCGGTGACAAAAGCCCATTGATCCGGATCGCTTGAAAGCGCATTTTCAAAAGTAACCGCTGTAAACGGCGGAAAAACACCCTTATTGGTTTGATTTGCCAGTTCCAGCAGATTGACACCGGAACGATAGACTTTCTGCAAAACGACAAACCGGTCTTTAAACTTTGATGCGCGGGTTCCGTCTGGAACCATTTCCGCGAAAACAGAACCGGCTTCCACAGAAGGCAATTGATCTTTATCTCCCAGAAAAATAAGCTTTGTTTTTGCAGAATCGATTGCCTGGAGAAATTTATCCAGCATGACCACATCCACCATGGAGACTTCATCAATCAAAACTACGGATGCGGGCAACGGGTTGGTATCCCGGTAATAAAATTCATGATCAAAACTTCTGTATCGCAAGATTTTATGTAAGGTGCTTCCTTTCAGATTTAGAAGGTCTGAATCTTCGGAGGAGGGTTCCTGTATGGTTGCAATATTATTTTGAATCGTTTCGGTCATTCTTTGGGCTGCGCGGCCAGTGGGCGCACCAAAAATAATGTGAGATATAGGAACGCCTGCACGGACTAGACACCGGAGGATATTGACCATGAGAGAAGTTTTACCTGTTCCCGGTCCACCGGAAATGATTGAAAATTGGGACTTAAGTGCCAGGCTTATAGCCCTGAGTTGTTGCAGATCCCTTGTAATCGGTGTGTTGTCTGGACCGACGCGGATAGCAAGGGGATTTGAATAGATTTCTTCCAATAAATTGTCAATCTTTTGGTCGGGCATATTAAAAGAAACCTCTGCGTTCAGGAATGCTTCCATACGGTTTTTAAGCCGGTTTTCATGAATATAATATTTTTGGAAATAAAGGAGCTGCCTCCCTCTGGATTCATCCAGAATCAATGGCATGTATTCATCACCGTTACTCGTAATAAGCTTTTGATACTTACCTTCATTAAGACCGGACAAAAAATTATCGATGGTTTTCCCGGCTTTTTGTCTTGTGTTGGCAGGTAGCCTGTTCATTAATTTGTTTTGGTTGAGATCAAGACAGAGACTGCCTTCCTGCAGAGCAGCGAACATGGTCATCAAGACAATTGCAAGGGCTGTATCACCCTGATACCCGCCAAATTCTACCAGATCTCTAATGGTCATATAATCAAGAAAGGAAAGTTCCATCTGGCTGATAAATGGCATAAGCATTTTTGCCGCTGATCGACCCTTGCTTTCAAATATTTTAAAAGCCTCCAGATTCTGTAGGATTTGGCCTTCGTCAAAATTGAAATCTGTCATAGTACTGTGGTCTCCGTTTATTATGTGCTTTAAAAATCAGATGATATTTTTATCTCAAGTGGCTAAGCCGCTGGTATCAAATCGTGCCGGCAATTTGGTTTGAAATTTCTTCTTCAAGATGTTCCAACCGGCCCACATCACCAGGGGCAACGTAATAAATACCGTTTCCGCTGCCAGATCCCATCCCCCGGAGATAAAAATAAAATATGCCGCCAAATTGCTTGTCCGGATCAAACCGATTCCCAAGAGCCTGGGTCAACCAGCGCAGCACGGCAATGGAGTACAATTTATACTGGAGATGATACCCTGCATTATTCATGTTGTTTTCCAGGGCTTTCAGGTCATAACCCGCATCGATGCGATTTGACTTCCAGTCCGCGATAAAAATTTTTTCCTTGTATCGGAAAACGAGATCCACGAATCCCCGAATAAATCCATTGTGTCCTCTTTCAATCTCACAGTCTGGAATTTTCAATTCCCTATCAACCGGCAGTGAAAAAGGATAGTAGAACTCAACCTCGTGGATACGATCTTCCTTCTTTAGGTGACCTATAACCAACTCATCACCCGCAACACTTACCGGGGTTGTCAGGACGTCGGCAATCACCTGGCAGACCTGGGGTCGCCAACGTTCATCTGTCCGGTATATCTCCATGTATTTTACAATAACATCCCTGGTTTCCGGTGTTTCCAAAAGGCCGTCAGGGTTTTCTAAAACCGCTCTAAAATCGATATGCTCGATAATATCATGAAACATCGATCCGATCTCTGTTCCTCCCGGAATTTCATCCGCCGCTCTGATTGCTTGGATGTTAACCGCATCAAAAGATGCAAAGCTTTCATCGTCTTCTTTGTCTTTTTCCTGTGCGGCCTGAAACCCTACGACTTGCGGCAGTTGCTCAAGGCCGTGAAAAATCCTGTCGTGCAAACTTGAAAATGATGTGAGCATGATTTTTCTGTGCTGGTAATTTTGAACAGGGGGTAAAGTCCAGGGCAATTCGTCTATGCCGTTTTCGGAAATTATCGACTGCTCAACTGTTTCGACGTCCCCTTCACCGGGCGCGGTATGAGCATCCGGTGCCAGCCATCCGACGGCCGGATTATCATCGTCTTTCGGGAAAGACGACGCCAGGGCCGGGGAAAGTAAGCGGCACACCGGGCCAACCCAGGCTTGCCTGCTTTCATAGGTGAAAAAAGGTACATACAGTTTAAATTGTGTCCGGCTTAAGGCCACATAAAAAAGCCGTTTATCTTCATCTGTCTTTTCACGATCATGTTGTTCTTTGGCAGATTGTTTAGACAGGTCGATGACTTTGCGGATACCTGCAGCCGGGTTGTCTTCATCATACACATGATACACATGATAGTCGTCTCCAGAAGGTTGTGTCAGACCCCCGGCAATAAACACCACTGGAAACTGGAGTCCCTTGCTGACATGCATGGTCATAATCTGAACTTTGCGCTGTTCGGTCTCAATCTGATGAATATCAGCATCATTATCCGCACCGACAGTCTGTTTTCGGTAACTGTCCAGCAGGGCGGAAAGCCCCCGAAAGTCTAACTTCTTCTGATAGGCAACTACTTCCAGATGCTCGAATATCTGGCGATAATTGGTATACTTTCTGTCCCAGTCATGCGATTCGGCTTCACGGAAAAGTAACCCCGAATCCTCCATCAAAGACTGGAAAAGCAGGCTCCACTTCCGAGATCGGGCCTGTTCATTCAACTGGAAAAGCAATTGCTTCAGCGGATGGGAAACAGGCAGGTTCTCATAATCGTACAAGTCTTGAGGTTCATATTCAAAAAACGGGGTAAGCAATGCTTTTTTCACATCAGGGATGTTGCCCGGATCAAAAACTGCATGCAGCACCAGGCTTAGATAAACGGCTTCATCGGAAAGAAAGAGCCCTGGTTTTTTGTAAAATGTATAGGGAATTTTCCGATCTATCAGTTCGGATTCTAAAAACGAGACATCGGGTCTGCCGCGCACAAGAATACAAATGTCACCAAAATTAAGACGCCGGCGATTGTTATTTTTTTCTTGGATTTCGATCCCCCCGCCTGCAACCAGATACTCAATTTCGGCGGCAATAAACCTTGCCAGGTCGGGTTTAGCGGCCTTGGGAGACTTCGGGCCGAGAAGATCCACGATGTTAAGTGTCGAACGATGTGAATTGTCAGCAACCAGGATAGCCGGAAGGTCGGCTTTGTCCGGTGATCCGGCGGCTTGATAGCCAATTTCAAATGTACCGGCCTGGTGGTGCGGCGGGAACCATTCTTGACGGCAGAACAGATCGTTGAACGCCTGGACGAGTTCCGGCCGGCTGCGCCAGTTGGTTGCCAGGGAATATAAATTGGCCCTGCCGGAGGTTGACAATCGTTGGATTTCATTTCTTGCATCCAGATAGGCATAAACATCGGCACCACGAAAAGAATAGATGGCCTGTTTGGGATCACCGATAAGATACAGCAGGTTTTCGGAGTGCTCGCCAGCATGATCCAGGAAAATCTTCCTGAAAATCCTCCATTGGACAGGATCCGTATCCTGAAATTCATCAACAAAGGCGACCCGATATTTCCCCCGCAGTTTTTTTAGCAGTGCCGCTGAATTGTCGCCGTACAAGGCTGATTCAACCTGACCGAGCATATCATCATAGCTGATCCACCCATTCTGGCGTTTTATAACAGCAGCATCTTTTTGAAGTTGTTTAATGGCATGCACCACCAAAAAATGAACTAATCTTTTGTGGGTTTCGATCAGGCTTTCTAATTTTGCAACAATAGGTTCCAAATTCGGACAAACTTCGGGGTTAGCGCCTGTTTTCAGCCATTTGTTGGGGATAAGGCATTCGACACCCTGCCTGCCGGCAGATTTGGTCTGTTGAATTTGGTCAATCAAATCCAACAAAT
This sequence comes from uncultured Desulfobacteraceae bacterium, assembly GCA_964410925.1. Classification (GTDB taxonomy): domain Bacteria; phylum Desulfobacterota; class Desulfobacteria; order Desulfobacterales; family UBA11574; genus S5133MH16. The sequence continues at coordinate 9,053 of CAYPIW010000186.1, forward strand.
GAGCCAATGTGAAATTGTTTTCATCGATTTGAGGCAGGTAGATTTCGAGGGGAACCACAATCTTTTCCAGCAATGTTTTTTTACTGCCCGCATGAATGTTTAACCGATCAAACCCTTCGGAAAATACAGGGGGAGTTCCGATCAGGGTTTTGAGCTGCATCAGCAGTATTTTTATTTCCGATCGAATCTGCCCGATATTTTTGCCTTCTGTGTCGGGTTTGATTTCATCACCTACGCTGGGGCGATAGATTCGCCTGGCAATATCCACTATCAGGGAAAGGAGCCGATCTTTGCGGGTGCTAAGCCCCGACATATTGAGCATTTCAAGAAAATACTCCTGATAGATTTCAGGCCAGACTTTTCGCATCTGCTCCTTTAGCAGGGTATCGAAAAGAAGCTTATCATCGATGACCTCATTTCGAAAAAGGGTGCCGTTTTCAAAAGCAAAATCTTTCAATATTGTATGGCAAAACCCGTGGATGGTATAAATAGAGGCGGCATCAAAAGAATCCAGTGTGTCCTTTATTTTTTGAAGAACTTCACTATCGTCGGCAGAAAAACTTAATTCTTGTTCTAACTTCTCACGAATGCGAATCTTCAGTTCTGAAGTTGCTTTTTCGGTGAAGGTGACAATGAGAATATTTTCAAGGGCAACATGGTGTCTTTCCTTTAAAATCCTTACAACCAGATTTTCAATGGTATAGGTTTTACCAGTCCCGGCAGACGCTTCAATGATCGCATGCCGGGTCAAATCAATTTGTGAAGTGTTATCCACGAGTGTGTAAGTAGTCATGTCAGCTCCTGGTATCTAAAAAATATTTTAAACCGCCTTTTAGCCCTATCGAAGGCATCCAAGGGAATCGTTGGCTTTGTAATTCGAATCAGGTAATCGTCAACCTCTGAGTAGGCATCTTCAAGCGCTAAAACAAACTGTTCTCGGATTAAATCATCAATCTCATTCTCCGGCATTTTATGCGGTTTAACAGGCAACTTCGAGATGATTTCAAAAGGCAACCATGCCGCCATGGACTGATTCAGGTAATCCGAAACCAGATCAATCAAGTACATCCTGGCAGTCTCTTGATCGAATTTGTAAATCCACTCCACCAGCTTTTCCCGGCAAACAATATGAAGTGTTATTCCGGATGAACCGATCCACTCGCAACTCTCCTCCCCGGTCAGACAAAGCAAATAAAATATAACCGGTTCAAATACGTATTTATCCGGCTCTTTTGGTTTTTTCCCGGAACCGGTTAATATCAGTGCATGCCATCTATTCTCAGAATCTTGCCATACCCAGGGAAGTTGCCCGTGAAGCTCTACGTCACAGGTAACGGTTTCTGATGTGTGGTTTGCGGTTTGGACCGTCAATGATAAAGGTGCAAATCGTTTTAAACCCAGGTTGATGCCGGACGGGATGTGCTCATCCGTCTGCTCGCCGATGAATACGGCCCGATACAGCTTTTTCGCAGATTGCATCTGCTCTATAACCGGATTTAAGGTTTCTACGATCTGGCAAACATGGCCTCGCAGTTCATTCTTGTCCATTTCGGCAAAAGCGCCTTCCGGAGTTTGGCTTTTCCGGCGGTATTCGTCATAAACAAGGTTATAAATATCCTCGGGCTCCGGCTTGGCAATATCAGTATCTTGAGAAGAAAACAGCGTGTCCAGCCATCGCTTTACCGGATCCATTTTCAGATGATAATCCAATGGAAATTCAGAAAAAAACGGTTCTTCTTCACGTAAAATCAGGTCTTCGATGGTTTCTTCTTCATCATAAAGACCCAGATGCCGTTGAGTCTTCTGTCGGACAGGATCTTTCAGAAATTTTTTTAATTGTTTCGATGTGATCCTCTCAACTTGCCGGTCATCGCCTGAAGGCTTAACCACATCAAATGACAAATCAGGATCAAAGCGCTTAAGCCTTTTTAAATCATCCGCCGAAGCGCTTTGATTAAACTTTTGCCATAATCGGTTTGCCCGGTAGTAAGCCAACCTGTCAGCTATGGAATAGTTTTTCAAAACATCGCTCCAGGTGTTGATCGCTTCAGGATCAAGAAAGCGTTCACTGCTGCCCGCAAGCGGTATCTCTGCGATTTGGAAGCGTTGCCCACTGGGAAATATTTCCTGCTCCACGTAGCGCCTAAGCTGATTAACCACAGAACACGGCTGCTGGATGCGATCTTTTTGAAGATCCCTGGAAACATAACTGATATACATCTTGTCCCGTACCGACAGCAGCATTTCAAGAAACAGATAACAATTACGTTCAGGAAGGCTGATATCGCCGATCCGCCGTTTTAACAGTCGCAGATCCAGGGATGACAGCTCGGCCCTGCCGGGAAAATTCCCTTCTTGCATTCCCAGGATGTAAACAATACTAAAAGGGATGGGCCGCATGGGCTGCAGAGCGGAAATAGTGATGCCCCCAGTTAAATAGTCCCCGTGTCCGCCTGAAATGGAGCTGAGGTTGGCGCGTATAAATTCTTTGATCAGATCAACATCCAATGTTGATTTGGATGCATCACCCTGGAGTTGGTCATACAGTTTCAGGTTGTCAAAGGCTTGAATCAGGGTTTGTTGAACAACAAACTCCCCTTTTAAATCTTCCGGGATTTCTATCAGGTAATCGCAGACACTAAAAAAGATCTGTTTCCACTGCTCACCGGTTGCACTTTTCACGTTTAATGTGTTTACAGCATGATGAAGCGCCTCAATGACCGTGCAAAACTTCTCAATCAGATCAACGTCACCGGTTTTTATATCGTTAAACGGAATAAGTTCCTGAAAATGCGCTAAACGTGCTGTGTCGAATGCATTAGGAGCAGCCAGAATTCTTGATAGGCGCAGCCTTTGAAGACCCTGCTTCCAAGTGTAAATGCCGCTTGCAGGGTATCCTTTGGCTATTTTTGCCTCCCGATCGAATGTATGAAAAACATTTAACGCTTCGGTCCAATTGGCCCAGGCTTGGACCTCATCCTGGCCGATCTTCCAGCGGCTTGCAAAGCACGGATTCAAAATCAAATCAAAGACCTCGTTTCTGGAAAAACGTCCGGTGGCTAACGTCAAAATCCCCTGGATTGCTTTCCCGTATACGCTCTCGATTTCGGCGTAGGAATCCACCAGATTGTAAACAAGGCATTTTGGGTTGCGATTAAAAACAGAATCAAACACTGGTTTGTAAGTTGAAATGTCCGGCACCAGAATGGCGATATCAGTCAGCTGAAGGTCGTCGTTCTGTTCCAAATTAAACAGGATGCTGTTGTATACGGTTTCAACTTCTCTGGTAACGCCGGGACAGGCAACTATCTGCAGGGACTGATCCTGGACCAGCCCCTCTGTTTCACGGGCTTTAGAAGATAGTGTGAGGATGTGGTTTTGAATTCTTTGCAGGATACCGGTTGCAGGTTTTTGGGCTGTGAAACAGACATTAAAGTCATAATCTGTCAGCTCGCACAAAAGCCGGACGCTTTCTCGACCGGGCTTACCCCATGCAGCCAGCAGTGCGTTATCATCCTGCTGAAAAAGTTCTCCCTGCTCTTTTTCCTCCGTCTGAATTGCAAGTGTTTTTACGTTTTTTCTCTGAACCCATCGTTTTTCCCTAAGTGTTTTGATATCCTCCCAAAATTCTTTGGAGGGGTTTAACGCATAGATGAAAATAGTATAATAGGTCTGCAACCTGTCGATAAGTTTTAAATGAAAATCTGATATCTGTGACAGGCCGAAAAAATGGATAAATTTGTTATCAACAGCTTTCCCTGTATCCGGCTTGGATTTGGAAAGCACCTTATCAGCGTATTCCATCATGGAAAGCAGTTGTTTACCCGTGCGACTTTCAAGTTCGTTTCTCATGGTTTTTAACTGCAAGTAAAGCTGCTGCTGACATAGTTCCATGCTTTCCTGTATAGCTGTCTTATCCAACCACTTTTGAATCATTCCAATCCGGTGAAATTCATATTCTTGAAACAGGTGAGCCAATTTTTCAGAAAGCTGCCAAAGCCTTGCCGCATAATCCGGATTTTTGTGCCCCTCTTCCCCCATCAGATATCGGGTTACAGGCAAAAAATCGGGGACGTTACTTTTAAGATTTTGCAAAGCATAAAGCAGCAGTATTTTAAGCAGATCATTATCCAGCATTTCCGGCTTATTTTCGCTGGAATCAAGCTCTGTAATCATTCCCCACAAGCCGGCTTCAAGGTATTTAAAATCCACATTCATGAGTATCGAATTTTTTGTCGCCAGAAAGAGCTGCAGCCATTTGGCCAGATTTGCATTGGGAACAATCACCACCGGAGCATCAAATATATTGGCTTTGCTGCGATTTTCATCAGCAATGGTATCTGAAAACTTGTCTGCCAGCTGATCCAACTGATTGCTAAAATACAATTCAATCGCCATTTTATTCTCCGAATAAATATCACTTAAAACGTTTTTATATGAACATATCACACAGGATTGTCAGATGAGGACAAAATGATTTAAAACATTTGTAGATTCCAAGGCCTTTAAATAATCTCTAAATGCCTAAATTTATCAGCACCTTTTTAATCTTTTTATCAGTGAGCTTTTGTGAATATACAGAATTAAAAGCTGATATCTGGCTCTTGTGATCGCAACATACACAAGATTGTTTATCTGATCTTCTGTCCACCCTTTAGGTTTGAGTGAATCCAGCCCAAGCAAAAATACGCATGAATAATCCAGCCCTTTTACACTGTGGATGGTGGATATGGTTACGCTGTTTGTGGTGATGTCATAGGTTGTTTTCGATCTGTAATCTTCCAACGCCCAGTTGCTCAATATGCCATTGGATTCCAAAGCTTTTTTAACCATTAAAGGAAGTGGCTCTTTCATATTCGCATCGGGCATTTTCATTGTGAATATGATGGCAATCTCAGAGCAAGGGCACTCATCAGTACTGACGGTCTCATGTATTTTGTCGGATATATTTGAGATTATTGATTCATAATCAGAAAATCGCTTTATAACCGGCCTGGGGCCGCTGAAATCGAAAAAGTTCGGAAACAGTTCAAGTTGTTCCGCTTTTTGAACATCAGGTGTTGGGTCTGTTTCTTTAATAAATTTAGAAGCGAATTCTGAGATTTCCTTGGTGTTCCTGTAGATGTACGAAATTCTATGTACACGCCCGCGGGCTTGAATGCCGACATCTTTCCATAAAGATTCCCGCTGGTATATATCCTGGTTGTCATCAAGAGTAACTCCCTTGTCAGCCAAAAGCCTTTTGATGTAATTTACAAGAGTGATATTGAAGCAAACAAACAGAATGTTTTTTATGTCAGGATTGTACTGCATTAAAAAGGCGGCTTTGTGGACAAGAATCAGCGTTTTTCCGCTGCCAGACGGCCCAACGATAATCCGATGACCGCCATCAAACTTGCGGACAAGTGCCTCCTGGTGATTATCAAGGCTTTTCAGACGGCTGATTCGTCGGGTGTAGGAACGTTCAGTTTTTCTATCCGGAAGTTCGATTTTTACAACCGGGAATATTAGTTGTTTGAGATGGTTCGGTTCGACACCGGTCAAATTAAAGCTGAATTTGACCGGGAACATATTTTCGACGGTTTTGGCAAAACAGATTCCCGTTGAATCACAGCAGATTGGCGACTCGGGATGGAGGTCGTCCCAGAAGAAAATATTTTCTTCACCAATTACGCGATCGAAACCTTTTTGAATATATTCGTACTTGTTTATATTCGGGAAAATGACCCCGCAATTGATTGGAATTTTAGGGTTGCCCCGGTGGAAGGGATCTTTGGAGACCAGTCGCTTGTCCCCCTTTATGGCCTCTATCAACTGTATGAGATAGTCCCTTGCCTGTTGATAGGGGTTTTGGTGCTGTTCGGTTTTTGAGCCTTTCTCAATAATAAAGAAGTGGGGATTGGCCGCTCTTATCTGGATGAGATTCCAATCTTTAACTTCAAGAACAACCAAACCGAGATCGTTTGAAAACAGGATGAAATCCGGTTTTTTTCCCCGAATATCAGGGAGATACCAGCAAAGGTATTGCCCGTCGGGCTTGGCAACCGCCTCCAGAAAACGGTATGATTGCATTTCACCTTCCGTTGTGAAGCTTTCGACATTTGCAGGAATTATCGTTGCCAAGATTCACTCCTTACAAAAATCCCTAATGTTTAAGACTTATTGTATCATCTCTAAACATAGACAGTTTCGGCTAATTCACAATTCAAGGTTTGGTAAGCATTATTGAGGGGTCGCCTATTGCAAGTCCGAGCATCATCCCTTCAATGCGTTCAAAATCAAAACCAACCGGCATGGGTCCAGGAGAAAAATCAAAAATAGGACCGCGTTTTATATTTATCTTCCCGTTTTTGAATAAATTTTCTAAACTTTTTCTGCTGTTATACATTTTAAACATTTACTTTTTTTACGATAAACGTTTTGCCAGTTCATTAAGATATTCATTTTTTCAATTTTCCTGACCCACTCTTTCGGAATTGCCTTAATTACGAGGTAAGCCCCACTTACGCCACCGACAATACAGGCAATGGAATCAGAATCACCGTTTGTATTTGCCCTCTTCTGTAATCCCTGTTCCATCTTCTTACGGATATTTCTTTCAATGCAACGTCCGGTTACACCGATCAAATCCGCCAATTCCGGTATGGTCAACTCCCCGTTCATTTCCAAGGCAGCAAGAATTTTTCCCGACGTTTTTCCCGACG
>CAYPIW010000187.1:0-16243 GCA_964410925.1 uncultured Desulfobacteraceae bacterium
GATTGCAGTATCTGAATCTCCGAGTCTTCCTGTCCGCCACCAGTATGCCCTCGGCGGCGCCTTCGAAGATTGCCCTGTATCGAACTTCCGCTTCCTTCAGCGCTTCCTCTTTTTCGATCGATGATAGTGCGAATGCAATGTCGCCTGCGATCTCCTCAAACAACGAAGCCTCTTCCTTGTCGTCGGCGAATTGAATTGGAACGGCAATCCCCATGCAACCGTATCTGCGGTTGCCATGCTCGATCTCGATGGTGATCGCGCAGCGTCCTCCATAAGTGTCCGCCAGAGGGCAATTCCTGCACGCTACAGCGGTATCTTCCATCACCTTCACACCCGACTCGGTTTTGCCAGGGCGAAAACATGCCGGCGTTTCCCCCCGATGAAACAGGTTCAGCAGTTCGGAGAAGTCGGTGTCGTTATAGCCGCTTTGCGCACCCTCGACACGATCGGGCAGCCCGTCGGTGAGGACGATCCATGCGCCCTGCAGGCTGCGGCGGGTACGCACCAGATTTTCACAGGCCATCTGGATGAGCGGCCCGCGCCGCTTCTCGCGCACAATCAACTGGTTGAGGTTTCGGAACGATCGCAACACGCCGTTGATGTGCTCAAGGCGGGTATGAGCACGCTCGCGCTGGATCATGACGACGAGCTGCCTGGCGATGTCGTTGAGCAGGTCTCTTTCCTCCTTGAAAAACGGTCCCTCGTCCAGCGCAGGCCTTTCCTCCAGGTAGCAGACCTCCACCGTCCCGACGGTCTTCCCCGAGATCACGATGTCAGAGGACTGCTTCCACAGCGTTTCCCTGAAACCATCGGTCGCGAACTCCCTGCCCTCGAAGACGATCCGGGCGCGAGTTATCTCAGGATAATGCCAACCCGGTGGAATCAGGTCCACGGCGACCTTCAGATTCTCGTTGATTGTCTTGCGCGGTTGCGCCACAAGGTTCGAAACGGCATAAAGACAGCCGATCTTCTTGACGCGCTCCTTCAGATCGGCGGTTCGCTCTTGAACGCGGATTTCAAGCTCATCTCTGGCTTGTTGCAGCTTCTCGTTCGCAATTTGGAAATCAAGGTTTCTTTGGATGGCGGCTTCATAGGTTGAGAGCAGGAGGTCAATCATCTGTACGTGTTCGGAGGTTAAGAAATACTTTTTATCCCGGAAAATGATTTCAATGCCCATCTGAGAAGAGGCGGTTTTTCTGATCTCCATGTTGGCGAGAATATACTTGATTCGGGAGATGAGAAAATTTTCATCGTAAGGCTTAACGATGATGTTATTGGCCCCGCTAACAATGCCGTTAATAACATCCTCGGGGTCGGACAGCGAGGTTAACAGAATCACCGGGATGTCTTTCAGATTAACGTTTTCTTTGATGGCCTTGCATAACTCATAGCCGTTCATTTCGGGCATGACAATATCGGAGATGATGATGGTAGGCGTAATTTGTTGCAACACCTCCAAAGCCTGTTTGCCGTTATTGGCTATAGTCACCTGAAAATGGTTTTTTTTGAGCAGGTATTGGAGCTCGATGGCCTGGGTAGAGCTGTCCTCGACAATTAGGATGTGAACATTATTTTCCATGATACATACCTCCGATATTTGCCGGATGTTTATCCCGCTTTCTCCTGCTAATTTACCAGACTGAGCAGAGTGTGAGCGATGTTGTCGTAGTGAAGTTCATACATTGCCCCATTGAGTTTGATTGCCTCTCCCGCCATTCCATGGACCAGGGAACTTGCCTGGTCCTGCACGATGGTAATGGCCCCCCGGTCTCTCATGAGTTTCAGGCCGACGGCCCCGTCCCGTCCCATCCCGGTGAGCAAAACGCCGACGGCATTGGCGCCATAGACCTCCGCCACGCTCTGGAAAAGATACGATATTGAGGGGCGGGAACCGTTTTCCGGACCGCCCTTGGAAAGAACGATCCGGCCGGAGTTCCCGACCCCCATGTGATAATTGTCCGGTGCAAAGTAGATGTGGCCCGGAAGCAGCGTCTCTTCATGAGTGGCCAGGTGAATCGGGCAGTCCGCAGTCTGAGTGAGCCATTCGATCAAACCCTCAACAAAGCCGCAGGCGATGTGCTGAACAATCAACAGGGGAACAGAAAATCTTTCAGGAATTCGGGAGAGTATCGCCTGGAGCACGGGAGGCCCTCCCGCTGACGCGCCCATGGCGATCACTCTGATTGCCGCGGGACTAACCGTCGGTTTTACGAATAGAGATTCCGGCCTTGGCTTACGTTCCTCAGGCTTTCGTTTCAAAATGGGACGGCGCCGGATCACCTTGATTTCCGCCATTAATTTCACGGTTTGGACTAATTCTTTCACCGAAGATTCATAGTCCGGGTGGTCGAGTCCCCTGGGTTTATTGGCGAGGGCAACCGCTCCCGCTTCCATGGCGCGGAAGATCACATCGGTGTCTTTGACATTGTGGGACGCGCTCATAATAACGATGGGAGCGGGATTTCTTTCCATGATGATCCGGGTGGCTTCGAACCCGTCCATTTGCGGCATGTGGATGTCCATCAAAATGACGTCCGGCGGTTTGTGTTGAGATAGTTCCACCGCCTCTTTGCCGTTATCGGCAATCCCCGTGATCACAATCTCCTTGTCCAAAGACAGCAGATATTTGAGATAGTCCAAAGTGGTTTGGGAATCGTCAACAATCAGTACCTTTATCATCGCGATTTTTCCCCTTCGTTATATGAGTTTTTTAATCACATCCAGCAAGTTGCTTTGATCAAAGCTGCTCTTGATAATGTAAGCATTGGCGCCGGCATCAATGCCCCGCTCGCGATCCTCACGGGACTGGAGCGCAGTGACCAGTACCACGGGCAGGTCGGCGAGTTTCTTTTCAGCCCGGATATTGGAGGTGAGGACAAAGCCGTTCATTCGCGGCATATCCACATCCGAGACCAGCAGATTGTAATTTCCCTGTTTCAGTTCGGTGAGGGCTTCGAGGCCATCCGTCACGGTCCTGACGACGTAGCCGGCAGATTCGAGGATGTTCTTTAAGAGCATTCTCGAGGTGATGGAATCCTCGGCCACCAGAATATTAATTTTCTCTCCGGCGGACGCTGACGGTTCAATCCGGGCCTGCCGGGAAGGCGCTACGACCGAGGACTTGATCAGGTCATCGACATTAAGGACCGCAACCACCTTGCCCGAACCCAGAATCGCGGCGCCGTAGATGTTTCTGACCCGGGAGAGCTGATTGCCGAGCGGCTTTAAAAGCACTTCCTCCTCGTTGATGACCTCGTCCACGCCAAAGGCCAGTTGTTTTCCAACGGCCGAAAGGATAATGATCGTGATGAACGAGGCACTGTCATTGTTATTTTCGGTGCGCGGCAGTTCCAGAACATCGGCCAGCCGGGAAAAGGACAGGGTACGGCCGTTCAGGGATATGGTTTCCCGGTTTTCCACGGTCCTAACCTCATTGGACCTGATCCGCGCCGCCTGTTCCACGTTGACGGTGGGAACGATAAACCATTGCTCTTCCACCCTGAGCAGCAGACCCCGGAAAGTAGCCAGCGTGATCGGGATGATGATCCTAAACTCCGCGCCCTGGCCGGGTAGATTCCGGGTGAAATTTTTTCCGCCAAACTTATCCACCTTCTCCCGCACGATGGCCAGGCCCAGACCGCGACCCGAAATATCGGTTACGATGGGGCTGGTGGAAATTTCGGATTCGTAAATCAGGGACATGGCTGCTTCATCATCCAAGGCTTGCGCCTGGTTCGCTGAGATGAAGCCCCGTTTAACCGCGGCTTTTTTAACCTTCTCCAGGTCCACCCCGGCCCCGTCGTCCGCGACCAAAATCTCCACCTTGTTGCCGTTTACCTGTTTGATGGAGACCTTGATCGTCCCGGTTCCGGGCTTATTCTGTGCAATCCTGGTCTCAGGCTTTTCAATGCCGTGGTCCACGCTGTTTCTTAGAATATGGATAAGCGGGTCCCGCATCTCCTCAAGGACGCGCCGGTCGATTTCCACTTCGCTACCCTCTATGACCAGGCGAACATCTTTTCCCTGATCGCGGGAAAGATCACGGACCAGTTTGGGGACAGCCTCCAGAAAGGAGGAAAAGGGAAGCATTAACACTTTTTTCATGTCCTGAACCATCGTATCCACCATGACGCCGACGGTTCTTTGGGCCTGCCCGGATGATTTCACCAGGGTTTGCAGTCTGTCTTCCATGAGCCGCATATGGTTTTGGACCGAATCAAGGGTGTCAAAGAGGTTCAGGATATATTGTCGCCCGGTTCTTCCGGAGAAGACCGGCAGGGCATCCTGTTTATCCAGGGTCCGCCTCAGCGCCTGCGTTTCCGGAGCGATCCCGGCCCATTGCTTCATAATCTGATCGAGCATGGATAAAAGTTCCTGAAAATCCTGTCCGGTCCGGCTCGCGATCTGCTTGAGCATAACCATTTCCTGGGCCTCCCGCATGAGGGAGTCAAGCTTATCAACAGAAATCCTGACAGACCCCGGAAGCGCGTGTCGTTCCATGTCGCTGCCGGGTTCAAGACCTTGGTGCTCTTCAGGTGTTTCTTTTTCGGGCAAGGGCGAAGCGGCAAGGACCGGGGGCGTTTGATCTGCCGGTAAATTCTCTCCAGCCAGCCCGGCCAGTTGCTTTTTCAGCTCGGACATCCTGGCGCTGATGTCACCGGAACGTTCTTCTTCGGGCAGGGAAAGAAAACCATTGATGGTATCCACAGCTTTATGCAGGAAATCGAAATTTTCGGGGGTGAGCTCGATTTTCCTGCGCTTCAAGGCCGCGAATACACTTTCGAGATCCTGGAAGATCTTCTCGATTTCTCCCATGCCTGCGGACCGGGCCGCGCCTTTGAGGCTGTGGGCTTCGCGGAAGACCGTTTCTGCGATTTCCAGGTATGCCTCGGGGGATGGCGATTTTTCCAGTTCGATGAGGCGCGCGCTCATGGAGATCATGAGCTCCTCGGCCTCAAGCCGGAAGGCCGCCCGGAGCCTTTTCAGGATATCGTTGTCTTTTTTGTCCATGGCACTTTCCGATCAAGCCGTGATCCGATACCACGACACCAGCTCTTTTAACTTGCCCCCCAGCTCGGAGATATTATGGGTCGCTGTTTCCATTTGCTTTGCCGCCTCGGCGTTCTGAGCGCTGGCGGTCTTGACGTTTTCCATGGCCATCGCCACCTGGTCCATACCCACTGACTGTTGCTGGCTGGAGGCCGCGATCTGGGTGGCGGCCTGGGCGGCCTCGGCGATGGCGTCAGCCAGGGACTGGATGTTCTCTCCCGACTGGACCGAGAGCTTGGCCCCCGCGTCCACGGTCTTGCTCCCCTCTTCGGTGGCCATCACTGCCTTGCCCGTTGCCTTCTGGATGTCGTTTAAAATGGCCCGGACCCGCCTGGTGGCCTGCTTGGACTGGTCGGCCAGGGCCTTGATCTCCTGGGCCACTACGGAAAAGCCTTTGCCCTGCTCGCCTGCCTTCACCGCCTCGATGGCGGCGTTGACCGAAAGGAGGTTGGTCTGTTCGGCCAGGTCGTCCACTGCGGCAATGATCTCGCCGATGGCCTGGCTCTGCTCGGAAAGCGTAACAATGCTCTCGGCAACCGACTCCATTTTCTGCTTGATGCTGTTCATGCCTTCTATGGTGTCTTCGACGGCCTTCTTGCCTGCCTTGGCGATCTGTGCAGCCTTTTGCGCGCTCTCGGAAACGTATTTGGCCTTTTGGCTGGAGACATCGGTCGTCTGCCGCACTTCCTCGACCGTGGTGGTGGTCTCATTGGCGGACACGGCCGTTTCCGAGGCGTTGGAGGCAAGCTGGGTGGTTGTGGCGACGATCTCGGAGGAGGAGGCGCTTAACACACCCACAGCCTCGGCCATGCCTGCCGCCTGCTTTTTCAGGTTGGCTGCCATCTGGCTCATCGCCCCCATCAATTGCCCGATTTCATCATCGTTTTTAATCACATTGAACTCTCCCCGCAAATCGCCCGAGGTGATCCGGGTTACCGCCTCCAGGGCCTGGTTCACCGGCCCGGTGATTTGCCGGCTGATGAACAAGGCCAGAATCACCGCAACGATCAAACTGATAATGGAAAAAATAATGAGGAATAGAGTGGCCCTCGCATTGTTGCTGCTCACCCGGAGGCCGAGCGCTTCCCCATCCTTCACGGCCGATGCCCTGATGGCTTCCGCCGTGTCGGTGATAGTTTCTCCGGCTTTAAACAGCCGGTTCTCGATAGTGTCTTCCCTTTGCCTTATGGCCTTTACGATATCGTCTCTGGCGGCGGTTCGGCGCTTGCTGACCAGCCCGGGAACGATTTCTTCTTCCATGACTTTAAAGAGGTTGCTGTCCCGGAAGAAGTAGGTCTCTCCAACCGTGAAGTGGCTCGCCAAAACCTCGATCTGGCGCCGGGACAAAGATGAGGAGAGAAGCCAGGTTAAACACGCCTCCGCGTCCGTGAAATCAAACTCCAGGGCCGCGGATATCAGACCGCGTTTGAGGTCGGCAAAGCGTTCCCTCGGAAACGATAAGCCCAGTTGATCGGTGACAAACCGGCTGAGTTTAGTGAGAGCCGCCTCTGAGATGTTATGGTCCATGTAATGACTCCGGAGCGATTTTCAATGCCCTGTCCAGTCCGTTTTCTTCTTCCAGACTGAGAAATTTATCCAGATCGTGGATGAGCAGAAGGCCGTCTTCAAGCTTGGCCACGCCATCGATGTATTCAATTCCGGGGACTATATGCTCTGGGGAAATAATTTCTTCCCGGGAATGAAATATCACACCGTCCACGGAATCAGCGATAAGGGCCACGACCCTTTTCCTGGTCCGGGCAAATATGAACCGGTCGGCCAGGTCAATTTCCCGCGCTGTTAAACCAAAACGCGCGCGCATGTTGACAACCGGAACAACCCGGCCATGCCAATTCACGACTCCCACTACGATCTCTGGCGCTTTGGGCATCAAAGTGATTTCCGCCGCTCGCACGACTTTCTCCACCACAGAAAGATAGAGAGCATAGTTTTGAGCGTCAAGCCTGAACACCATAAGCTGGTTTTTATTTATTATAGTTATGACGATTTTCCTCCATCTATCAAAAGGATGCCTTCATTCGGTCTTGGGCCTTACGGCTGCCGTTAAGCAAGGTGTGAACCGCATGTATCAGAGGTTCCCTTTCAATTGGTTTTGCAACAAGTGTGATGGGGCCGTTACGCATGGCCTCTATCATAAGGTCGCTGTCCGGATAGCCGGTGATTACAATGACCGGCAAATTAGGATTGGCTTCCCGACATCGACGCAGGAATTCCGGACCGTTCATCTCCGGCATTTTCAGGTCAAGAAGAATTAAACTCACCGATTCCCTGTCCAGCCATGCCAAACCCTCAATACCGTCTGAGGCAAAGAAAACCCTGTAGCCTTCCGCCTCCAGGAAACGTCTCATAAGCCTACGGACGCCAGCATCATCGTCTATCACCAATACACAAGGTGGTTTGTGTCGCAGGTGATGCGTTTCGGCCCAGTTTATTAAAGCTTCCTTGCGAAAGCGCCAGTCTTTCCCAACCTTGTATGATGGGATTTCGCCTTTTCTTGCCAACCGACGGATTGTTTCCACATAGGCACCTAAAAATCCGGCTGCCTCTTTTGCATTTAACACATCGCTATTGTTTACCATCTCATTCCTTTTTTTATAATAAATCCTGTTTATAATCAGCTTGTTGATGAATACGGCCAACACTTAATGCTCAGAAGATTTTAATTTTCTATAAGAACCATAATCTGAGTGCGCACCTCAGTTGTTTGCTCAAAATCTGTGGCTTTCATTTGCTGTTTAGATAACCTCTGTTTGTACGCAAATAGAAAAGGTTAGGTTAGGTTAGGTTAGGTTAGGTTAGGATAACGTCTCAAAATTGATCTGTCAAGTAATTTTTTAAAAAAATATGGTTACCGCTTGATTTATAGGGTCAGAAATTACATTGGGGAGGATCTCGGTCTAAAAGGAACCTATGTGGAGGCAATTGTTGAATTGCCACAATGATCCTTTATCAGTTCTTAAAAAAACAATATATGGCATTTACAGAGGAGGAAGTTTCCAGTCCAATTCGCATTAAATAGTGATACCCCTTCATAGCATTCCAATCATATGAAAAGCAGGGGGACCTTAGGGGACGATCTTAGTGGACATTGGTCTTTTAAGTCTCCTTACCCTGTTCCCCCGAGCGGTTGCGTGTTTCTCACAGCGCCTTTTCACTTGACTCAAAAACTTGAATCTCTTAAGGTTTCGATTAATCTGGATGTTGCTTCCCAAAAAAAGAACGTTACACGTTGAGACCTTTGAAAAATGTTCAATTTTGTTCAAGGCCAAGAAAGGCGAAAATTTTAACCACAGGAATACATTGAGTATTTTGAGGATTAAAATTTGAGCCTGACGCCGGGATTGAGCAAAAGGGAGCGTTTTGCAAAGGTCTCACTTTGAGACAGCCCCTATGACCATAAGACGCTTCCTCATTTTTGCACCCATACTCCTAATTATCGTTTTGTTACAATCATATTTCTGGGTGCCCACCTACGAGGAACAAACCAAAGGAAATCCCGAACGTCTCAATGAATATATTACCGGATCCATCGGTGATGCCAGCCTGCTGAATCCCGTTCTCACGGCAGATTCGGCAAGCAGCAGCATCGAAAACATGGTGTTTGAAGGCCTCATCGACAGGGATAAACAGTTACACTTCAGAGGGCGTCTGGCAACTTCATGGGAGGTATTCGAAGAAGCCTATTTTTATGTCAACCCATCCGCCGACGTACCGGGATTGGGTAAGGCAAACCCGGAAACCCTGGTGGATTTTATCAAAAATACAAAACAAAAGAATCAAATAAAAAACAGAGAGCTCAAAGATTCTCTGGGATATATCACGGACCTTTCGGTTTTTGCGCCCAAAACCTCGTGGGTTACGAAACCGTTCAAAGATCCAACCACCGGAACACAAAAAAATATTAAAATTCGCATCGCGGAACCTGCCAGGATAAAACTTGTTCTTAATCGGGTAGACCCTGATTTTTTCCAAAACCTTTCACTGCTGTTGGGTAAAAATTACTTTGACTCCTTTGACGGCAAACCATCTTTGATGCCTGATTCCCCCATAGAAAAGGAAAGAACAGCCGAATATGCCGGTGAGTTGGTACCGGCTATTGAACATAATCCGGTTCTTTTGTTTCATTTAAGACCCGGAGTAAGGTTTCATGACGGTCATCCCTTTGATGCTGATGATGTCAAATTTACCTATGAATCAATCATGAACCCGAAAAATCTTTCCCCCCGTATTGCCGATTATGAGCCGGTTAAATCTGTTACGGTGATGGATCCGTTAACCGTAAAAATCGTTTACAAGCGACTCTACTCTCCGGCCATGGGAACCTGGGGCATGGGAATCCTCCCCGAGCATTTGCTCAATCAAAACGCGCTTAAAAAGGAAGCTCACCGTCTCGGGAAAGACCCGGACACGTTTTCCATGCGCCAGAGTACCTTTAACCGGCATCCCATCGGGTGCGGACCGTTCCGGTTTCAGGAATGGAAATCGGATCAGTATATGATCCTGGATCGTTTTGACCGCTACTGGGAGGGACCGCCCAATTATAAAAAATACGTTTTTCGTGTAATACCGGATCGGCTGACCCAGGAAATGGAATTTTATGCCGGTACCATCGACAGCTACGATGTTCAACCTCATCAGGTAAAACGGCTGGAAAAAGACCGAAGGTTCCAGAGTTTTTCCGGCACGGCCTTTGGGTACACCTATATCGGCTATAACATCCGGCGCAGGCCCTTTGATGATCCCAGAGTAAGAAAGGCGCTGGGGATGGCGATTGATATGGATAAGATTATCAATTACGTGCTCTATGGTCAGGGAGAGCGGATCACCGGTCCTTTTGTCAAACAGACCGATTATTATAACCACACGATCAAACCGGTTCCGTATGATCCCGTGGGAGCCTTAACCCTGTTAGCCACGGCGGGCTGGAAACCCGACAAACAGGGATGGCTGACAAAAGACGGCAATAAACTCCAATTCACCCTCATTACCAACAACGGCAACGATCTCCGTAAAGCCGTACTGGCAATTGCCCAGGACGCATGGAAACAAATCGGAATCGATGTGCGTACGGATCTTTTGGAGTGGTCTGTATTTATCCAGGAACGGGTGAACAAGGCAGATTTTGATGCCCTGGTCCTGGGCTGGCAAATGGGGATAGAGCCGGATCTGTATCAGATATGGCATTCAAGCCAGACAAATCCGTATCAGCTCAATTTTGTAGGTTTCAAAAACAAAGAAGCCGACGATCTTATCATAAAGATCCGGCAGGAATATGATCATAACCGTCAGGTCCAATACTCCCGAACGCTTCATGAAATTATTGCAAGAGAACAGCCGTATACGTTTCTTTATGTGGGAAAATGGACGGCCGTTTTAGACAAACGGATCGTGATAAAGACTATCGATGATGCCGGACTCACAGGATATAAAAAGATAACCCCAACAAAAACCGGAACTTATAGTTTTTATTTTAACAAATGGATAAAGCTTCCGGAGGCCCCCGGCTTTATGGATGAGGGATAGACCATGATATCATTTATCGGACGCAGTGTTATCCAGAAAATTATTACCCTGTTTTTCGTCTCAATCGTATCTTTTTCAATCATTCATATTGCACCCGGGAAGCCGAGCCAGGTGGATCCGATGAATCCCAAGTTCACTCCTGAAGTCGTGGAACGATTTCAAAAAGAGTTTCACCTGGACAAGCCGCTTCACGTTCAATATTTTTATTTTTACAAGGATCTTTTTACCGGAGAAACCATTTCCTGGAAGGACAATCAATCGGTCCTTAAAAAAATATGGGAACGATTCTTAAACAGTCTGCCCCTGTTTATTGTGGGTACAATGATTACCTGGACCCTTTCTTTTCCCATCGGCATCCGATCGGCCATTTTCAGGGGGCAATTTTTTGATCGGAGTGCCACATTTTTATCGTATCTTCTGATTTCCGTTCCCGGCTTCTTTTTTGCTTATGTTTTGATTATTTTCGTGGTGAACCAATTCCATGTTCCGGTTATCGGCATGGAAACTTTCGGAATCCGAGACGGTGCGTCTCTGACAACCATATTCATGGACAGGATCTGGCATTTGCTCCTCCCTTCCGTGCTGGGCGCAACCGGAGGAATTGCAGTCCTTTCCCGGTATGTCCGAAGTCAGATGCTCGAAGTGGAAGGCCAGGATTATATTCGTACGGCCCGGGCCAAAGGACTTCCACCCGAGCAGGTCCACTATAAGCATGCGCTGCGAAATGCCCTGCTTCCTTTTGTGACCATGTTCGGACTTATTTTACCGGGTCTGATCGGAGGCTCGGTGATCATCGAATCGATATTTTCCTGGCCGGGAATGGGACGGATGGCCTATGAGGCAATTCTGGCCAGAGATTACCCGGTTATTTTAACGGTTAATTTTGTTTCAGCCGTCCTGGTACTGGCCGGCACCTTTATTTCAGATCTTCTTTATCTAATTGTGGATCCGAGGATACGTCTGTGATGAACATAGAAGAAAAAGGGATTACTGAAGATTTTCAATTCGAAACGCCTCTGGCTCCCAAGCGGAGCCGGCTTCAGGAATTCTGGCGTCTTTTCAGAAAAAACCGGCTGGCAATTCTGGGTCTCTTTATCTTCATCCTTTTTTTCTGCTGCGCAATTTCGGGTCTGGTTATGACTTCCGGACCGGACCCTTTATTGGATCCCGCCATAATCCGTCTTCAAGAAAAGCTGCGCCCCCCCCTGGCAAAACCCAATCTTGATTCGCTGAGACGTGAAGAGATCCCGCCCCTGGGATTCTACCTGATGGGAACCGATGATCTGGGACGCGATGTTTTTGCAAGAATGCTCCAAGGTGCCTGGGTTTCACTAACCGTTGGTTTTGTGGCGGTGGGAATATCTGTGCTCATCGGTATATTCATGGGCGGAATAGCGGGATATTTCGGGCAACACCATATCAGGGTCGATCATATTCTAGTGACGCTTTTTTTAATTTCAGCCACATTTCTGCTATTGGCCAATTTTATCCTTTTCGGTACACTATTTTTATGTCTCACTCTGGCTTATATTTTCTATACTTTCCGGACCCAAAACAGGTCCAGGGAAAAAACCTTGCCGTTTTGGGCCAAAGTTTTCCGTATAAACGCTGTTTCCGTGGACACGCTGATCATGCGAATCGTTGATATTATGCTCTGTTTTCCGAGTTTTTTTCTGATTCTAACGGTGGTTGCGCTTTTGCCTGCAAGTATATACAATATCATGATTGTTATCGGATTGACCAGCTGGATGGGGACCACGCGTTTTGTCAGAGCTGAATTTCTCTCTTTAAGAGAACAGGATTTTGTGGCGGCGGTAAAGACGCTCGGTGCCGGCAACTTCAGGATCATTTTTCGCCACATGATGCCCAATGCGGTTGCGCCGGTGTTGGTCTCCGCCACCATCGGCATTGCGACGGCCATTTTAACGGAAGCCGGCTTGAGCTTTCTGGGATTCGGGGTGCCGCCTCCCCACGCCACCTGGGGAAACATTCTTTCAGACGGCAAGAATTTCATCTTTGATGCCCCCTGGCTGACCTTCATACCGGGCATGGCAATTCTTATTGTGGTACTGGCGTTTAACCTTTTTGGTGAAGGTCTTAGAGATGTTCTGAATCCCAGGCTCAGGGAAAGGCATTGAATTGTCTATTGTTGATTTAAGATTGAAAATTGACATCTCTATCAATTACAGAGCCTACTGGTAATAACATGTAACCTGTCTGGCTGTTTGAGCAGATTAGTGAGCCTTAAGAAAAAACAGCGAATAAGATCATTCATCTTTTACCCATATGATGATGCGTTGAAACAATTAATATTAAAGGATCGGCTACTGTTTTTTTCTTTAGGCCCACTTAAATGCGAGTTCCAGACAGATTACATTTTATTATCAGTAGGCGGCTCAGTCTGACATAACACACCAGAACTTATTGAAAAGCTACAATGACGGATAATACCCTTATTTCGGTTCAGGATTTAAAAGTGTATTTTCGATCCGGCCACGACTGCGCCCGCGCCGTAGACGGTGTCAATTTCGAGGTTCGGGAAAAAGAGACGGTCTGTCTTGTCGGTGAATCCGGATGTGGAAAGACAGTTTCCGCACTCAGCATACTCGGCCTCATCCAGACCCCTCCCGGTGAAATAGCCGGGGGTCGAATTCTGTTCCGGGGTAAAAACCTGCTGAAACTCGACGAGGAGCATATGCAGAAGATTCGCGGAAATCAGATTGCCATGGTATTCCAGGAACCGCTGACCTCCCTGAATCCTGTTTTTACCATAGAAGCTCAGATCGGCGAAGCGATCCGTATCCATAACCCCATAAAGGCCGGAGATTTGCGGGACCGCTGTATTCAGCTTTTAAAAGACGTGGGTATGCCCTCTCCTGTTCAACGACTTAAAGATTATCCCCACCAGCTCAGCGGCGGGCAGAGACAACGGGTCATGATTGCCATGGCTCTGTCATGTGATCCGGATCTGATTATCGCCGACGAACCCACCACCGCCCTGGATGTGACCGTACAGGCTCAAATTTTACAACTGTTTAAATCTATTCAAAAATCACGATCCATGTCCGTACTATATATTACCCATGATCTCGGCGTAGTCGCGAATATTGCCGACCGGGTTTATGTGATGTATTCCGGTATGGTCACGGAACAGGGGAATACGGCTCAAATTTTCCATGATCCCCGGCACCCGTATACTCAGGGTCTCCTTGCGTCGCTTCCAAGCCGGTCAAAACGGGGGAAAAGGCTTTACAGTATCCCCGGAACGGTGCCCAACCCGGCCTGCAGACCCGAAGGCTGTCCCTTTCACCCCAGATGTCCTCATGCCATCCCGACCTGTGGCAGAGAATATCCCAGGATGTGTGATTACGGTCAGGCACACCTGGCCCGCTGCCCCGTCCTGTTTAAACGTGCAAACGGATACAACTAAATGGAATCCAGGAGTAAAAACAAACAGATGATCCTGCGTGTGCAAAACCTGAAAAAATATTTTCCCATACGCAGAGGCTTTTTTCAGAAAATCGCCGGATGGGTTAAAGCCGTTGATGACGTTAGCTTTGAAATCGAACAGGGAAAAACCCTGGGTCTGGTGGGCGAGAGCGGCTGCGGAAAAACAACCGTTGCCAGACTCATTTTAAGACTTTTGGAACCGGATCGCGGAAAAATCATTTTTCGAGAGACGAATATCGGCAAATTGGCCGAAAAAGATATGAAGCCTTTTCGAAAAGAAATTCAAATCGTTTTTCAAGACCCCTTCGGATCATTAAATCCCCGCATGACCGCCGGATTGTCCATCGAGGAAGGGCTGCGAATTCTGGGTATTAAAAAGGGCAACATGCGTAAAGAGCGCCTTGAACACCTCCTTAAAATGGTGGGCATGTCCCCGGACTCCGCAGATCGATATCCCCATGAATTCAGCGGCGGACAGCGCCAGCGCATCTGTATCGCACGTGCCCTGAGCGTGAACCCCTCACTGGTTGTATGTGATGAACCCATCTCTGCTCTGGATGTATCCATACAAGCTCAAATTATTAATCTTTTAAAAGACCTGCAGGATGGTCTGGGGTTAAGCTATCTTTTCATCTCTCACGATCTCAATGTGGTGAGTTATCTGTGCACCACAATTTCTGTTATGTACAGAGGCCAGATTATGGAGTCCGCACCTGCCGAGGATCTTTTTGAAACCCCGCGCCACCCCTATACCCTGTCACTGCTTTCGGCCATACCTGATCCTGTGCCGGGCTTAAACCGTAAAACAGAAATCCTGGAACCGGATATTTCTCATGCTCCGATGGCGGCCAAGGGATGCCGTTTTCAGGCCAGGTGCCCTGTGAGGGAACCCCGTTGTCTGGAAGAGAAAATCGGTTTTGAAAAAGTCGGAGAAGAACACTTTGTAAGATGCTGGAAAAAGATGAAATGATAAGAGCACAGGACAAAAATCAAGATTTTTTTTTCAGATGTCAGCAAAACTAGGTCATCACTAAATATTTTTCTTCGCTCAAGGCCTCTTACGATAATGTGTTGGACCGCACCGGAAACCTCAATTCGAGAATTACGTGGTATAACAAGATTCTCGTCAACCTCTCTATTACGGGGAACGGTGCTTGCCTTCCTTTTCTTTCGATTCACATATACCGTATGATTGGCACCTTCTCGCAGGAATTCGCATTCGTTTGACTCAAGATATTGAATTAAATCTTTTCGTTTCAAACCGTTACCGCTCCAAACTCTTCCTTTATAATTTCAATGCCTTTAAATTCTTCTTCAAAAAGTTGCCTGTTAGCATCTAAAATAAGCTGAACGGCCTCAATTAAATTTTTCCTTGCCTCTTCAAGAGTTGTGCCTTGTGTATTCGCTCCGGGAAGTTCTTTTACAAAACCAATATATCCATATGGCGATTTTTGAAATATTGCTGTTAATTTTTCCTTCATTTTTATCACCTACCTTTTTTTATTATGCCACAACGGGCGCTTCAGCGGCGAGGCTTTGCCGAGTCCGACTGAAAGCGAAATGTTATGCCTGGTCATTCATAATGAGTCCACATTCTAATGACTTTAACTACTTTTTCGTCATCATGAATCTGATAGACTATCCGGTGTTGTATATTTATTCGCCGGGAAAAGGCCCCGGATAAATCACCTAAGAGTTTTTCGAATGGTGGAGGCGTTTGGTAAGGATTCTCACGCAAAATTTCAACCAGCTTTTCAGCTTTTGGACGAAGACCGGCAGAAGATAGATTTTTGGCGTCTTTTTGAGCCTGTTTTGTGAAAACGACTCGCCACATTACCAGTTAAGTTCCTGAGTACATTCCTCGATTGGAGTGGCTAATCCTTCCCGAATTGATTCCCGCATACCCGGGATATTAAGTAGGTACATGGTTTCCTGGACAGCGCGCCAGTCATCTTCGGAAATAAGTACAGCGTTACCGCGCTTACCCTTTATGATAATTGGCTCGTGGGAAG
This sequence comes from uncultured Desulfobacteraceae bacterium, assembly GCA_964410925.1. Lineage (GTDB taxonomy): Bacteria > Desulfobacterota > Desulfobacteria > Desulfobacterales > UBA11574 > S5133MH16. Next base: position 16,056 of record CAYPIW010000187.1, read on the forward strand.
ACGCTGCTTCGTCAATAAGTCGATAAAGATTTGATCTTGCTTCAGTGGCTGTTAGTGTCGGCATGATTTTCCTCTGAGATAATGGATTTTCTATACCCAAACAGTACGTCATTGCGTACGCTTTGTCAAGTTTTTTCGCGATCCGGTCATGCCGAGCCGCGATTCCAGCTCCGGAGATATCGAACCGC
>CAYPIW010000188.1:0-12524 GCA_964410925.1 uncultured Desulfobacteraceae bacterium
CCTTTATGACAAAATCTTTGAATTCCAAAAGCACAAAACCCCACCTCTCGATGTGAGAAATGGGGTTCAATGGTCACATATGCTCTCCCTTTATTTGATTACTCTAAATTTATGCACCTATATTTCAAGATTAAACTAAATTGTCAAGGTTCTTTGGCAAATCAGGCTATTTTGAAAGCGTTATGGGTTAATCGGAATTCTTGTTTTGCTTTTATATTTTTAACGCGTTGGATGGAAGGTTTGTGCAAAAATTCCCCGCTTGTCTAAACCTTTAATTGCTTGTTGAACTCCAAAGATATCAGTTGGATAGAAAGCCTTTGATAAGTCTGACTGACCGGGGAGGGTTTTAACACAAAATTAGAAAGTTTGGACGAGGTTAAATTTTAAGTTCTTATGATCCCAGATATTTATAACCGGTTAAGTTTTGGAATTTTTTAATTTCTGTTCTGGGTTGCGGCGCTTCATCACATTTGTTCCAGTCTTCCAGGATGGTCTGTAATTTTTCGTCCCATGATATCAAACCTTTTTTCAGCCATATATTAATCATACCTAAAGAGGAAATAATTTCATCGGGATTGTTGGAAAACTGTTGCAGGTAATATTCGATCAGATCCTTGTCTCCGGTCATGATGCGAAAATTGTTTGCAAGGGCACATGCAACTATGCGTTGATCGACTTTGCTCAAGTCAAAGTAATATCGGGTTTTGCTGTTGATAATTCCAGAGCTGATTTGGCTATTGATCGTTTGATAATAAAGCTTGAAATCATCAGTTTTCAATACGGCATTACCAAGAGGTTTGATATTGGATCTATAGCGGTTGCGCCAAGGATATCTGTTTTTGAATTTCTGGGTGCGAAAGGTCTCTTTAACGACATCACTGATGGTGACGCTTTCAAATTTTGGGTTTATGAACATGTCCGGGGCTATTCTGATGAGCATAAGAACGCTGCATGTGTCGCATAAAATATACATATCTGTAATCAGAAGAATCAGTTCTCGGTCAATATTTTTTTTATTTCTTTTGCATCCAAAGCACTTTCCAGGCCCAAAAATTGGCCTAATTTTCTGTAAGAGATGTTCTCAATTTGTTCTTGTAATGTATTGATGAATCTTGGAGTCAGTGTGGATAACAGTTCCACGAATGATTTCGGATCATCATCTTCAAAAAGAATATCACCTATCGTTTTAAATTCTTTTTTTAAATTGGTATCCGCTCCGCCGATTTTGAGTTTGAGACCAGGTGCAATTGTTACTAACCGTTTATATATACCGAACAATGAATGACTGTACTTTCGGCCGAATATTTTTAGATTGTTGATTTTGTGACTGGTCGGCAATCCATTAATTGCTTCAAAAACAAAATTTACATATTCATCTGGGAACTGCACATAATTGGCCACGTTATCACAAAATTTTTCTTCTTCGTCATCATAAAACCCATCCGTATAAGCTTCGTCTCTGATGGCATGAACGGCTTCATGCAAGACTGGAAAAATCAAATCTAGCACGTTGGTGGAATTGTTTGCGAAAACTACCCGGTGGTCATGAATACGAGTATAGAAGGCATAGTCTTTGACACTTTCAGGAAAATATCTGAAAATTGTGGTGATACCCAATTGATCTAACAGGTGAAAAGCATCTCCATAATCCATCGGTTCGTCATTTTTAACAGCGGAAATCATTCTTAATTCTTCAGCAATTTTGAAGGCGCTTTCTTCACCTCGACCTCGGGTTCTGATCACCGGAACAACAATTGAATCGGAAATGTTTTTAAATAGGTTTTTATATTCCGTAACCATCACCATGGCATCCTGTTGCATATGCTCATTTACCTTGGCTTTTTTTCGAGTGCGGTGCATCGGCATGGAGATGGTTTCGGAGCTGTCATCACTGAAGAAATTTTCCGGGTTGACTGAAAGAATTCGACACAAGGCGACCAGATGGTTCCCTTTGGGGATCTTACCATTGATCCAATCATTGACTGCCTGGCGAGAAACTCCAATTTGTTCAGCAAGGTTTATCAGGGTGATGTTTTTTTCCTTCGCCAAACCCTTGATTTTTTCTCCCTCCCAAGGCATCTTTCCCCCTTTCATTAATTACGACAGCTATATTTATGAATTCACAAATAGCCTGACCCTTAAATAGTGTAAATTAAACTTTACACATTATAATACATTATTTCAATTAAAATACGCTAAATTGTCAAGTACAACTTCCATAACTATAGCGCTTAGCAAAATCAGGCCACCTGTGCTGAGCTAAATCGATCCACCTGTGCTGAGCTAAATCAATCCACCTGATATAATTGATTATTTTATTGACATCATCGACTATGTATAGTATGGTTATATTTGATTATTGTTTATAGTAGGAAGGATGAAGCGTTCATACGTATGAACAGTGTTTATAAGCTGTTGATTTTATTGCAATACATATTCCATCCTTAATGATTTTCCCTTCTTTACGTATACATCTCATAGCAGCGGGATACCAAATTATATGAATCACGGCGAGGTAAAATCCCTCCTCCAACACAGATTACTGTGAATGAATGGCCTACTTTATCTCAGCATAGGTGGTACGATTTATCTCAGCAGTATAGTCCCATAAAAAGCAATTTTTTAAAAATAGCTTTTTCAATTGTGGCGGAAAGAAAGCAGGGAGCGGGACGTAGTTAACAAGGTCGAGAAAAAGGGTAAAGCAAAGAAAAATAAATTTCAACAATTAGATTCTTAAATAGGTTGACTTGGGATAGCTTATAAGCCTCTCAGGATATCAGCCGGCAGGAAATCCTTTGATATGTCACGTGAGTTGCTCGATCGAAAGTTGGCTTTTCATTTGTCTCGCATTAATTTCAGTTTTCTTGAAATTTACCAGTGGACAGGGGATGAAAGCCGGCAGAATTCAGCCCTGCGCCTGGTGGATCAGGTTCATTACATACTTGGGCGGCATGTTGAAGACGACTATCGAACCGGCCGGATCATCGGCCGCAGCGAGGAAGAAGGCCGATCAATAAAAAATAGAAAAAATTAAGGCTCGAAAAGAAAAAACATCATTTGGGGGAGTTTTTTTTAATTAAATTGGGAGGACAGTCCTTTTTCGATTTCGTATTGCATGGATTTAACAACTGCAATTGGATCTTCAGCGGTTCTAATCGGTCGTCCAACAACCACATAATCAGCACCATTAATTATAGCCTCTTGAGCGGTTACAATCCTTTTTTGGTCATCTTCAGGGATTTCGGCACCGGTATCCGGTCGAATACCAGGTGTCACTATAAGAAAATTATCTCCCAATTCATTTCTTAGTTTAGAGACCTCAAGTCCTGATGATATAATACCATCACATCCGATTTGCAAAGCTCGTCTGGCACGATACAACACAAGATCTTCAATAGGGCCTTCATAACCCATTGCTTTAATGTCTTCATCACCAATACTGGTCAGTACTGTGACCGCGAGGATTTTGACACCATCTTTTTCCTCCATTGCTGCCCTGACTATTGGTTCATTTCCTATTACTGTTGCAAATGTAATGTCATTGTTTCTTAATTGTCTTAAGGCTGATTTAACCGTCTCTGGAACATCACATATCTTTAAATCACACATCACTTTATGACCACGTTTTGTTATCATTCTGATAACATCAAACCACCCTGCAATAAACAGCTGTAATCCAACTTTGAAAAAATTAATATGGGAACCTAACTTATCAACCCATTCTTCAGCTTCTTTTAAAGAATCAACATCAAGCGCAAAGATAATTCTATCTTTTATAGGGATGTTTTTGCGATTCATACGATACCTCTTTTATTTTGATACATAGTATTGTATAAAACAAAGCAACTTACACCACATGTTGTGGTGCTAACCACTCACCGTCTAACAGCACAAATTAAATTAGTCAAGAAAAATTTTGGAAAGTAAAAAATAAGTCTGACGTCACATGAGCTACTCGATCGAAAGTTGGCTTTTCATTTGTCTCGGATTGATTTGAGTTAAGTTTAGGAGTATTTAATCTTGATCCTTCACCTCTCTGACCCCCCTATATCCCATTGACATAAAAGTGGTTTTAACGTAAACATAATATGTTTATCATCTACTTGACTGGAGACTACCGTTGTCATGGGAAGGTTGAAAATACTTGCACAAGGCAGATCTTCACAGGCCAGGACACGGTCACGGGATAAATTGCTTGAGGCCATGATGATCCAGGTTCTGCATCACTATGGATACAGCACCGATCGCATTCTGGACGCAGGCGCCGCTGAAATGGAAATCGATATCGAGGGCAGGTACAGAGCAACCGGATCCCCCCTTTTTGCCGACTGCAAGTTTTATGAAACCGCCGTATCCGCTTCCAAACTTCATGCATTTTACGGCAAGTATATGACGCGATGGCACAAAGACAAACGGTGCCACGGGCTATTCATCGCCCTTCCCGGTATTGACCGGTCTGCTAGGGAATTCTATCAAGAGCATATAGAAGGAAATCCTCACGTCACCGCACGTCTGTATGAAGAAGACCAGGTTCTTAAAGCAATTTCAAGAAATCCGGGAAGTGTGGGTCCGGATATTGCTGCAAAACAGATTCCCCAACATATGGGGAAACCGGGAAAGTTTTTTCTGCTGTACACCGAAAAAGGAGTGTTCTGGGTTCACCCAATTACCTCCAAAGGCAAAAAATCCCCGGATCGAATCGCTATTTTTAACGACAAGGGCATTCCTGTATTTGATCGATCCACCCTGAGGTATTTGACAAAACTATACCCGGAGCTTGACGATTTTGACAACATCACTGTAGGAGGTACGGCGGTTCTCCAGCCGGGTCTGTTTCAAGATACAGATGAAATTGTGGAGGTGCGGGGAAGTGCCGGATGCTTCGAATATCAATATCCGTCAGCGCCGGAGTACTTCGTGGCCAGAAGATCTTTGTTTAATGAACTCGATTCCTTTGCCAAAGAGCTCATAAATAAAAACACGCGCCGTCGCGGCATTTTATTTGAAGGTCCTTCAGGACTGGGAAAAAGTTCGGCGGTCCTTGCAAGTGTTAACCATCTGCAAAAAATGGGACATTTTGCGGTTGCCATAGACTTGCGCACAGCATCGTCTTCAAGGTTCGTGACCGGTATAATAGACTATATTCTCAAAAAGTTCGGAGACTTCGGAGGAACTTTAACGGAAACGGATTGTCAAAACTTTGCAACAGGGGTTGACCGTGCGGTAACCGTAATTTTCGACATCGGGAAACTTCTCGAATCCCATAACAAACTGCTGTTCATTTTTTTGGATCAGTTCGAGAACGTTTTTCTTCTGCCTGATGTGATGAAACCCATTAACGATCTGTTTCTGAAAATATGCGAAAAACAGACCCACTTAATTCTTTGTTTCTCCTGGAACAAGGATCTTCTTTTGTCGACCCATGCCTTTTCCGATGATTTGATCCGGGCGGTCAGGGAAAACAGCAAAAACATGATCCTGAAGACTTTTTCCAGAGCCGAAATTGATTTATTTTTAAAAAAGCTCAGTAAGGATCTGGATGAAGCCTTAACAAAAGATCTTCACTCTTTCCTCGTGGAATTTTCACAGGGATATCCCTGGCTGCTGAAATTACTTTGCTTTCATGTTAAAGTTGCGCGGGAATTCGGATTCCCACAGTCAAATATTGCCGAAAATCTTATGAGCATAGAAGAACTTTTCCAGCATGACTTACAGAAACTGTCAAATAAAGAGATGGCCTCATTGCTTGAGATTTCCGGATCCGCGCCAATGCGTGTTTCAGAATCCAGACCCAGGATTGAGCCTCAAATTCTGCAAAGGTTGATCCGGCAAAAAGTGATCGTCGCCATCGGCAGCACTGTGGACGTTTACGGAGATATATTTCGCGATTATCTGAACGCGGATGTATTGCCCCATTGGGACAATTATATCCTGAGTTCCGATTTCAGGAATGTTATACAAGCGGTAAAGATCCTTGATGCAGCCGGCGGCTCATTGGATGTTTCCGATTATACGAAACAGACCGGTTTGCCGGAAAAGCTTTTTTACAGGATATTAAAAGATATGGATTTTCTGGGGCTTGTTAAAATCATAAAAGGTAACGCTGTGTTGCAGATCGAGCTTTCCACAAGGCCCCATGATGTTCCGAGCGTACTGAGAACTCATTTGAAAGACAGGCTCAACGCTAACCGCCCGGTCCGGAGGCTTTTGAAAACCCTGAAAGAAAAGAATGCTCTGACCCTGGATAATATTGCCAAACTGTTTGAGACCGGGTGCGTTTATATTTCGTCAACAAAACAGGGCTGGGTAAGGCACGCTCATATCCTGGCGCAATGGATGGATACCGCCGATCTGGCCCTTCTGGACAAAAAAAATCGAAAGCTCATTCGTTTTGATCCTGGAACGGAAATCCGTGAGCGTCATTTTTTGCTGCCGAAACGGCACGGAGCTAAAGTTCCGCTGATTCAGTATTCCCCTGTTGAAGATATTGCCATCAGACTGGTTCGGGCCCTTCATGGGGACGGAAGGGTGAATTGGACAGGCCTGAGCAAAATCACGATTTTTAGAGCCCTTGCGACATTGGAAGATTTGGGATTCATTGTTCGAAAAACGCCAGTGATAAAAGTGCTGCCCAAAGCAAAGGAGTTCGTCTCGAATCCGGACAGACGTGCTTTTTTATTCGCACAAGGTGCGTTGAAATTGACGTCATTTTCAAGGTTTATAAAAATACTTGAATCCCATCAGGGTAAGGGCAATACGCTGTTAAAGCTGGGTCTCGAACTGGGTGAGAATCTCGGCACAAACTGGAAAAACAGCACTGCCGAAACCATGGCCAAGATCATGCTGGATTGGGCCCGTCATGCAAAACTTGCACCCGGTGTTTTTACCGAAATCAGGAAAGGGCCGATAACCGGCTGGAAAAAGAAAGAAGATCGTCAGATGAGTCTTTTTTAAGGCATTTATAAATGGGGGATAAAAAAAGGTTGATTCTTTTCGACGGGACATATCGCTTGCAACGGCAGGAAAATGCTTTGCAGAAAAGCGTTGGAAAATGCGCCTGCTCCTGGTGGGTAAGAATCATTGATTTCTCAATAGATCGGCCGGAAGTCCGGTATCTCAGACCCTATATCATTATTGCCACACACACCGGCGAAGGCATTTTCAGAAGCACCTGTGCCGAAAGTCTGGGCAACAGGATATACCGGGACTTTAATCTGAAAATCGATGAGACATTATGGATAGAGAACTATCCGGATGAACCGGCTCTGTATGTCGCAATTTTTGAGCCCAAATCTTATTTTGGGACTGAGATATTTTATCATATAGACTGGAGACCTATTCTGCCCAACGAGTTCGAAGCCGTTAAACCATTCATTCCGGGAGCCGAACATATCGAACCACCATAGTGATTTTACCTTGCCACGGAGAACCGGAAGGTGGATACTCATATCCCGATAGGAAGGGTTCCATCGGTCTTATGGATAACAAAGTATCCATTTTTTATTTTTGGATTCGTGTGCATATTTGTGTTCATTTGTGGCTTTATTTAATGGTTTTTCAATTCCTTCAGGAGATTTTTTCATGAAATTTAAAGTTGCTCTAATTTTGTTTATTTGCTTTTTCTTGAGCCAGACGGTATTGGGCCAGGATTCTTCTCAGAGATTAAATTTTACACCAAATGTATCGGGTCTTTCCCCGGATGCTATTATTAAAAAGGTTGAATTACGGTATTCGGTTTCAGGTTTTTCGGCCTTTTTTACTCAAGCTTCGACAATAAAAGCCATGGAAATAACCGATAGCGCATCGGGGAAAGCTTTTTTCAAACGTCCTGACAAAATGAGATGGGAGTATGAGACGCCCGACCGTCAAACCATAATCACCAATGGTCATACGTTATGGATATACAGACCGGAAGACAACCAGGTCATGGTGGGCAAGGCGCCTTCTTTTTTCGAGGATGGCAAAGGGTTCAGTTTTCTTTCGGATATGGAGTCGGTAAAGAAGAAATTTTATATTCTTCTCGAAAAACAAGCTGAAGATGACACCCATGTGTTGAAACTTTTACCCAGAGAAAAAACGTTCGATGTATCGGTTGTATATCTGTCTGTTTCAACAAAGACCTTTGAAGTGGTTAAAATTGTTACCTATAACTCATATGAGGATGAAACACGAATCGAATTCAAAGACATTCAATTTAAACAGAAACTCGATGAATCCCTGTTCAATTTTAACATCCCTCAAGGTATTGAAGTATTGCATCTTGACGAGTCGTGAGACCTTTGTTGGGAGTGATTTAAACTTTGTTTCAGGTTTCAGGTGCCAGCGCCTCTGTTCATCATTCCTGACACCTGAAACCTTAAGATATGGAACAAAAATGGGATTAATCCGCCAAAGTTCGGTGCCGGATTAAAATTCCATCTGTATACACAGCGATTTTCACCACTCCGGAAAGGAACCGCAGCATGAAAGAAAAAATAAGAAATTTGTTGAAAAAAAGAAATGGCATTATGCTTGTACATAACTACCAGCCGCCTGAAATCCAGGATATTGCGGATCTTTGCGGTGATTCACTGGAACTTAGCATCAAGGCGGCCCAAACCCATGCCGATACCATCGTGTTTTGTGGTGTGCATTTTATGGCTGAAACCGCTTCAATCCTGTCGCCGGACAAGACCGTGCTCTTGCCCCGTAAAGATGCCGGATGTCCCATGGCGGATATGATAACTCCGGAAGCCCTTAAAAACAAACTGGACAAATTACCCCATATGCCGGTGGTCACCTATGTTAACTCAACTGCAGCGGTGAAGGCCCTCTCAACCATATGCTGCACGTCGGCCAATTCCATAGCCGTTGCAAACAGCCTGGATGCTCAAGAGATATTAATGGTTCCCGACCGAAATCTTGCCAGGTATACCGCTTCACATACGAATAAGAAGGTACATGTTTGGAATGGATACTGCCCGGTTCACGATTTGTTAACCCGGGAACATGTCAAAAAAGTGAAGCAAATGTATCCTGATGCTGTTTTTATGGCCCATCCCGAATGCCGTCCGGAAGTTCTTGCCCTGGCGGATCATGTGTTTAGCACTTCGGGAATGATCCGGTTCGCCGCTGAATCCAGGCACCGGGCTTTTATTGTCGGAACTGAGGTGGGATTGCTTTATCCTTTGAAAAAAGCAAATCCTGGAAAAGAGTTTTATCCGGCTTCCGATGCTATGGAATGTCCGGATATGAAAAAAATCACTCTCCATGATATTTTCAGGAGCCTGGAATTACTGGAAGGGGAGGTCAAGGTGCCTGAAGAAATACAGCGGCTCGCACTAAAAGCGGTTCAACGGATGGTAGGTCTGTCTCTAGGAGAAGGGCAGTTATTCTGATTGGAAGGGGGTTCAACAAAAAGGGAGGAGATTCTATTTCGGCCCTTGGCTTTTGAATTATACATGGCCTGGTCAGCTCTTTTGATAACTTTTGATAATTCTTCATTTTTAACATATTCGGTAAGACCGATACTTATGGTTATGGTTACCACTTTATCGGGTTCCGGTGAAAAACGCTCTAACTCCACAGCTTTCTTTATCCTGTTGGCGACATTTTTTGCCTCTTCACCTTTTGTTTCCGGAAGGATAACCGTAAATTCCTCTCCGCCATATCTGTAGGCTGAATCCATAGTTCTGAGGCATGACCTGATAATCTGGCTAAGCCTGACCAGTACTTTATCACCTTCAAGATGGCCGTATGAATCATTATACATCTTAAAGTTATCAATGTCCAAAAGCAAAAGTGAAAGTGAATGGCCGTAGCGGCTGCACCGGCCAATTTCTACTTCAAGCTGTTTGTAAAAATGTCTTAAATTATAAAGTGTTGTAAGACCGTCTGTTATTGCCAGTTTCTCCAGTTTTTTGAGCACGCGGGCACGATCCTTGATTACCTGCCGATTTTTTAATACTTTTTTCAGTCTTAGCAGGAGTTCTTCGAAACGAAAAGGTTTAAAAATAAGATCGCTGGCGCCTTTGGTTATAACTTCTTCATAAGAATATTCGTTACTGTAACCCGTCATTACAATGACATCTATATCATACTTCTGTTTCATAATATCGGTAAGTTCAAGACCATCCCTGCCGGGCAGAATTATGTCGGCTATGGCGACGTTCACAGGGTTGGATTTTAATAATTCGACGGCTTCTTCTGCATTTGAAGCCGTTATGCATTTGTATCCGTAACTGGTTATAAATTCCTGTATAGAATTTTTTATCTGGGCATCGTCATCAACGATTAAAACGAGTTCATCCATCTTTTTTTTGACCATGGGTTTATTTTAGGTGTATTCCATCATTCCCTTATGTTAAACAGGGTAAAGCCGATACGTACACGTACTGCTGTTTACGTGCCGGGGTTGACATATTTAACAACAATTTGATAAAAGGCGTTCTCTTTAATTTATTTAACAGTTATCGGAGAGACATGAGATAAACATAATAATTTTTAATTATAATTTCAAAACAACATTGTGTCAATAGACTTTTGGATGATCGTTCAAAAGTGATATTATAAATAATAATGAAAAATATCCGGAATTTCAGCATCATAGCACATATTGATCACGGCAAATCCACACTTTCCGATCGCCTGATACAAATGACCCATGTGGTTATGGACCGGGATTTTAAAGATCAGATACTGGACACCATGGACATCGAGCGGGAACGCGGCATTACCATAAAAAGCCAGACCATTTCCCTGCCGTATACCGCAAAGAATAAACAGACCTATTCCCTGAATCTCATAGATACCCCCGGACACGTAGATTTTACCTATGAAGTCTCCCGGGCACTTGCATCTTGCGAAGGGGCATTGCTTTTAATAGATGCCAGCCAGGGAGTGGAGGCTCAGACCCTGGCCAACCTTTATCTGGCTCTGGAACATGACCTCGAAATTATTCCCATAATCAACAAAATAGATCTGCCGTCGGCTGATATTGATCGGGTAAAAACACAGATAAAACAGGACTTGGGACTTGATCCGGAAACCGCAATACTTACATCAGCCAAGGAAGGCATTGGCATCGAAGAGGTCCTTGAGGGGATCGTAACTTATCTGCCGCCCCCCACAGGGGACCCGGATGCGCCCCTCAAAGCTTTGATTTTTGACTCCCACTATGATCCTTTTCGGGGAACCGTCGTTCATTTTCGGGTCTTTCAGGGAAGGGTAAAGCCAAAAGATCTGATCATCTTTATGTCAAATAAGGCCGTTTATAAGGTTGAGGAAGTCGGCATATTTCAGATTCGCCAGATACCACAGAAAGAACTTTCAGCAGGCCAGGTCGGCTATATGATTGCAGGTATAAAGACGGTCAGCGACACCCGGTGCGGGGACACCATAACTTTAAAAAATCGTCCCTGTGAAAAGAGCATGCCCGGATTCAAGGAAGCAAAACCCGTGGTTTTTTCTTCGATTTATCCAGTTGCCTCTGATGGTTACGAGGAACTGGCTATAGGCCTGGAAAAGCTGAAACTGAATGATGCGTCCCTTATTTATGAAAAAGATACGTCCGTGGCCCTGGGGTTCGGGTTCCGCTGCGGCTTTCTGGGGCTACTCCATCTCGAGGTTGTTCAGGAGCGTCTTGAACGTGAATACGATCTGTCCTTGATACTTACGGCGCCTTCGGTCAGATACGAGATCGTCATGAATGACGGCTCCACAGTAACGATCGACAATCCGGCCTTGTATCCGGATCCTACGAAGATTGAATACACAAAAGAGCCTTTTATCCGGGCCTCGATTATTATACCGGATCGGTATATGGGGGCGGTGATGAAGCTCTGCCTGGATCGAAGAGGATTTAATAAGAATTATCAGTATCTGACCAATAACCGGTTGGAAATGATATTTGAACTTCCCCTGGCCGAAGTTGTCTATGATTTTTATGACAAGCTTAAGTCCGTTACCCAGGGATATGGATCTTTTGACTATGAATTGATAGATTTTAGGCGAACCGATCTTGTCAAGGTGGACATTCTGATCAACGGGGATCGTGTTGATGCGCTTTCCCAGCTGGTCCATCGGGACAGGGCGGTTGAACGGGCAAGGCGTGCATGTGAAAAACTGCGGGATGAAATTCCGCGACAGATGTTTAAAATAGCCATTCAGGGAGCGATAGGCGGTAATATTATTTCCCGGAAAACGGTTTCGCCATTCAGAAAGGATGTTACCGCAAAATGTTATGGCGGTGACATAACCCGAAAGCGCAAGCTCCTTGAAAAGCAAAAAAAAGGGAAAAAACGGATGAAGATGGTGGGTCAGGTAATGATCCCCCAGTCCGCATTTTTATCCGTGTTGAAAACAGATTCAGATTGAGCCCGTTGGAAAACGGTCTCAGATGGAAAGGTGATGAACTCGTAATAAGTCAGAATTGGGACGGCAAAGTCAAAAGTTCAAGTTCAAGGCGTCGAGAATTTCGTGGAATGAGGCGTACTTATGTACGCCGCAGTGAACACGAAATGAAGCGCAACGCAGAAATTGGACTT
>CAYPIW010000189.1:0-19272 GCA_964410925.1 uncultured Desulfobacteraceae bacterium
CATTGCCAATTCATAAAGATCATCCATCCAACCAATCGGGCATGAACTTGATCCCTCCAGACCGTGGGATTTCATACAGACCCCTCAGACATAAAAATCGCCTTCGAACTGATTGATTTGACCCATAACATCGAACTGCTCATTTCCTGCCTGTTCAAAAAGTACGCCCTTTCCGAGCATGAACACGCTGATCTCGGCTCCTTTTTTTACGCCGACGTTTGCAAGCCGCATGGCATTAAAAATGGTTTCGCCATCTTGTGTGGTAATGATAAACAACACTTTCATTTTTCCCTCCGATTAAAGATTTTGAGACAAAAAACCCTCCATTTTGCTTTTGTCGATGGCTACATCAAGGGGCACACACTCGTTATCCAAAAGAACATGGGTCGATCCCTTAAATTCAGGGGCATATTCTTTCGCTTCTTCCGAATCCATGGTGTATATTTTCAATTCTAATTTTTTCCCGAATTTTTCCTTCATATCATTGGCTACGCCTATAGCCTTTCTGCATGAGGCTCATCCAGGGTTGCCGCTGTGAAACACAATCAGCTCTGCCATTTTCAATTCCTCCTTATATCCATTTCGGTCAGCAATTCGAAGTCAATCAACTTATTAACCTGTTGTTTATACCATAAGTACTCTGGCTCCCCTGACACCTGAAACCAAAAAGTCTTGGATAGTAATTAACAAACTGGTAAATGCACCCATGCGGGGTATGCGCCGCGTCATCAATGCTTACGGTTTCGTCAGACAAACATTCAGTTCCTCGGCCTTCCGTTTCCCCATAGGGGGTCCTCGCCGAAGTGTTCAAACCAATATTCTTCGGGCGACTGATGCCTTTTTACCGTTTCATCTGAAAAAGAGTATTGATACTTATGGCAATAATCCATGATCGTTTGATACGCCGAAATGATCTTGCGGGTCATCTCAGCGCATTCATACTTGTTCTCTACACATTTGTCCGGATGCCATATGGCCAGCAACCTTCTGTAGTTTGATTTGATCTCCGGCATGGTTGACCTTTCCGGTAGTTCAAGGATCTTTCTTGCTGCGGAAATTTCATCAAACTTGCTCATTTTTACTTGAATTGGTTTCCTGTTATTTCGAGTTTGGAAAGCAAAAACGTCGCCCCTCTGCGGGACAAACCAAGCTTGTCGGCCAGCGACTTTTCATCCAAAGGGCCGTGCGTTTTTATCAGCGCCTGCGCCTCCGCCTCCAGCTCCTCCAGCCAGTCCTCGAACAGCACCAGCAGATCCGGATCGGCGATGGCCAGCAGTTGCTCCGACTGAGCGACTTTGTTCACTAATCTTTGGCACATCTGCGTTGGGTCGACACCTTCGCCCATACACTCGGCCAGTCACAAATGCACCATACCTGATACCTTGTCGCCCTCGGATTGTTCAATCAGAGTCATCAGAAAACGCTCGCGCGCATCGGTATCCAGATCCGACAGAAGTCTTTCCAGAACCGGTGTGATTTTGGATAAGGCCTCTTCCGGGGTCATGAGGGAAATAATTTCAAAAAGCTCGTCCATAGAGTCTGGTCTGCCTCCATTGCATTAAAAAGTCTTTCTGGCGGACAAGAGGTCTGTTGCAATCTCGCTTAAAGTTCGTAATATATCTAAAATTCGCGAATCCGCCAATTCATAGTAAATGAATGGTCCCTCACGCTCCACCCTGACCAGCAGGGAGCGCTTCAATTCTTTCAAATGATGCGAGACCAGCGGTTGCGACAGATTCAGTTCCTCGACGATGGCGGAAACCGATTTCCTGTCACTGCTGATTAGAAGCAGTATCCTCAGTCGATTGCTGTCAGACAGGCTCTTAGACAGGAAGGCGGCGCTTTGAATATGATCATTATTCAACGGGCATCGAACCGGGAATCCACCGTTGTATATTGCTTCGTTTTTGTCCACATTGTCATTAAATGACTTGCTTTGCGTTTTGCGCATCGTTGAAACCATCATGTTGACACGTCTGACCGCCTTTGCGAGTTTCGACATAGTGAGCCGCCGCCAGGGCGGCCGTACACCCGTCCGCGGCGGCGAGCACGATCTGATTGGCGTACTTTTCTCGGAGGTCGCCCACTGCGAAAATGCCCGGGATATCCGTCTCGCATTTCTCATCCGTGACGACATAGCCGGTGTGATTAATCTTAATCCCGGCGGGAACCAGCTGATTGTTGGGCGCAAAGCCGACAAAAATGAAAACGCCTTCGGTATCAATATTTCGCTGCGCACCGGTTTGCGTGTCCTTCAGAACAATGTCGCGGACGCCATTGTCGTCACCGTTGATTGCGGTCATAACTGTATTGTAAATAATTTCAATTCGTGGTTCGGCGAAAACCCGCTGTTGGAGGATACGACTGCCTCGAAAGGCATCCCGCCGATGGATGAGGTAAACCTTGTGGGTGATCTTTGAAAGGTAAAGGGCATCTTCCAGGGCCGTATCGCCGCCGCCCACGACAGCAACCGTTTTATTGCGGAAAAAGAATCCGTCGCAGGTCGCACAGTAGGAAACCCCCTTTCCGAAGTTCTCATTTTCTCCGGGAATGTTCAGCCTCCGGGCGGTGCCCCCCGCCGCCAGGATGACCGCATGGGTCTTGAGCAAGGTGCCGTCGGTCAGACGCACTGCGTGATATTCGACCCCCGGCTCTGTAGAGACGGCCTCTTTTTCGATAATTTCGAGTCCATAGTGTTTGGCGTGCTGCAGGAATTTATCACACAAGTCAAAGCCGCCTATCTCGATAAAACCAGGGTAATTTTCGACTTCCTTGGTGATGGCCACCTGCCCGCCAGGGATGCCTCGCTCGATCAAAATGGTTTTGAGCGCCGCACGCATGGCATAAATTCCGGCCGTCAAACCGGCCGGACCTCCACCAACAATGATTAAATCGTAAAGTTCGTTTCCAGACATGCTTAATTTTCCTGTTGGCACCACTGCCCGGGTTTTATGTTTCAAGCTCTCTCCCATCATTATATGGGTGAACATTTATATGTTGATATAATTTTTGTCAATGAATTTTTTTTTCAGTGGATTCTATTTATTTTTCCGTTGTTACTATGGATACAGCAGGTTATGGCGACATTCATCCTCAATTCGCTGTCGGAAAGATTTTAGCTCTTATTATAGCGGTAGACAGTCTGTTGAAGACCTTTATTCATTTGACAGTTGAAAATTATGATATTTGTTAATAAAATGTTTTCCTGAGTTGATTGGCTCGCAAGAGATCTGCTAATCTTAACATAATTTAAGCCGATTAAATACACTTAGGGAGACAAAAATGATTATGACAACCACCCCCAATATTGAAGGGAAAAGAATATCAAAGTACTTCGGTGTGGTCACCGGAGAGGCAATAATGGGTGCGAATCTGTTTAGGGATCTCTTTGCCGGTATTAGAGACATTGTTGGTGGATGGTCTGGGGCTTACGAAAAAGAGCTGAGAAAAGCCAGAGAGATAGCCTTCCAGGAGATTGAGATGGCGGCCACGAATCTTGGCGCAAATGCCGTAGTCGGGATCGACATTGACTACGAAATCCTCGGTGAAAAAAGCGGAATGTTAATGGTAAGTGTAAGCGGTACGACAGTTCGAGTCGACCAGGAACAGGATCGCCAGCTAAACCGAAGGGTGGAAATAAAGGTAGCACCGAAAGTGCAATAAAAATGCTGATGTGATGGCTTATTGTAAACGCAGTATAAAGGTCAAAATTTGTGATCACTGAAATTACAAAATTCCGGCCAGCCGATATCTTGTGTTCCAAATATGTATCAGGGAAAGAGCCAACCTTGTGATCACTAATGGAGAACACACAAATTCGAGCTATTTTAATCCCTGAGATATCTCCCAGGGATGTCAGGTTTTGATAAGTCCGATTTTCGTGAGGTAATCTCAATATATCTGTAAATCTCTTCTAATATCTAATAAGCGAGAATTATTTCTACTCACTTAATAGTTAGTGCCTGAACGAAAACTTTCTTTTTCGCCCATATCTTAAAACCTGCCTATCTGGCCGACCCATCGGCGTTACACCCGCCCAGTCTTCGAGAAAAACCCGCCAAAGTCCCTGAAAACAACTTTCGAGAGTTACAAGAAACTGTTGGGCAACTCCTTAAAGATATAATAGAAATTAAACGAGAAATACGTTTTTGTTGTTAATTAAAGTTAATACTAACAATATTGTAATCTCTCAATTTGTTCGAAAGCTGCTTCCAACATAAAAATACCTTTATAATTAGGACAGTTACGTATATTTTAATTTTTGGCACGGGTGTTGCTCTATAAAATATATTTAACACCATGCCAGAAAGATATTCACCGGATGGATGAGAATGGAATGATTTGTGTTTGGGTCGGCAAGTGATACGGCCGGTTCATCCCACGGCCTAACCAAATAAGGAGGAAACCCTATGAAAAAAGTAGAGGCGATCATCAAGCCGTTCAAGTTGAATGATGTCAAAGAGGCCCTTAATGAAATCGGGATTCAGGGGATGACGATTTCCGAAGTCAAAGGATACGGCCGCCAGAAAGGACATAAGGAAATTTACCGGGGTGCTGAATATGTGGTGGACTTTATACCCAAGATAAAGATCGAAATCATCGTTCAGTCCGATAGAGTTCAACAGGTGATAGAGACCATTCAAAAGGCCGCCTATACCGGGAAAATCGGGGATGGCAAAATTTTTATTTTGCCCATGGAAGAAGTTATCCGTGTGCGTACCGGAGAAAAGGGAGAAGATGCCATATAGCATATGGAACTGCTTAACGCGAATTCAAATTTGAAAGGAGAGGCATGAAAGCAATATCAACTAGTTTTGTAGTTATGGCAACTGGTTTAATCTTGCTACCTAAACTGGCGTTTGCAACAGAAACTGCGGCTATAGATACCGGAACCACCGCTTGGATGTTGACCGCAACAACATTGGTTCTGCTTATGGTTCCGGGGCTGGCCATGTTTTATGGCGGCTTGGTCAGGACAAAAAATGTTTTGGGTACCATGATGCACAGTTTTGTCGCCATGGCAGTGATCGGCGTGCTCTGGGCGGTTTGCGGTTATTCTCTGACCTTCGGAAAGAGTATTTTGGGAGGAATTGTCGGCTGGAACAACGACTATTTCTTTTTAAACGGGATAGACGATGTGATCACCAACGGAATACCCGAGTATGTGCTGGCAATGTTTCAGGGCAAATTCGCAATCATCACTCCGGCACTGATCAGCGGCGCACTGGCGGAACGCGTCTATTTTCGGGGTTACATTCTGTTTATCGTTTTATGGTTTTTATTTGTTTATTGTCCGTTGTGTCACTGGGTTTGGGCTTCGGACGGATGGCTGTTTAATGCCGGCCCTTCAGGGGTTATTGATCTGGCCGGCGGTCTTGTGATCCACGTTTCGGCGGGGTTTAGTGCTCTGATTGTGGCGCTGATGCTCGGACGCCGGTACGGTTATCCAAAAACGGCAATGAATCCAAACAACCTTGTGATGACGCTCATGGGCGCCGGTCTTTTGTGGGTGGGCTGGTTCGGCTTCAATGCCGGTTCTACGGTGCAAAGCGGACTGGATACGGCCCGAGCCTTAACCATGACGCAAATATCTGCAGCCAGCGGCGCATTAACATGGATTATCATAGAGGCCATCGTCTTTCGTAAGGCAAGCTCATTGGGATTTGTATCCGGCATTTTGGCAGGACTTGTAGCCATAACGCCGGCAGCAGGCGTTGTCAAGCCATATGGCGCTATCATCTTAGGATCGCTGTCCTCGATTGCCTGCTATTATGCTCTAAACGTCAAAATGAAATTGGGCTATGACGACAGTCTTGACTGTTTCGGGATACATGGCGTCGGAAGCGGACTGGGTGTTTTGATGCTGAGTTTCTTTATCCGAGACAGCTGGATGCAAAGCGCATCGGCATCCGCCAACGGCTCTTGGTCGCATTTCAACCAGTTAGCCATTCAGTTGATGGGAATGGGAGCCACGATTGCTCTGGCGGTTATCGGCACGGCCATCATCGTCTTTGTCGTTGAAAAGACCATCGGCTTTCGTATCGACGAGCAGAAGGAAATCGAAGGACTTGACCAGTCTTTACACGGAGAGCATGGATACGGGTTGGTATACCCGGATACTCGAGGATAACTAGTGCCTGAACGAAAGCTTTCTTTTTCGCCAATATCTGCGTCAGGCTCAAATTTTAATCCTCGAAATACTACCAGTATTCCTGATGAAAAAATTATAAACACAAAACAAACCCATCAAGCCGACGCAATAAGGCTGCAAAGTTTATGGATAGCGTTAAGATTTCAGATATCTCCAACCGAGCTGTAAAAAACACTAATTTCATTTAACTGCAATGGAGTACAACTATTTAAATTTCTGAGATATCTAAATCTTACCTCAGAACATAATCCACATTAGGAAACGCGGATTAAGGAGTTTTTACTCATTTTCTTAAAATAGCATTGGGATTTTTCTGCTTTTTGTATTTACAATGTAATTATTTCATTGATCTCAACATCCTTGATATCCGGCAATTCGTTTTCACGAGATGTAGCCAATAAGGCGACTATAGCAGCGCACAGACAAAAAATGGCCCCCATTAGTGCAATGATCAGTAATATTTTAAACATGATTGATCACCAGTCCAATTTTTTTAGTAAAAATAATTCATGTCTAAATAATCATAAATGCTATGTATATGTTCCATTATATCTGCAAAAAATATTTGCAAAATTCATGCAAAATCGGCAATTTATAGTAAAATAGTATAAATTTGCTAAATATTCAAACAGTTATAGCTTTCATAGAGTAAGGACAGTTATGCCAATTAATTGAAAATTATATAAAATTATGGGATGAATTACAGAAAACTTATGAAAAGATTTACATACCTTTTTCTTTTAAAAATTCTTTAACCACCTCAGCGGTTCTTCTTTTTTTCCCATCCACCTCAAAGTTCAAACGTTGCATCGTCTCATTGTTGATGAGTCCTCCGAGAAGTGATAGCACATCACCAAGTTTCGCATGGGTTTTCATGATTTCTTCTCTGATGACAGGGGCAGCATGGTATGGAGGGAAAAAATTCCGGTCGTCTTTGAGCGGGTTTAAATGATATGCCGCGATACGCCCGTCAGTGGCAAATGCGCAGATCACATCCACTTCTCCTTTGGCTAAGGCTTCGTACATGAGTGCAGGATCAAAATCCCGGACCTCATTGAATCGTAACCCATAGATCCGGCGGAGTCCCGGATAACCATCCGGTCTCTCCGCAAATTCTGCCGTGAAGCCCGCCCGCAGCTCTAAGGCAGTATTTCCAAGATCAGAGATTCGGTTCCACTGGTTTTTCTTTGCATCCGCTTCACGGACCGTAATGGCATAGGTATTATTAAATCCGAAAGGTTTAAGCCATTGAGCATCAAAACGTTCATGGTAAACTCTCCTTACATGCTTCAACGCTTCCTCGGGATTGGAAATCACCGGATGTTTTAGAATTCCAGTCAATCCGGTCCCTGTGTATTCGGCATAAAGGTCGATCTCTCCATTGACAAGGGCGTTATGACAAATCATTGTACCGCCAAGATTAAAACGACGTTCCACATTTAAATCGGTCTTGGTCTCAATCAGCTGAGACATGATCTCCCCGAGGATGAGCTGTTCGGTAAAGTTTTTGGATGCAATCCTGATAATTTTGTGACCGGGTTTCAATTGTGTCGCCGATTCGGAAATCCATCCGGGTTTTGTGGAGTAGGTCATAATACTGAACAGAACTAAAGAGAGGGGTAACATAAAGGCCGGCCGTCGCATCAACCACTGAACCGATCCTTTTTTGTCCCTTTTTCTTTGCGGTCGAAGTGCCCACTCAAAAGCTCCGATGGAAAAATCCACCGCCAGAGCAAGAAGTGCAGCGGGAACGGCACCGAGAAGAATGAGTTTTGTATTGGCCAGCGCCAGACCACGATTAATGAACTGGCCTAATCCGCCGGCTCCGATGAACGCCGAAAGGGTGGCAATTCCCACCCCCACTACTGCAGCAGTTCGGATGCCGGCAACGATTACCGGTGCGGCCAAAGGTATTCTTATCATCATAAGCTGCTGGTATTCTTTCATACCAATCCCCTGGGCAGCTTCCATTACCTCGGTGGAGACTTCATCGAGTCCCGTAAGAGTGTTTCTGACAATCGGCAGTAACGCATAGAGGGTAAGGGCAATCAGGGCAGGGAGTACACCGATTTTTTTGAGCAGCGCCAGCAAAAAGACGAGCATGGCCAGGCTTGGAATTGTTTGAAGAATGCCGATAACTCCCATCAATGGACCGCGCAGCCAGGTCGTCCGAAAAAGTAGGATACCAATGGGAATTCCAATGAACATGGCTGCCAGAGTTGAGCATCCTGTCAGCATGAGATGCTCCCCGGTTCGAAGCCAGAGCTCCGGCAATCTTTCGACCACATATGCAGCCATAGCATCTAAGCTCACAGGTCGTGTCCCTTTATGTGAAAGTGCCCGGTTGTTTTATCGTAAATAAATTTTTTACGAATTGGGTTGCCGGTGTGTCCAATATATCCTTTTTCATTCCGATCTGTTCCAGATTTCCCTCATGCAGAATTGCAATGCGATCACCAATGAGGAGCGCTTCATGAAGGTCATGGGTTACAAAGATGATGGTCTTCTTAAGCTGATTTTTCAGGGTTAATAATTCTTGCTGGAGTGTTTCACGGGTGAGGGCATCAAGAGCGCCGAACGGCTCGTCCATAAGTAAATAAGCAGGGTTTGCAGCAAGGGCGCGGGCAACGCCAACCCTCTGTTGCTGACCACCGGAGAGTTCATCGGGAAATCTTTGGGCAAAACTCTCGGCCGGGAGTCCGACAAGCTCTAATAATTCCTGCATGCGTTCTCGCCGGGAACGGACTGACCATCCCAGGAGCCGTGGAACAATTTCAACATTCTGTTCAATGGTCATATGGGGGAACAGACCGATTCCCTGAAAAACATAACCTATTTGGCGACGCAAATCTACGGGGTTGTGATCCATGACATTCTTTCCGCCGACTTCAATGATTCCTTTGGCAGGTTCGATCAGGCGATTGATCATTTTAAGGGTAGTGGTTTTACCGCAACCGGATGACCCCAAAAGAACCAGAGTTTCCCCCTCTCCCACATTTAAAGAGAGATTTTTGACCGCATAGGAACGGCCGCCGTCAAATGTTTTAAAAACACGCGTCAGTTTGATCATGGTTTCTTTGATGGTTTGTCAGAAAAGCCATATGGATATGAAAAAACAAGTTAGAGCATAAAAATTATATTGATTTATCGAGTAATCTGGAGTAATAAATTATTTGAACTAAAAACTTTTTAACAGGAACTAAATAATATGTCAACTGACAGCAATGACAATTTAAATTGTGCAGACAAAAATTTTCCCTCTGACCAAAACAAACAGATTATCTTTTCGATCCGCAGACTCATTCAGGCGAGCGAGCTCTATACCAAAGAGTTAAACAAAAAATATCAGATAAGTTCAGCACAACTTAACTGCATCCTAACACTTTTTGAGTATGGCCCTTTACCGCTATCCAAAATTGCCAATCATATGATGGTTAACTCCAGCACCGTCACCGGAGTAGTCGACCGCCTGGAAAAAAAAGGTCTTGCGGAGCGAATGCGAAACTCACCGGATCGCCGCGTGATTACCATCCAGCTCACCGAAGCCGGAAAGGCCTTGGCCCAACATGCCCCGCCTCCCATTCAACAAAAAATCATTGATGGTTTGAAAAAAACTGACAGCGCCAAAAAAGAGCAGATCGTGAGTTCTCTGAACATGCTCAGTGCCATGCTTGACGTCCAGGATCTGGAGGTCAAGTAGCCCCGGGGATCTCGGTAAACATGCCCTTGGGTAGTTTCAAAAAAAGAGTTGACAAACGATTTTTATTATTGTAATAGTTTCTATTAAAATAATCTAAGTTAAGATTTTTCTGAGTGAGATATTGAGACCTTTAAAAATGTCCGAATTTGTTCGCAATCAAGCTGAAGATCCCTGACTTTGAGTAGGAGAAGCAAAGTTTTTAGCCCTGAAATACATTACGTATTTCAGGGATCATCATCTGAGTTTGACTGGAAAACTGAACAAAAGGATCTGTTTTTCAAAGGTCTTATTTCTTTGCAGAAACAACCTTGCTGATACAGGAGATTTTTAAAATGGAGATCATACCGACCATAGACAAAAATGAGTTGGCCAGGCTTTTGGGAAGCGATGAATTCGACACTATTTCCTGTTCCACCCTTTCGAAAATACAGAGACTGGAAACGGTATTTGAAGAATTTGTGGATCCCTCCTTGTATCATCAGAATACAGGGATCGATTCGGTGGAAAAGGGAACCGTTCATCTTGAAGAAGGGCCGGAATTCAAAAGCCCGAAACTTTCGAAAATGTTAGAAAGCTGTGATGATATTATATGTTATGTCATAACGTTAGGTGATGGCATCGACCGCGAAATCAAGCGACTTATGGATGAAAATCACATGGCGGAAGCATACATACTGGATGCCATGGCATCTGCAGCCGCCGATAATATGGTGACAACATTTCATCAGCGGATGGAAGATGAATATAAAAGCCGGGGCAAACAGGTGACCCTGTGCTTCAGCCCGGGGTATTGTGACTGGCCGATTACCGAACAGAAAAAACTTTTTAATTTATTGGATCCGCTGGACGTTGATGTTGAACTGAGCGATTCATGCCTTATGACTCCCCGAAAGTCCATCTCGGGCGTGTTCGGAATACAGCCTTATAACGAGAATGGTGACCTACCTTACATTCCCTGCTGGGACTGTCTCAAGGCGGATTGTCCGGCAAGAAGGGCTCCTCGGAAAGAAAGGAAAAAAACATGAAGATCAGAAGGGGACTGGATGGCGGCCATTATAAGCCATTAAGCGAAAGCGATGTGGAAAAAATACATCAAACAAGCCTTAGAATCTTTTCGGAAGTTGGGGTACAGGTGAATTTCCCGGAGGCTTTGAAACTTTTTACAGAAGCAGGGGCCAGTATCAATGAGTCAACGAAAATAGCCAGATTCAGGCCTGAGCTGGTTATGGAAATGATCAAACCGGCCCCTTCCGTTGTCCATCTTTGCGGCAGAGATGACAGCGGCGCCCTGGACTGCGAAATCGGCGGTAATAAGGTTTATATGGGAACCGGAGGCACCGCCCTCAATGTTCAAGATCCCGGAGAAAAAACCGCACGACGTTCCAAATTGGAAGACATCAAAAATATGGCACGGCTGGTGGATGCGCTGGACAATGTACATTTTTATATGCTCAATGTGTATCCCAATGATCTGCCGGTGGAAAAAGTCGATGTGAACCGGTTCGGTGCCGCCCTCAGCCATACCCGCAAGCATGTTATGGGCGGGGTTTATACCCTGGAAGGGGTAAGGCATGTGGTTAAGATGGCGGAACTTATCGCAGGATCTCCGGAAAAACTCAGACAGCGCCCGTTCATTTCCATGGTCACCTGCCCTATCAGCCCGTTTATGCTGGATGAAAGCTATGGTGAGTTAGCCATAGAGGTTGCCAGGCAAGGCATACCTGTGGTGGTTCCGGTAGAGCCCCTCTGCGGTTCAACCGCACCCATTACACTGGCCGGAAATCTGGTGGTACAAAACGTGGACACCCTTATGGGGGTTATGCTCACCCAGTTGGTTAATCCGGGCACTCCGGTGTTATACGGATGCATATCTTCGATCAGCGATCTCCGCGACATGAAATACCTGTCCGGTGCCGTGGAAATGGGTCTGATGAATGCGGCTGCAGCCCAGATGGCCGGTTTCTACAACCTGCCCTTATATTCCACGGCGGGCATGTCCGATGCCAAAATCAACGATTCCCAGTCCGGATACGAATCTGCACTGACCGGTTTGATGGTGGCGCTGGCCGGCGGTAATTTTATCCACGATGCTGCGGGGTTTCTGGAATTTTGCATGACGGCTTCATACGATAAACTGGTAATAGATAACGAAATTATCGGTATGATCATGCGTGCTGTTGAAGGAATCACGGTCAATGAAGAAACCCTGGCGTTTGATGTCTTAAAAAAAGCCGGGCCCGGAGGTCATTTTGTTTCCAACCGGCACACGCGAAAATTCATGCGGACCGAGCATTACCAGCCCCAGCTCAGTGACCGGAACAACCGGGAAATCTGGGAAGAAGAGGGAGCAAAATCCCTCCGGGTCCGTGCTTCGGAGAAAGCCCGAGAAATTTTGGAACGACCTGACACCTCGGTCCTTTCATCTGATATACGAGAGATTATCCGAAAACAAATTCCCGGAATTCAAGGCGCTATAATATAAAGAGGTAATCATATATGATCATCATCGGGGAAAAAATTAACGCAACCCTTTCTGCCGTAAAATCCATCATACTGAATCGGGAGACAAAAAATCTTATCGAGCTGGCAAAAAAACAGGCGGAATCCGGGGCAAACTTTATTGATGTCAATGTGGGAACCGGTGTGGGCTCACTTGAAGATGAAATTGAATCCGTTCAATGGGCGGTTGAAAGTATTCAAGAACACATCAGCACGCCGCTTTGCATTGACAGCGCAGATCCAAAGGTATTGGAAACCGGACTTAAAATTCTGAACACCAAACCTGGCATGATCAATTCCGCCAAAGCTGAAAAGTCTCACCTGGAGGCGGTCGTGCCCCTTGCCGCCGAACATGATTCTTTCCTGATTGCACTGGCAATGGACGAAAGCGGTATTCCAAAAACCGTGGAAGGAAGGCTCAGGTGTTGCGAGACCATCCTCAACGCCTGTGAAAAACATGGGGTTTCTGTTGAACATCTTTATATCGATCCTTTGGTCATGCCGATCAGTACGGATATCGCTTCGGGAATGGTAACACTAAAAACGTTGGCAGCCATTAAAGAAAAATTTCCCGGCGCAAGAACCGTGACAGGACTTTCCAACGTATCCTACGGCTTGCCCCGGCGGGGCAGACTTAATATTGCCTATTTGCATATGTGTATATCCGCGGGACTGGATGCCGCCATTATCGATCCCCTGGATCAACCGCTGATGGCAGCGGTAAAAACAGGAGAAGTATTGGCCGGGAAAGATCGGCATTGCCGGCGGTACATGCGTGCTTTCCGAAACTAAATAATCTATAGGAGGATATCGTGATTGAATCATACAGACCAGGTGTGATGGTCAAACCTTATGAACGGTTGAATCAGGATCAGGTGAAATGGCTTGATCAATCTTCACTGGACATACTGTCCGATCCGGGTATCTGGTGTTATAACGAGCGGGCGGCCGGGCTTTTCAAAAGCCACGGCGCCCGCGTCCGGGAAGAAAGCGATTCGAACGGGACATGGTGGCGGGTCAGTTTTCCGGACGGACTCATCAAAGAAGCCGTTGCTAAAGCCCCTTCCCGGCTTGTTTTAGGCGCGAGAAAACCGGAAAATCGCCTGTTGATCGATGCCGAAATTCCACGGTCTTATTTCGGATCAGGATCCGAAGCAAATATCTGGCTTGATGCGGAAATGGAAGATTTTGTCAGTGAAAAGAACAGCTCCCTTCACGTAAAAGTGCCCCGATACACCGAGCGTCGCGGCAGCACCGCCTTGTTAAGTCGTGCCGCAAAACTCTGTGAAAGATTGGAGCATCTTGATTTCTTCATTCGACCATTGAACATCCAGGATCCAGAGATCACATCAGATAACCATGACGTGAATAAATTTTTTGCCAGCCTCAATAACATCACCAAACATGTTCAGGCCGGTTTGACCAGCCTGGAGCGTTTTGGTGATGTGGTCACCATGGCCGAGATTATTGCCGGGGGTAAACAGGCTTTACGGATCAATCCGATTATTTCCTTTATTGCCTGCGTATTTAAAAGTCCGCTTCAAATCGTGGATGACACGGCAGAAAAAGTCTTTGCCATTGTCGAAGCAGGACTTCCGCTGGTTATTTCTTCTTCCCCTCAGGGAGGATCGTCGGCGCCCATCCAGGAAGCAGGCATGGTTGCGCAGATTAATGCCGAAATTCTGGCCGGCATTACACTGACCCAACTGATCAAGGAAGGAGCACCGGTCCTTTATGGCAGCGTCCCGGTCAGAGCCCGTCTGGACGATCTTCATGACCTTTACGGCTGTCCGGAATTCAATCAGTATAATATCGACTGCGTTCAAATGGCGCGCTACTATAAACTGCCGTGTTATTCAAGTGCCGGAGTGGGCGATGCCTATGTGCCGGGAATGCAGGCCATGTTCGAGAAGCTGTTTACCCATCTTTATATGGCAATGAGCGGAGCACATTATATCCATTATGCGTTCGGGCTTTTAGACCGGACCAATTGTTTTTGCCCCCTTCAGGCGGTTCTCGACAATGAACAGATCGGGAAAATCAAACATTGTCTCAGGGAGCCCAAGATCAGTCCGACAGAAATGGATGACACGCTCAATATGGTAAAAAAAGTCATGGCCTCAAGCCATCGACTGTTTACCCGCCATGCTCGCAAAGCCATGCACAGCGGGGATGTTTCCAACCCATATCATTTTGAAACCAGGGAGAAGGAAGACAAAGTCATCGACAATGCTCTCGAATACATGGCTCGACTGGAAAGCGAACCGGCGCCTCACCTGGACGCTGATACGGTGGAGCACATATATGATAAGGTGCCAGGCCTTTTGCCGGGCTTAAAATGAGACCTTTGAAAAACGTCCCCTTTTGCCCAATCCCGGCGTCGGGTTCAAATTTTAACCCTCAAAACACTTCATGTATTCCTGTGGTTAAAATTTTCGCCTTTCTTGGTCTTGAACAAAATTGAACGTTTTTCAAAGGTCTCAAATCAAATTAATATCCATGTGAAATAAACAACAACCAAAAGTGGAGGACTGTGTGATGAATACGAGTGAATTTTTAGAAAAAATCGCATTTAATGTTATTCAGGGGAGAGTGGAAGCTGAAGACGAGGGCTTTGATTCGGGTCTGGAAGGTCAACCCGGTGTTACCGAACTGGTGACCGAGGCATTGAATCAACATATAGATCCAAAAAAAATATTAATAGAATCATTAACGGAATCCATGGAAATCGTTGGGGAAAAATTCGAGCAAAATGAGTATCTGATCCCTGACATGCTGGCGTCTGCGGAATGTGTGGGGGTGGCCATGGATTTGCTGGCGCCTCATTTGATTAAGGCGGGAGTGGAGAGCAAGGGCAAATTTATCATTGCCACCGTAAAGGGAGATCTTCATGACATCGGGAAAAATATTGTTGCCATCATGTTAAAAGGAGCCGGCTATGATATTATTGATTTAAAATCTGATGTAAGCACGGATCGCATCGTGAAGGAAGTTAAAGAGAGCAAGGCCCCGTTTTTAGGCCTGTCAGCACTGTTAACCACAACCATGCGGAATATGGGAGAGGTGATCCAGGAACTGGAAAGACAGGGACTTCGCGATCAGGTAAGGGTTCTTATCGGGGGCGCTCCCACCTCCAAGGAATTTGCGGCGCAAATCGGGGCGGATGCTTACTGCAAAGATGCGTTTCAGGCCATTGAGATGATGAAAACATTTGAATAGGAGTGGTCATGATGAACCAAAAGGGAGAAAAAAAGGCGTATACGCAGGCACACGGCACCGGAAAATATGAGAAAGCAACCGGGCTGACCGGAAAATACGACAATGTTCGAAGGTTTTGGGAAGATCAGAACACCGCTATTTTTCTGCGCCCCGCACTGAACAATTTGGTGGAACGAAAAAAAAGAAATCTCGAAAGAATACGTATTCTTGACCTGGGTTGCGGCAGCGCCGACGGATACGACCTGTTGATGAATGTCACCACCAAAGATCCCGGTATTTTCGAATACATTACCGCTGCCATTACACAGGACATGCTTCAAGAATATGTGGGGGTCGATATTAACCCGGATCTTCTTCAACAGGCCGAAGACTATATCGGTCATCTTCCAAAAACACGGTTTATACAAGCGGACCTCTCCAGCGGCCTGACGGAAGAGATCACCGAAAGTCCTCCTTTTGACGTATATTTTACCTCGTATGGCACCTTCTCGCACTTCCATGATTATCAGTCCGCGAAAATTATCGCCGATATTGCCAGGCATGCACCGGAGCGTGCACTTTTTATGGGGGACTGGCTGGGTCGTTATACCTGTGAATGGCAGGATCTGTGGCATCACCCCGCTGACGAAGAATATTTCATGGATTATCGAATTTCCTATATTTATCCTGAGGAAGTGCGGAATCAAATGGACATCTCATCCTTTCCGTTACGACTGATAACAAAAGATGAAATTATGAAAATCATTGAACAGGCCTCAAAAGAATCAGGGGTTACGATCGAGCCGTTAAAATTTTTTGATCGTTCCATATTCATCGGTCGCCACATGGATACCCGGGACTACAACGCCAATTGCCCAAAACTGAGGTTCCCGGTGAATTCACTCTTTGAAGGATATGTTCGCACGGATCTTGAAAGCCTTTTGGTGGACTATGTGTCCCGGCCGGGGTTTGATCATCTGAACAATTTTTTTGAAATGTTTTTCATGTGCTGCAACACCCTGGTCAACTATACGATTTCACTGCTCAGCAATTATGATACGGAAAATGAAACACTAAATGATGTCCCGAAAATTATGCCCTATTATCCGGACTCTCTTAAAGAAGCCATGGAAGCCATGCGCAGGGTCATTGAAGGGGTGGGGTGGGTGCCCTGGGGTGATGTTCGGGCTAATGTCATAGAAACGCACCTTGGCTTTTCTCTTCGCAAGCTCGAGACCGATCTTCAGCCCGGCACGGGATTTGGACACGGAATAGTAGGAATCTTCGAAATTAGGAAGTAATATTATGTATTGGAGGTCAATGTTAATATGAGTGGTTTTGCCGTAATATTTAATACACAAGACTCTTCTGAACTGGACAATATGATTCGACGGATGGAGCATCGAGGTCCGTATCTATCCGGAAAGTTTGAATGCAAACAGGTTCTGATGGCACAAAACTATCTTAAATCCGATATCTGTTTGAAAAATGATAAATTTTTGAAACCGGATAAAAATCAGGTTCCGTCATTTAACCCGAAGTTTCCTGACCTTAAGATCTGTTATGACGGTCAAATGGGAAACTGGGCAGAACGGGCCAAACACACGGGTGAAGCAGATGGTCTCTTTAGAGAGGAACGGCTGTTTCTGAATTTTTACAAACAATATGGCAGTCAGATGTTCCAGTATCTGGACGATGCCATCTTTGCTTTCGTGGTATCCGATGGAGAGAATCTATTTGCGGCCAGAGATCTTTTAGGTATCAAAACCCTTTTTTATGGAAAAAAGAATGCAGCGCTGTATCTGTCTTCCGAACTTAAAAGCCTGATAGGAATCACGGATGATATATATGAATTTCCTCCGGGATATTACATGGACGGCACGGGTACGCTTTTCCGGTTTGCCGAACTTCCGAAACATCAGCCTGAAATTTTACATAGCGACCCCAATGAGATGGCGGAAACCATCAGGGACATTATCGGGCGCAGTTTCCGAAACCGTGTGAACTTTGAAGCGCCCACAGGAAGCCTTCTCAGTGGTGGAATAGACAGCAGTATTATTGCCTGGCTGGCCGGCAATGCCTTTCGGGATAAATTTGGAAAGGATAAGCGCTTGAAGACATTTGCTCTGGGGGTGGGAGAAAGTGAAGACATCACCTGCGCCCGTATAATGGCCGACCATATCCGTTCCAACCATCATGAATTGATTGTAGACCCTGATCAAATTCTGGCGGTACTGCCCCAGGTCATTTGGAGCCTGGAGTCTTTTGATCCGTCTTTGGTGAGAAGCTCTGTGTCGAATTATCTCATCTCCAAGTATGCAAGAGAACAGGGAATAGAAGTCCTGCTTTCCGGAGAAGGCGGTGACGAAATCTTTTGTGGGTATATATACCTTAAAGACTTTCCTGCTGAAGAGTTGTTCGCACAACAAATGAAATGTATCGGCTTTTTGCATAATAATGCGTCATTACGCCTTGACCGGATGAATCTGTGCAATTCCGTCCGGGTGGTTACTCCCCTGATATCCGGAGAACTGCTCAACTATGCCATGGCCATTCCCTCTGAGTATAAGCAACGACCGGACGGAGATCAAAAAATCGAGAAATGGATTTTCAGAAAAGCTTATGAAGACGTGTTACCTAAAGAAATCGTCTGGCGGCTCAAACAGGAATTTTCTCAAGGGTCCGGTTCCGCAAATATTCTGCCCGCTTATTTTGAAGCGACGATTACAGATGAAGAGTTAAAAGAAGCTCAGGGCAGTTATCCGGTGGTCCGGAGCAAGGAAGAACTCTATTATTTTAAAATTTTCATAGCGCATTTTGGCACAGGAAAAGCAGTAGAAACGGTCGGTCAATGGGTTCGATTATAAATTCTGATTCTCAGAAAATCTTTATTCTATGGATTTTCGATGCTCCATTAGACAACACACAATTAACTATACCCCAAACTGAGCGTTTCAAATTTTTGAAACGGTTTTTGAGAAGATGGACAGAATCGTTTCCAGAGATATGAGACATAAGGTTGCTGCATTCGGAAGATAATGGGGGAATATATGACAGACAATAAGCATTTTTTCATGCGCATCAAAAATGCATTCATTATAATGATACTTTTTATCAGTTGTGCAAATTTTGCCTGTGCCGGTGAACGCTTCGCCGTTGCAGTTCCCACGGCAAATATCCGTTCAGGACCTGGAACCAACTATGATGTCATTTGGCAGGTATACCAATATTATCCACTTAGTGTTATCGAAAAAACAGGGCAATGGCACAGGTTTGTTGATTTTGAGGGAGATAAAGGGTGGATATACAGGTCTCTTGTTCGTAAAATTGCAACGGTTATCACAATTAAAGAAAAATGCAATATTCGATCGGGACCCGGCACCAATTATAAGGTCGTATTTTCAACTGAAAAAGGCGTTGCGTTTAAAGTCATAAATCGAAAAGACAACTGGATACATGTCCGCCATGCGGACGGAGATGAAGGATGGATATTTAAATCTTTGGTCTGGTAAATCGGGCTTGCCCCGTGACCTTCCTTTATAGAAGAGTTATGAAAATGCATCTTAACTCAATGTTGTCTTTATTAATTGGAAGCATTACTGATTTGTTAAAATGGTTATCACACATTAACTTATTCATTTTTTGAGCGAAAGCCTTGCAATTAGGTGTCAGGTTTCAGGTGTCAGGATTAAGAAACGAATTTGCTGACACCTGAAACCTGACA
>CAYPIW010000190.1:0-2734 GCA_964410925.1 uncultured Desulfobacteraceae bacterium
AGAAGAAAAATCCTTAAAAATCAACAATGAAACTACTGAGAATGGCAATAAGTTGCCAGAACCCGAAACCACACCACTAACCGGGGAACAGGCTGTAAATTATGGCTTAATAAAATTAAAATCATCGGCCACCTGGGGGACGTAACCGGAGCGGTAACACGAGAGATAGTTAATTTTTCGAGGGAACGGTCGGCTAAAAGCTGGCCGTTTTTTTTGTGTCCGCAACTGCTTACATATAGCTTACATTGGTTTCCAGGCATTAAAAAAGGGTTACAGCTTTTTCGTTGTAACCCTTTGTTTTTATTGGTGCCCGGGACGAGAATTGAACTCGTACAGTCACAAGGACCGAGGGATTTTAAGTCCCTTGCGTCTACCAGTTCCGCCACCCAGGCATTTATCTTTTATTAAATCAGGTCATTATATTGCTTTATTAAAGTAAAATATTAGCACCTTCGAATTCAAACACTGCATATCATCCGAAATCAAATAAACTAAATCAGAAATGATTTCAAGAGAAATGATGTAAACATTTGTTATTTTTCTTCCAGATCATCTACAAGCTTTTGATAATCAGGATTATACGGATCTAAGTCCAGCGCCTTCTTAAAATCGGCCAGCGCCCGCTTGACGTTACCCTTGCTCTGCCAGACCTCTCCGCGTCCGATCAAACTTTCCGTATCGAACGGATTTTTTTCAACTGCTTTTGTGAAATCAGAAATGGCCTGGATATAATCGCCTTTGTTCGCCCAGGCAAGCGCTCTGTAATATAACGCATCCGGATGATCGGGATTCATTTGCAGAACTTTTTTAAAAATCTTGATGGCCTCATCGTACGCATCAATATTAAACCTGTTAATGCCCTGGTCGAACAACTCTTCAATATCATTATCCATTTTTATACTCCAAATTCCTTTGGTATTGTATTATTCGTCAAAAAGCCTTGATCCAGGCCAGGGCAAGCAAGCACACCGTCAGCAAAAGAAAGCCTGCCTGAAATTCCTTTATTATCTGATGCTTTACAAACAGACTATACAGGGTCCCCAACACAATTCCTGCTGAAAAACCAAACAGATGAGCCATTACATCAGAGTTCGCTCCGGAGCCGAGAATCCCTAAAAGCGCTAAACCACAAGCCAGAGGGAGAAACGCTTTCATATTTTGCCCGGACCGGTTAAACTTTTTGAAAAACTGATGGGCACTCAGGATACCGATGGCTCCGAATATCGACGTGGAAGCGCCCACCGAAATATGACCCGACTCATATAACAGGGCATTCATTAAATTGCCGACCATCCCGGTGACAAGAACCATAAACCAGCCCATGCCCCATCCCATGATCGTGCAAACAGCGGTCCCAAAAATAGCAATTCCGGCAATGTTTCCCATCAGGTGCACTGGATCGGCATGAAGCATCAGGGATGTTACACTTCTATACAATTCTCCGTGCAGAATATGAAAAGCCGATGAGCCGTATGTCTTGATAAACACGTCACTGTTGTCACTGATGGTCATCGCGACATGGAATGCGATCAACAGAATAGATACCCATATCCCCGTGTATGTGCTTTGGTATTTGTAATATAGAGGGTCTTCAGTTTTTTGTATCTCCGGGTTCTCTTTAAGATATTGTTCGACTGCAATTACAGCTTTTTCATAATCCGTATCCTTAACCCGTATCTCCCATCCGTATCCCCTTTTTCTCACGTGGTGAGAGATGCCGGTTGAGGATAGGACCAGTTGGTATGTGCCGGCATCATCTTCTGAGATATTTTTAAAAAGTACGGACATGACTCAACTTGGGGTTACTGATAAGAAAATTAATTTTTAGACAGGATTAAGGATAAAGAAAACATTTTGGCTTTATGTATACCCCGATGTTGCATTGAAATTCAACAAAACACATGGAATATACTGTCATACAAGATATATCCCTCATAATGGGTACGATTTCAGGAATTCACCAGAAGTGAATTCCACGATCGAATACAATTATTGTGCAACTTATTGACACACATACTTTTATATCAAATTCAGTCCGTTGAGTTTGTAACATCGGGGTATAAATAATTTTGTACTCATCAGCAACTCTGATCAGATGCCCTTTGAACTCTTCAACTGTGGAGATTCCGGAGAAACCAGAGACCCTGTGTTGTTTAACGGGAAGAATATTTTACTTTTAATTTCGCATCGATTAACTGATTGTGAGAAAGACGGAGTAAGTTCTTGAGCTTGTTCATCAGGTAGTGTTCGTACTGGTCCATCTTTCCGTCAACATAAACAATCTGCCAGAGGGTTTCAACGACCTCAATTTTTTCATCTGTTGAATAATTCTCATTGATGAGCCTGGCAAATTGCCAGAGGTCCACGCTTTGGTCCCGTTCTTTATCGGCAGCTTCAATCAGCGCATCGGCATGTTCTCCGGATAAGCCGTATTTCTCTTTTAGAATCCATAGAACAGTTTCCAGTTCCGCCTGGGTAAAGGTTCCGTCTATTCGCGCCATCTCCACAAAAAGAGCGCAGGTGGCAACGCACAGGTCGTGTTCTCTGTTTCGTTTTTCGGTGCCGGAATTATTGACTTTGGTTTTGCTGAAAAACCGTTTCAACATGTCGAGCATTTAATAGTTTCCTTATGGGGTGTAACCTGGGGTAATTAAAATTGCCCATAGTATGGCTTTAAAAAATATCCCATATTTATTCCTTCCCGTATACCTGGTGTCAGGTTTCAGGTGTCAGG
>CAYPIW010000191.1:0-11194 GCA_964410925.1 uncultured Desulfobacteraceae bacterium
TAATCATTCAACGTACGAAAAGTACGCCTCATGATTACAAAATTTGCACGCCTTGAATTTGAACTTTTTACGAAACCGTCTAAATCGGACTTTTTACGAGATTGTCATGTCATATTAGGTTTGATAGTATATGAATTTTTTTTTGGACACAGATTATCAAGATTCTCAAATTTATAAATAAAAATATTATCTGTGTATATCTGCGAAAATCTGTGTCCTATTTAACTTGATGGTAATAAAATCGTATATGTTCATTCGTATCGCCAACACCTTTAAAAAAGCCCTTTTTCCGACTCGATGTCTGGTGTGCGGATCTTTTTTTCATTCCGCACAACATAAAATATGCGATCTCGAACCAGGGGGTATGGATGCGGACTATTCGAACATTGCGCAGGAATTAATTGAAAACCCGGTGATACCTTCCGCCATCGGTAATTATTGTTCGGACAATCTCCCTAACGTCTTTGAGAAATGGATGGCCCCGTTTTTGTGTCCGGCCTGCACTTCAGGATTTTTGCCCGTTGAATCTCCCCAATGTTCCAGATGCGGCATGGTGTTTAAAAGCAGGCAAGGGAAAGATCACGTTTGCGGAGAGTGCCTGGATTCACCAAAAAGATTTCGAATCGCACGATCCGCAGGGATTTATAAATACACACTTATGGAAGTGATACATTGTTTTAAGTACAAAGGAAAAACCCGATTGGCACGACCTCTAGGGGCCCTTCTTTTTACTGCTTTTAACAATTTTTGGGATAAAATGAGTATGGATTTGATCGTGCCGGTTCCGCTACATGTAAAAAAGTTGAGAATGCGGGGGTTTAACCCGTCATTTCTTTTGGTAAAGGACTGGGTGCGCATTGCAGAATTTTTCCATGTACGATTGCCGGATATACCGATTGACATAAATGTTCTTGAAAGAAGAAGATGGACGGAACCCCAAACCGGTTTAGGGCGCAAGGAACGTTTGACAAACATTAAGAATGCATTCCGTATAAGAAATGGTTCGAAAATTACGGGGAAAAGAATACTGCTTGTGGATGATGTGTATACCACCGGAGCTACTGTAAATGAATGTGCAAAGGTTTTATTGAAGGGCGGGGCAGGGCACGTGGATGTGCTAACACTGGCACGGGCTATATAATTTAAGCTTTTCGGTCACATTTTATCAGCAGTTGGTTCCACAAGTTATTTTGCCCTGAGAAACTTAAACCTTTGGATCAGGCCAGAGATATATGGCTATGCTTTCGAAGTTTTGTGTCTAAAACCACAAATTCCAAGCACCAAATTACAAATAAATCTCAAATTCTAATATTCAATGACCTAAACCTTTCAGGACGAGGTGTTCTTTGGAATTTCGAATTTTGGTCATTGGGAATTGCCTGCCCAGTTAAATAAATCGAAGATTTAATGCGAAGCATTATTTAACAGGGTAAAATATTTGTGATTTGATATTTATATTTTTTGAACTTCAAACAAAATAAATCCCATCTTGGGATAAAACAAAGTCTGGTCCTTTGAGCCAGGACTCTGTATTGATATCTTACAAATATGTTATCTAAGACATTAAAATTACAAGACTTGATAAAAATTGTACATGACCTGCGCAAGTCGGGGAAAAGGATCGTTTTTACGAACGGATGTTTTGATATTCTACATATCGGTCATGTGCGTTATCTTGCCGCCGCCAGATCCCAGGGGGATATTCTGGTGGTGGGATTAAATTCCGATGTGTCGGTAAGATCCATAAAACCCGAAAACAGGCCGATAGTGAACCAGGATCAGAGGGCTGAAGTTCTGGCCGGTTTGGAGTGTGTGGATTATATTACGATTTTTAATGAACCGGACCCGTTAAGAATTATAGAAGAATTAAAACCCGATGTGCTTGTAAAGGGGGCCGACTGGAGTGAAGAAGAGATCATAGGAGCTGATATTGTAAAAGCAACGGGTGGTAAAGTGGTCAGGGTTTCGGTAGTCCCTGAAGTTTCGACTTCGCGAATCATCCAAAGAATCCTAAAGCGTTATCAACACGAGCCTGGAGGGTGACGTGTGAATTAAGGCCGCTGGTAAACGCCGATCCTTGTTTATTGACAAACCGTGGCTCTGATCTGAAGCTCTTTTTTAGGTGTCAGGTGTCAGGGTTAAGGGAGAAACGAGGTGACCCAAAGCAATTATATGGACGTATGTTGAATGGATTGGAGAAAACATTGGAGAGGAAAGTCCCGGAGCGAGAACGCCGCTGGCAGTTAGCTGAGGAAACGGCAGCGTATAGCGCAAATGATGAATCGTTCCCTTAGGCTGGATTTCTCCTGACACCTGACACCTGACACCTGAAACCTTTATGCTGACACTTGACACCTGAAACCTCAAACCAAATAGCCATGGCAATCTTAGCAAACAACAGTCTTGATTTACACCCTGGAGGGTGAGAGAATTCACGGCATGCTAATGACCCATAAAAACGGTGTTTCATTTTTCGAATTCGAAAAACTTGCAAAGTTTCCCGGTATCCGGCACGGAATTTTTACGAGAAACACCGGCGTAAGCTCCGATCCTTTTCGAAGTTTAAATGTCAGTTTGGGTGTTGGGGATGATGATGGGAATGTCAGGCGGAACAGGAAAATAATATCAAAATGCCTCAACGAAGAGGACCTTGTTTTTGCGGACCAGGTTCACGGAAGCAGAATCATGGTATTTCCGAAAGACAATAATAACGTCGTCATATTTGATTCTGATGGTTGTGAGGATGTTGAACCGTTGGAAATTTTAAGCGGACAGATTGGCGTGTCTCATCCGGATTCCGAACACAAATAT
The DNA here is from genome assembly GCA_964410925.1 of uncultured Desulfobacteraceae bacterium. Classification (GTDB taxonomy): domain Bacteria; phylum Desulfobacterota; class Desulfobacteria; order Desulfobacterales; family UBA11574; genus S5133MH16. The sequence continues at coordinate 2,812 of CAYPIW010000191.1, forward strand.
GTGGGGGATGCTCTGGTTACGAATATACGAAAAAAGATTCTTGTGATACAGGTGGCCGACTGTCAATCGGTAATTATATATGATCCTGTTCAGCAAGTTGTGGCAAATGTTCATTCGGGATGGCGGGGAAGTATAAATGATATCATCGGCCTCACAATAAAGGTAATGAAAAAAAGCTTTGGTTGTGTTTCCCGTGATATTGTTGCAGGGATCGGTGCGTCTCTGGGTCCATGCTGTGCCGAGTTTGTGAACTACAAAAAAGAGATTCCCAAGAAATACTGGAAGTACAAGGATGATAACGACCATTTTGATTTCTGGTCATTAAGCTGTGACCAGCTTTGCCAGGCGGGGGTTTTAATGGATAACGTGAATTTGAGCCGGTTGTGCACAAAATGTGATTCGGACCGGTTTTTTTCATTCCGCGGAGAGGGGACTACCGGAAGGTTTGCATCTGTAATCGGTTTAAAATAAATATGTATTACGAAAAAGCAACAGTTCTGTGGAATAATCGCGCAGGAAACGAATATTATAAAATCGGTTTAACCTGTAACGAGGGATATTCAGGTGCAACACCCGGCCAGTTCATCATGCTGAATTTTCCCGGCCGGATGGCGCCTTTTCTGCCTCGACCGTTTTCAATTCACAACGTTATTGAAACCGGAAATCGGACATCAGGGATTGAACTCCTTTACAAGGTAGTGGGAGCAGGCACAAAACTGCTTTCCGGATACGGTAAAGGTGATGTTGTAAATATCCTCGGTCCCCTGGGCAACGGGTTTATATTTTCAAACCATTATAAACGAATTTTTATTGTTGCTGGAGGGATCGGGATTGCGCCGATGCTTTTTTTGGCCTCATATCTGAAAACAAAAGGAACAGATCCCTCTGAATGTATGGTGTTTCTTGGCGGAAGATCAAAGGAGGATCTGCTGTGCAGGGATGATTTTCTGCGTATGGGCATGAAAATTCATATAACAACGGACGATGGGAGTGCCGGTGACCAGTGTTTCGTAACCCATCCCGTTGAAACGGCTTTAAAAATGGATCGGCCGGATATTATTTACGCCTGCGGCCCTTTGGGGATGCTAAAATGTGTGGCGGGTATCGCAGAAAAACATTCTGTCCCTTGCCAGGTTTCCATTGAAACAGTTATGGCTTGCGGTATGGGGGCGTGCCTTGGGTGTGCGATTGAAAGAAAAGATGCATCAGGAAATTACATGCATGTTTGCTCTGACGGTCCTGTTTTTGATATACGATACCTTAGGTTATAATTTTTACTCCTATCAATGGAAATATTACCGAAGCCTTTTCGCAAGTGCCTAAAGTTTGAAGTGACCTAAAATGCCTAAAGTTGAGGTAGCGCTAACGCGCTGGCATTAAAATATATTTGGCTGAAAAATTCCTTATTTGAAATCAACATTCCAATATTCCATCATTCCATCATTCCATGGATGAGGCAGAAATTGAGGGGTGAGGCAGAAATTAAGGCCTCACAAAACTCCATTATTCTCAATAAGTTGTAGAATTTCCGAGACGTTGAATTAGAGCAGTTAGTAAGATTACATCCGGTTATCATAAAAATCCGGGATGAATCAAATTTAATTATTTTTTGCATTGACTTGAGGGAATTCATATGGTAAATGCAATGCGGTTTTATCGGCTCTTGATTTCAAGAGTTTTTTCTTGTTCAAGGTATTTTTTCCCATGAAAAGGGAAACTATACGTGCCATAAAGGAACTGGCATATTATAGCAGCATCGGTTTGTCCGTAGCGCTTTCCATTTTTATCGGGCTTGCGCTGGGAGTTTACCTTGACAGAAGGGTGTTTAACACAACTCCATGGTTTACGCTTATTTGCCTTGGGCTCGGGATCGCAGCGGGATATAGAAATATTGGCCTTGCAATAAAAAAGAGCAGAAAACTCTAAGAGGATATTTTTAGCGTGGAAATTCAGCAGCGTCTCTTAAAATTTGTTACTCACTCGAACTGGATTCTGTTTTCTGTTGCAAGCATTATCGGACTTATTCTTTTACCCCCTGATTTTTCCAGGGGAATTATTTTTGGCGGGCTTATTGTTACCGTCAATTTTCATTTGTTGTACCGGACACTTAAAAAAGCGTTCAGACCGTCCTGTCTGTCTTCCCACAGAGTTGTTTTGGCCAAATATTATATCCGCTTTTTAATCAGCGGACTTATTATATTTGTTCTCATATCAGGTCATTATGTTGACCCTCTGGGTCTTTTTATCGGTCTTTCGGTTGTGGTTGCAAGTATAATGATTGCAACCCTGTGCGAACTAACAAAATATATTTTCAAGGAGGCAACTTAAGGTGGAACATCCGTATCTGTTTTTTGTAAAATTGTTTGAGCTGATCGGTCTTGGGCATTTCGCCCATTCGTATCCTTACATTGTTTACTCGTGGGTTGTCATGATCATCCTTATCGTGCTCGGGGTCCTCGCTTCTAAAAGCGTAACCCTTGTTCCCACAAAAGTACAAAATGTTATGGAGATCATTGTTTCGGCACTTGAAGAATTTACGATCGATATTACGGGGGAGGAGGGGCGCTGGCTTTTTCCGCTTCTGGGCACGGTTTTTCTTTATATTTTTACCTGCAACATAATAGGGCTTATTCCCGGATTCTATCCGCCCACCGCCAGTTTGAATACAACCCTTTCATGTGCACTTGTTGTCGTTATTTTTACCCATGTTATCGGTATTAAATATCACGGAGTCAAATATATAAAACACTTCCTTGGGCCTGTATGGTGGATGGTACCCCTTATATTTCCCATTGAGCTCATTGGCCATTTAGCGCGCATACTGTCACTTTCTTTCCGTCTTATGGGAAATATGATGGGTCATGAACTTGTTGCGGGGATTCTTTTTGCTCTGGCCGGTCTGTTTTTTGCACCGCTTCCCATAATGGTTCTCGGTATTTTTGTTGCACTGGTACAGGCTTTTGTGTTTTATTTGCTTTCCGTCATGTATTTTACCGGTGCCATAGAACATGCGCATTAATGTTCGATTATTGAGTGTGAAGTGTCTAAAGTGACCTAAAGTGCCTAAAGTTAATGAATACTACTAATTTATATAAAGGCCGGAGCGTAGCGACTTTCTAACTTTAGCTCACTTGTAACTTTAGTTCACTTTTAACTTTTCAGGTATATCCGGCTTAGGTTTGAGTTAATGATAATTTTGTTATTTTAAAAAAGGCTTAATATTTTGCTTTTTGTTTTTTTAATGGGAAAATGGAAGAAGCAAATAAAACTTACTAAAAGGAGGTAGAGTAGATTATGGAAGGACAGGCATTACAATTTTTTATCGCATGTGTGACTGCAGCTGGTTTTGGAGTCGGGATTGCCGCCTTTGGTTGCGGTATCGGACAGGGTTTGGGCATAAAGGGTGCTGTTGAAGGTATTGCCAGAAACCCCGAGTCATCCGGTAAAGTTACGGTTACCATGCTGATCGGTCTCGCCATGGTGGAATCGCTTTGTATTTATGCCCTGGTTGTCGCACTGATTCTTATCTATGCGCATCCTCAGGCAGCTGCTATTGCCGGGTTGTTTGGCGCCGGTCACTAAAAAAGATCTATATGCAAATAAAGCAGGGCTGTGCCTTTAAGGGCACGGCCCTGTTTTATTTCGGCTTAGAAAACCAAGTCCTCTGAGCGTGGTCAGAGTTCTTTGGCTCTGCCTGAAAAATCGCTGAAAAAGTTTGAAGTGAGCTAAAGTTGAAAGTGAGCTAAAGCCCGCCCTGGTGCGACTCGTCCACGTATATTGATATTGGCTATAAATCATTGCAAATGTTTTCTTTGAATATAGACTATTAGTGATCGGTCTGGGCCAGGGTTAAGGAATTCTGGCAATTATATAAAAGCATCGGCTTCCGGCTCGTAGAGCCTACAGCTCGGAGAGAGCAAAGCGACACCATAACTTTAGGCACTTTAGATCACTTTAGGCATTTCACACTTAATTGGTTAAGCATTTTTTGCCATAAAAAGCACAAAATTTATAACTTAGCTGCTAAAACCTTTCTCAAAAACTGCCCGGTATAAGACCCGCTGATATTAGCGATTTCTTCAGGTGTGCCGCACCCGATAATATTTCCCCCTTGATCCCCTCCTTCGGGGCCCAGATCGATAATATGATCGGCAGTTTTGATGACATCCAGGTTATGTTCGATCACAATAACCGTATTACCTGCCTCTACAAGTCGCGACAGCACATTTAAAAGTTTGTTGATGTCATCCATGTGAAGACCCGTGGTCGGTTCATCAAGGATATAGATGGTTTTACCCGTACCTTTTTTGCTGAGTTCCCGCGACAGTTTTACCCGCTGAGCTTCGCCGCCGGATAGTGTTGTGGCCGGCTGACCGATATGGATATATCCGAGTCCCACATCAATCAGTGTTTGCAACTTGGATCTGATATTTTTTATCTTTTCAAAAAAGGCAAATGACTGATTTGCGGTCATGTCAAGGACTTCCGCGATATTTTTTCCTTTGTATTTAATTTCCAGGGTTTCGCGGTTGTATCGTTTCCCGCGACAAACATCACAGGCAACATAAACATCCGGCAAAAAATGCATTTCTATTTTTATGATGCCGTCACCCCGGCAGGCTTCACATCTTCCTCCTTTGACATTGAAACTGAAACGACCGGGCTTGTATCCCCGCATACGGGATTCGGGTGTTCTTGAAAAGAGTTCTCTGATATACGTAAAAACACCGGTATAGGTTGCGGGATTGGAACGGGGGGTTCTTCCTATGGGGGACTGATCAATGTTTATGACCTTGTCGATATGTTCAATCCCAAGGACTCCGGAGTAGGTGCCTGCAGGCATCCTCGCATGATAGAGTTTTTGGGCAAGAACATGGTAGAGGGTTTCCAGAACGAGGGACGATTTCCCGGACCCGGATACACCGGTGATGCATATAAAGCAGCTCAGGGGGAATTCCACATCGATATTTTTTAAATTGTTTTGAGAAGCGCCTTTGATGATCAGTTTTTTTTTGTACCCGAGACGGCGCCTGGACGGGACTTCAATATATTTCCGGCCTGAAAGGTACTGACCGGTTAACGATTTTTTTTCATTTAAAAGTGCTTTCGGGGTTCCGGAAAACACCACTTCCCCCCCTCTGACTCCGGCACCGGGGCCCATATCAACGACATGATCTGATGCATGTATGGTCTCCTCATCATGCTCTACCACAAGAACCGTATTGCCAAGATCACGCATCTGCAGAAGTGTTGCCAGCAGGCGCTGATTGTCTCTCTGGTGCAGCCCAATGCTCGGTTCATCCAGAACATAGAGAACACCGGTCAATTTTGATCCGATCTGTGTGGCCAGACGGATCCGCTGGCCTTCTCCGCCGGAAAGAGTTGATGCGGTTCTGTCAAGGGTTAGATAACTTAGACCCACGTTTTTAAGAAAGCCGAGCCGTTCGTTGATTTCTTTCAGGATTCTTTTTGCAATGATTTCTTGTTTGCCCGTCAGGGTTAATTTTCTAAAAAAAATATGGGCGCTTTCCACTGAAAGTTGTGTGATTTCAAATATGGTAAGGCCGCCCACCTTCACGGATCTGCTTGCCCTGTTTAATTTGGTTCCATGACATTCGGGGCAGGGGCGGAAATTCATATACCGCTTAATTTCTTCTCTGGACTGGTATGATTCTGTTTCCAGATATCGCCGTTTTAATTTAGGAATAATACCTTCAAAAATTTTTTCATAAGTAAAACGACGATGATTTCGTTCAAAATAGAATTTGATCCGTTCATTTCCTGATCCGTATAAAAGGACATTTTTAAAATGGTCGGGAAGATCCTTGTAAGGCGTATAGATGTCAACGCCGTAGTGAGAGGTCAGAGCATCCAGGAATTCCATGAAATGAACGGTATTTCTGCTGGCCCACAGGTCAACCGCTCCTTCCCTTAACGAGAGCTCGGGGTTCGGAATGATAAGCTCCGGATCAAATTCGGTCGTAGACCCCAGGCCGTCGCATTTTGGGCAGGCGCCCTGGGGAGAATTGAAAGAAAAGCTTGCCGGTGTGAATTCAGGATAGCTTATTCCACAGTTGATACATGCCGAGGTTTCACTAAACAGAACAGGCTCCATGTCGATAACGTCTACGGTGACAAGCCCGTCTGACTGAGACATGGCCAGTTCCAGAGAATCTGCCAGCCGGTTTCTAACCGTTTCTTTTACAACCAGTCGGTCCACGACCACATCGATGGTATGCGTCTTGTATTTGTCAAGCTCGCCCACCTCTTCAATTTCCAGAGTTTTCCCATCAACACGGACCCGGGCGAATCCTTCTTTTTTCAGTTGCTTAAAAAGCTTTTCGTGTGTGCCTTTCTGGCCTGAAACAAGGGGAGATAAAATAACAATCCGGGTCCCTTGTTCCAGGGACATAACCTTGTCTAGAATCTGATCCAGTGTTTGAGAAGTAATGGGTTGCCCGCATTTGTAACAGTGGGGGGTACCGATTCTGGCAAAAAGCAGGCGGAGATAGTCATAAATTTCCGTAACCGTCCCCACTGTCGACCGGGGGTTGTGACTGGCTGTTTTCTGTTCGATTGCAATTGCGGGTGACAGTCCTTCGATCATGTCTACGTCCGGCTTTTCCATGCGCTCTAAAAACTGGCGTGCGTATGTGGAAAGTGATTCCACGTACCGGCGCTGTCCTTCGGCATAAAGGGTGTCAAAGGCAAGGGTGGATTTGCCGGACCCGGAGATGCCGGTAACCACGATCAGCTTGTTTCGAGGCAATTCCACATCAATGTTTTTCAGATTATGTTGTCTTGCACCGCGGATACATATTTTTTCAGTGTTCATAGGTTAAAATCTGGTTCTTTGGGATAGGTCAGAGTTCTCCGGCTCTGCCTGAAAAATCGCTGCAAGAGTTTGAAGTGAACTAAAGTTTGAAGTGAGCTAAAGTTAAGGAATTTTGTCAATTATATAAAATCGACGGAGCGAAGCGACACCATAACTTTAGGCACTTTAGATCACTTTAGACACTTTTAAATTTTACGGATTTAGCTAAAACAGTCCCTTTCAGGGGCAAACTAAAGCCGGGTTCTTTGGGCTCCATGATTCTTTATTCTTTTCCAACGCATATCGCCTGTTGGGCCGCCATATGAATCGCTGCAATCAGGCTCCCCGGGTCTGCAATACCGGTTCCTGCAATATCATAAGCCGTACCGTGGTCAACAGAGGTTCTTATAATCGGAAGCCCCAGCGTGGTATTTACACCATTGTTAAAATGAATCAGCTTAAACGGAATAAGTCCCTGGTCATGATACATGCACACAACTGCGTCATACCGTTTATTTGCCGCGTGATAAAAAACAGTGTCCGGAGGAAACGGTCCGGAAGCGTGAAACCCCTGGTCTCCGGCATCACGGATTGCGGGTACAATAATGTTTTTTTCCTCATCCCCGAACATGCCTCCTTCGCCGGCATGGGGGTTAAGTCCGGAGACGGCAATACGGGGGGCTTTAATTCCGAACCGTTTATTCAGAGCCTGCCAGGCAAGTTTAATGGTTTTTACTATTTTTGGCCGTGAGAGGATGGCAGGGACATCCCTTAAAGGAACATGGATGGTTACAAGAACCACGCGGAGCCTGTCTCCGGCAAGCATCATGGCGAATTCATTCGATTGGGTACGTTCAGCCAGCAGTTCGGTATGGCCGTTATAATGATATCCGGATAGCTGCATGGCCATTTTATTTATGGGGCAGGTCACCATTGCTTCAATATGTTTATTGATTGCCAAATCTGCTGCAGCTGTTATGTAGCGTACCATTGCCGCGCCGGTTTGAACCGTGGGTTTGCCCCATGTTGTTTTTTCCGGATCAAGTTCGGAAATGTTCAACACATCAACCCTACCGAGTTTATAGGTTCCGGCATCAGAGGTTCCGATAGATTCGATTTCAAGGCGGCTCCGGATAATTTTTTTTGCAGCGCCCAGTATTCGGGAATCTCCAATCACAAGAGGCCGGCAGAGTTGGTAAATCCAAGGGGTTATAAGGGATAAAAGGATAATTTCCGGGCCGATTCCCACAGGGTCTCCCATGGTAATCCCAACAATCGGACGCTCGTTTGATATCATCATAGCCTTAACCAACCTTTCCTTTGATCTTGAAAACCCGGTCCTGTGGGCCTCCGGTTCGTAGAGCCTGCGCCTCGGAGAGCCAGGTCAGAGTTATCCGGTTCTTTTTGAAGAATCGCAGCAAGAGTTTGAAGTGAACTAAAGTTAAGGCAAAATACAAGGGACTAAAGTTGAAAGTGCCTAAAGCCCGCCCTGGTGCGACTCGTACATGTATATTGATATCGGCTATAGATCATTGCAAACATGCCTTTTTGAGTATAGCGTATTGGTGA
>CAYPIW010000192.1:0-14960 GCA_964410925.1 uncultured Desulfobacteraceae bacterium
GGGAGGACAAAAAGATGGGGAAGGAAAAGTTTGAGAGGACCAAGCCGCATGTAAATGTAGGTACGATAGGCCATATCGACCATGGCAAGACGACCTTGACGGCAGCGATAACAAAGCACATGGGGATGAAGGGCATGGCTCAGTTTGTTCCTTTTGACCAGATAGACAAAGCCCCGGAAGAGAAGGAGCGTGGTATCACCATAGCGACGGCGCACGTTGAGTATGAGACGCAGAATCGTCATTATGCTCATGTTGATTGTCCGGGTCATGCGGATTACATCAAGAACATGATTACGGGAGCGGCACAGATGGACGGGGCCATTTTGGTAGTGGGTGCGGATGACGGTCCCATGCCCCAGACACGAGAGCACATATTACTGGCGCGTCAGGTAGGGGTTCCTCAGATTGTGGTATTTTTAAACAAATGTGACATGGTGGATGATGATGAGCTTATAGAGCTTGTTGAGTTGGAGCTTCGGGAGTTGCTGGACAAGTATGAGTTTTCCGGGGATGACATTCCGATCATCCGCGGGAGTGCATTGAAGGCGTTGGAGAGTGATGATCCTGACAGTGAGGAAGCCAAGTGCATATTTGAGTTACTGGAAGCGGTAGACACGTTTATTCCTGAGCCCAAGCGTGATATAGACAAGCCGTTTTTGATGCCCATAGAGGATGTTTTCAGCATATCGGGTCGGGGGACGGTTGTGACGGGTCGTGTTGAGCGAGGCGTCATTCACGTGGGGGATAATATTGAAGTTGTGGGGATTCGTCCGACCATAAAGACGGTGTGTACGGGAGTAGAGATGTTCCGGAAGCTTTTGGATGAGGGACGGGCCGGAGACAACATCGGGGTATTAATGCGGGGTACCAAGCGTGATGAGGTTGAGCGCGGTCAGGTGGTAGCGATACCCGGTTCGATAGAGCCTCACACGAAGTTCAGGGCCGAGGTATACATTTTGAGCAAAGAGGAAGGGGGTCGTCACACCCCGTTTTTCAGTGGATACCGGCCGCAGTTTTATTTTCGGACCACGGATGTTACGGGTAATTTGATATTGCCGGAAGGTGTAGAGATGGTAATGCCCGGTGACAATATAACGATTACGGCAGAGCTGATAACGCCGATAGCCATGGAAAAAGAATTGAGGTTTGCCATCAGGGAAGGCGGACGGACGGTCGGCGCAGGTGTCGTGAGCGAAATTATAGAGTAAAAGCTGAAGGAGTCTTCTGGTGAGAATAATTGTTACCCTTTCCTGTAGTGAATGCAAAAGAAGAAATTACACGACCACGAAAAATAAACGGACAACACCGAATAAGCTGGAATTCAGTAAATATTGTCGATTTTGCAGGAGACACACTCTACATAAAGAGACCAAGTAACCATTTTTATTATAAAGGCATTTTGCAGGCCAGTAGCTCTAACGGTAGAGCGTCGGACTCCAAATCCGGGTGTTGGGGGTTCGAATCCCTCCTGGCCTGCCAAATCATTTTCAATAAAAAATCGAAGCTTGAATCGCATGGAACCCTATAAGACTTTGGACATCATGCGCTTTGAATTTTGTGATGTTAGGAGCATCATGGCACGGTTACAGAGGAAAAAAACTTCAAACGCCAGGAAGAAAAAAAAACAAAGTGACTCCGGAGCGACATCACCCGGGTTAGAAAATGATGTCTCCGCTAAAAAGACCACATTGTTTACAGGTTCTGCTGGGGAAATTAGAAAAAGGTCTTCTCTACCACAGACCAAAGCGTTAACCAGAAAAAAGACCGAACCAGGGAAGATTAAAAATTATGTAAACAAGGGGGTCCAATTCTTAAGAGAAGTAAAGGTGGAGCTAAAGAAGGTTGTGTGGCCCACACGAAAACAGACGTTGGGCTCTACCGTTGTTGTTATTATCTTAACTATGATAATAGCATCCTTTCTTGGAGTGGTTGATATCGGGTTGTCAAGCCTGATTCGTGTGGTGCTTCATTAATTTGAGGAGAAGGTAAAATTGGCTCTTAGATGGTATATCGTTCATGTTTATTCGGGATTTGAAAGCAAGGTCAAAACTGCACTTGAAGAGCGAATTGCATCTTTTTCTCTATCCGAAAAATTTGGTGAGGTGCTGGTACCCACAGAAGAGATTGTTGAGCTTGTAAAAGGTAAAAGAAAAACATCATCCAGAAAGTTCTATCCGGGATATATATTGGTTAGGATGGAACTTGATGATGAAACCTGGCATATTGTGAATAATACCGCCAAGGTGACCGGATTCTTGGGGGGTCGGGAGAAGCCGACACCGATTTCGGATGAAGAGGCCGAAGAGATTTTGAATCGAATGGAGGCCGGGAAACTCAAACCACAACCCAAATATTTTTTTGAGATCGGAGATGAGATCCGTGTAATAGACGGTCCCTTTAAAAATTTTAACGGCACCGTGGACGAAGTCAATCCGGAAAAGGGTAAAATAAGGGTTCTGGTGAGCATTTTTGGCCGCTCAACACCGGTGGAACTGGAATTCGTACAGGTTACAAAGTTGTGATAAATTCGTGAAAAATCGAATTCATCAAGCAAAATTACAGGAGTGATGTTAAAAAATGGCAAAAAAGATTATGGCACAAATAAAATTACAGGTAACCGCCGGTCAAGCCAATCCATCTCCTCCGATTGGTCCTGCACTAGGGCAGCATGGCGTCAATATAATGGATTTTTGTAAGGCTTTTAATGCCAGGACTGCAAATGATGAGGGTATGATCACCCCCGTGGTTATTACTGTCTATCAGGACAGATCATTTACTTTTATAACCAAAACACCTCCTGCATCCGTGCTGTTGAAGAAAGCGGCAAAAATAGCAAAAGGCGCCGGCGATCCCAAGCGCGAGAGAGTCGGTAGTGTGACTCAAAAGCAGGTTGAAGAGATCGCAAATCAGAAAATGGTTGACTTAAATGCAAATGATTTGAGTGCCGCAACCAGTATTATCGCCGGAACCGCCAGAAGTATGGGAATTGATATTGTTTGAAGTAAGATGTTACGGGCTGTAAATGACCTTAACCCTAAGTGCGAAACATGTAAACAAGGAGTGAACAAAAAACATGCCGAAGCGGGGTAAAAAATATTTAAAATCGATTAAAGATGTAGATGCTGGAACAAAGCATATTTTTAGTGATGCCGTCAAATTAGCAATCGATTCATCTTATGCTAACTTTGATGAGACCGTTGATGTTGCTGTTCGTCTGAGTGTGGATCCAAGACATGCCGATCAGATGGTTCGGGGGACTGTGGTTCTGCCGAATGGTCTTGGCAAAGAAGTAAAAGTCCTGGTATTTGCTAAAGGGGAAAAGGAAAAAGAGGCATTGGATGCGGGCGCGGATTTTTCCGGGAATGATGAATTAATAGAAAAAATTAAAAATGGGTGGCTCGGCTTTGACAAAGCTGTTGCAACTCCCGACATGATGGGTTCTGTTGGAAAGATAGGAAGGCTGCTCGGTCCCAGAGGGCTTATGCCCAATGCAAAAACCGGAACCGTAACTTTCGATGTGGCGACAGCGGTCCGAGAACTAAAAGCAGGGAAAATTGATTTCAAGGTTGAAAAAGCCGGAATTGTCCATGTTCCAATGGGTAAAGTTTCTTTCGGGGTAGAGAAGATTGTGGAGAATGCATCCGCCTTTTTAGAAACTATTCTTCGTCTCAAACCGGCTTCGAGTAAGGGGACTTATCTGAAAGGCATTGCCATTTCAACGACCATGGGCCCTGGCATTAAGATAGATGCGGCCAGTGTCAAGGATTTAATTAAATAAGTTTGCTTCCATTTTGTATATTGTTTCCGAATTAAAAAATTTCTGTCAAAGACCGTAGGTGCACTTATTTTGTGTTTAATCGGCATTGCCGACCTACCGAGACATTCACTACTGATAAATTGTTACCTCTGGTTTTTGCGGATTTAAGGGAGGAGGTGTTGTAAGTTGTGAAGCTGGAAAAAAAGAAAGAGATTGTCAAAAATCTGAATGAAAAATTTGCAAAGTCCAAAGTTGTCATCGTTACGGATTGTAAAGGACTTGATGTTGCAGCAATGAATGATTTGCGAAGGAAGCTCAGAGAGTTCGACATTGAATACAAGGTGGCAAAGAATTCTCTTCTTATCAGAGCTTGCCAGGAGACGCATGTGGAATTGATTAAAGAGTGTTTTAAAGGTCCGAGTGCCGTTGCGCTGAGCTATGACGACCCCATTGCACCTGCAAAGATTTTGATAAAATTTTCTAACGAGAATAAAAAGCTTGGAATTAAGACCGGCGTTATGAACGGCAAGATAATTGATTTAAACGCCATCAAGGCGGTATCAGCTCTTCCTCCCCGGGAAGTTCTTTTAGGACAGTTCCTGTCTGTTGCCAATGCTGTTCCGACAGGTTTTGTCAGGATTCTTAACGCTATACCGGTAAAGTTTTTATACCTATTGCAGGCCCTCAAAGAACAGAAAGAAGCGGCCTGATATTCGACAGAACTATAAAAACATTAATTAATTGAAAGTTAAATTTGGAGGAAAAATAAAATGGCGGATATTACCAAAGAGAATGTGATTGAGTTTATAGCAAATATGACGGTGCTCGAGCTGTCTGAACTAATTAAGGAGATGGAAGAAAAATTCGGTGTTTCTGCGGCCGCACCGGTTGCGGTAGCGGCTGCTGTCCCCGGGGAAGCCGGTGGTGAGCCGGTGGAAGAAAAGACCGAATTCGACGTTATTCTCACAACGTTCGGCGATAAGAAGATTCAGGTGATCAAGGAAGTCAGGGCGATTACAGGTCTGGGGTTGAAGGATGCCAAGACCCTGGTCGATGAGGTTCCAAAGCCTGTTAAGGAAGGCATTTCTAAGGAGGATGCTGAAAAAATCAAGAGCCAGCTTGAAGAAGCCGGTGCTCAGGTTGAAATAAAGTAACCGTTTTGAAAATTCCACATCGCTGACAGCGGAAAAAACAAAAGGATTTTTGAGACTTAACTTTTAATTTCAGATATGTAATGTTAAAGTATTGACCGTAATGAATTGTTATTTATCCATTTAATTTTCTGTCAAAAGGAATTCTAAAGTCATCCACTTTTCCATTTCCCCAAGAACTATTGTTCAAGTATTCCAGTTGCGACCTGCGCGCTTTTGCCCCTGGCCGCCTTGCCTTGACTGGCGGGTGAGTTTGCAATGGCAGGCGAGGCTAAACGAACTAACTTGTAATTAGGTTATGGGTCATAGGACACAGAGCAGCATGCTCTTGATCCTATAACCCATAACCAAAATAATATATCGGAGATTTCATGTCAGAAAGGATTTTTTCGAATAAGCGTAACAGAAAAAACTTCGGCAAGATAGAAAAGATCATTGATATTCCTGATCTTATCGCGGTTCAACGGGAATCGTACGGCCGGTTTTTACAAATGGATGTTCCTCCGGAAAAACGTAAAGATGTGGGCCTTCAGGCTGTATTTAAGTCCGTATTTCCAATAAAAGATTTTACCGGAAGTGCTTCCCTTGAATTCGTATCTTACAGGTTTGCGGAGGTTAAGCACGGTATTAAGGAGTGTATAAACAGAGGGATGACCTACGAAATTCCTGTTCGAATCACGGTCAGGCTTGTGGTATATGATATTGATAAGGATACCGGAGTCACGAATATCCGTGATATTAAGGAGCAGGAGATTTACTTTGGAACAATTCCCTTAATGACAGACAGTGGCACGTTCATCATAAACGGAACCGAACGGGTCGTTGTAAGCCAGCTCCATAGATCTTCAGGTGTGTTTTTCAATCATGATAAAGGCAAGACACATTCGAGCGGTCAGGTTATATACACCTCCAGGATCATTCCGGTACGAGGATCATGGATCGATATGGAGATCGATCATAAAGGCATCGTTTATATTCGGATCGACCGACGACGCAAATTTCCGATTACAATCCTTTATAAAGCGATTGGATATACTTCCGAAGACATTCTGTCTTATTTTTATGAAACAGAAAAGTTTATTGTGCATGGCGACCAGCTATTCAAGAAGTTTGATGAAAATTCTCTGCGAGGGCAGCGCTCCAGCAGTGATATTACAGATCCTGAAACGGGCGAGCCTATTGTTCTGAAGGGGCGTGTGTTTACCAAAGCCGCGATTAAAAAGCTTAAATCCGTTAATTTGGAATTGATTCCCATAGGTGTCGAAGATATTAACAACAAGGTGTTTGCAAAGACCATCGTTAACCCGGACAGCGGCGAGACCATCGTAAAATGCAACCAGGTTTTTAACCGAGAAACTTTTCAAGCTTTGCTTGATGCCGGGATAAATGAATTTGAACTCATTCTCATTGATGGGGTAACCAGTAGTGACTCTATCCACAAAACCCTGATTTTGGATAAGGTCGAAACAAAAGAGGACGCCCTTATTGAGATATATCGAAGGCTCCGACCCGGCAATCCTGCAACACTCGAAGTGGCTCAGGAATTTATTGACCATATGTTTTTCAAATCTTCCTATTACGATCTTTCCGGTGTCGGTCGAATGAAGATTAATCTTCGATTGGACATTAACTCCTCCATTGACTTAAGAACACTCAGAAGAGAGGATATCCTCCTTACGGCCAAAACCCTTGTAAAGCTCAAAGATACACAGGGGGCTGTTGATGACATCGATCATCTTGGGAATAGAAGGGTACGCGCTGTTGGTGAACTTTTGGAAAACCAGTATCGTATCGGACTGGTTCGAATGGAACGAGCCATTAAAGAACGGATGAGTCTCCAGGAAGTCGATGCACTAATGCCGCACGATCTTGCAAATTCAAAGCCGGTTTCCGCCGTTGTTAAGGAATTTTTCGGGACCAGCCAGCTCAGTCAATTCATGGATCAGACCAACCCGCTTTCAGAAACAACCCACAAGCGGCGGTTAAGCGCCCTGGGTCCGGGGGGATTGACTCGTGAACGAGCCGGCTTTGAGGTCAGAGATGTGCATCCGTCACATTACGGTCGGATATGTCCCATAGAGACACCGGAAGGCCCTAATATCGGTCTTATTGTTTCATTAAGCACATATGCCAGAGTTAATGAGTATGGGTTTATTGAAACGCCTTATAGTGTTGTAAAAGATGCAACTGTATTGAAAGATGTTAAGTTTTTGAGTGCGTTTGAAGAAAAAGATCACCCCATCGCCCAGGCCAATGCACCTCTTGACGAAAATAAGAGATTTGTCAAGCCCCTGGTAACGTCACGGGTAGAAGGGGAATTCATGATGGTCAAGTCCGAAGATATTGAGCTGATGGATATCTCCCCCAACCAGCTGGTAAGTGTTTCCGCATCCTTGATTCCTTTTTTGGAAAATGATGATGCAAACCGGGCGTTGATGGGATCGAACATGCAGCGCCAGGCGGTCCCTTTGCTTGTAAACCGGGCGCCTTTGGTGGGTACGGGTGTTGAAAGCGTGGTAGCCAGAGATTCAGGCGTTACGGTAGTTGCACGGCGTGATAGCGAGGTGGTAGATGTCGAGGCTTCCCGCATTGTTTTAAAACATGAGTCCGAAGACGGTGAAGATTCTGAAATTCCCGTGACGGTTTGCGAGCTTTCAAAATTTATACGGAGCAATCAGAATACATGCTTCAATCAGCGCCCGATTGTCAGAAAAGGACAAAAAGTCAAGGCTGGAGAGATTATTGCGGACGGGCCTGCCACGGAAAAGGGTGAACTTGCCCTGGGAAAAAACATAATGGTGGCGTTCATGCCGTGGGGTGGATATAATTTTGAGGACTCGATTCTGGTGGGCGAAAGGCTTCACCGGGACGGGGTGTATACATCTGTGCAAATTGAAGAATTTGAAGTTGTGGCCAGAGATACCAAGCTGGGCAAAGAAGACATCACGCGCGACATTCCAAATGTCGGGGATGAAGCCTTAAAGGATCTGGATGACAGCGGGATTATAAGGCTTGGCGCTGAAGTCAGTCCCGGGGATATTCTGGTGGGAAAAATTACGCCCAAAGGTGAAACACAACTTTCTCCTGAAGAAAAGCTTTTAAGGGCCATATTCGGAGAAAAAGCGGGAGATGTAAAAGACAGTTCCTTACGAATGCCGCCCGGAGTTCATGGGATCATTGTGGATGCAAAGGTGTTTTCCCGGCGTGGTGTTGAGAAAGATGACCGCACTCGTTTTATCGAGGGACAAAAGATTGCTGAGCTTAAAAGAAACAGAGATGATAAACTTGCTGCCATAAAGGACGTGGTTTATGCACGTCTTGAAAAATTACTTGCAGGCCAGGAATGTCTTAACTCCCTGAAAAAAGCAAAGAAGATTCTGATTGCAAAAGGGAGCACCATAGATGCCGAGATTCTGGTCCAGATCCCCCTCACGCAGATTGAGGGGATTGAACTTAAAAGCTCGGAACTGAAGGAACAGGTCCATGATATTCTTGAGCGATATAAAAAGCAATGCGAATTTTGCAGAAAGTCCTTTGAGGAAAGTGTTGCCAGGTTCGAAAAAGGGGATGACCTTCCTCCCGGCGTAATCAAAATGGTTAAGGTCTACGTGGCCATGAAGCGCAAGTTGTCCGTGGGTGACAAAATGGCAGGCCGACACGGGAACAAAGGGGTGGTGTCGAGAATCCTTCCACAGGAAGATCTTCCTTATTTTGAAGACGGAACCCAGGTTGATATGGTTTTGAATCCCCTTGGAGTCCCTTCGAGGATGAATGTGGGGCAGGTTCTGGAAATTCATTTGGGTTGGGCTGCCAAAGGCCTTGGGGATCAGCTTAACACCCTCTTGAAACAAAGAAAAACAGAAGCTGTTCGAGAGAAACTCAAACGAATATTCTCTGAACCGTCCACCCAGGAAATGATAGACGCCTTTGATGATGAAGACCTGTATGAATATGCAGACAATTATAGAGACGGCGTTCACATGGCCACACCGGTTTTTGATGGTGCTAAAGAGGATGAGATCAAGTCTCTCCTTGCGGAGGCAGGACTTCCCACAGCGGCTCAGGCCACCTTGTACGACGGGCGCACCGGAGAGGCGTTTAAAGGAAAAATTACCGTAGGTACGATGTATGTGTTGAAGCTCCACCACCTGGTGGATGACAAGATTCATGCCCGGTCTATCGGTCCATATTCACTGGTGACACAGCAGCCCCTTGGCGGAAAGGCGCAGTTCGGCGGCCAGCGCCTTGGTGAAATGGAAGTCTGGGCCCTGGAGGCTTATGGAGCTGCCAATGCGCTTCAGGAATTTTTAACCGTAAAGTCGGATGACATGGCAGGCAGGACTCGGATGTATGAAAAGATTGTAAAAGGTCAGAATACACTAGACCCGGGCTTGCCCGAGTCCTTCAAAGTTTTGACAAAAGAGTTGAAGAGTCTGGGTTTGGATATAACCCTTATGGAGGGAAAATAATCCATGGAAACCATATACGATTTTTTTACGAAACCGACCGATCCAAAACTTTATTCCGGGGTTAAAATTTCCCTGGCATCTCCCGAGCAGATTCTAAAATGGTCCCACGGAGAAATTAAGAAGCCGGAAACGATCAATTATAGAACGTTTAAACCGGAACGCGACGGTCTTTTCTGTGCCAAGATATTCGGTCCCACAAAAGATTACGAATGCAACTGCGGCAAGTACAAGCGGATGAAACACAGAGGGGTTATTTGTGAAAAATGCGGTGTGGAGGTGATTCAATCCAAGGTGCGCAGGGAGCGGATGGCGCACATCGAACTCGCCACGCCGTGTTCCCATATATGGTTTTTGAGGAGCCTTCCGAGCAAGATCGGTAATCTGCTCGATTTGACGTTAAAAAGTCTTGAAAAAGTGATTTATTTTGACAGTTACATTGTGATTGACCCCAAGGATACGGGTCTTAACCAGAACCAACTTCTGTCCGAGGAAAAATATCGAGAAGCATGTGAGGTTTACGGGACAGCATTCGAAGCCGGAATCGGGGCCGAGGCTGTCAAAAAACTATTGGGAAAAATCGATCTCGATACGGTGTATAAAGAGCTGAGGGCTGATATTAGTTCCACTCGCTCTTCGACAAAACGACAGAAACTGTCCAAACGGCTTAAAATTGTCGAAGCATTCCGGCGGTCGGGAGTAAATCCGGCCTGGATGATAATGGATGTTATTCCGGTTCTGCCGCCGGATTTGCGGCCCCTTGTCCCTCTGGAAGGCGGAAGATTTGCAACATCTGATTTGAATGACCTGTATCGCAGGGTTATTAACCGCAACAATCGGTTAAAACGGCTTATCGAATTAAAGGCTCCCGACATTATCGTTCGGAATGAAAAAAGAATGCTCCAGGAGTCAGTGGATGTTCTTTTCGACAACGGCCGGCACGGCAGAGCGATTATGGGAACCAATAAGCGACCGTTAAAGTCTCTTAGTGATACCTTGAAAGGCAAGCAAGGGCGTTTTCGACAGAATCTTCTGGGCAAAAGGGTCGATTATTCCGGTCGTACCGTTATTACCATAGGACCGGATCTCAGACTCCACCAGTGCGGCCTGCCTAAAAAGATGGCCCTGGAAATGTTCAAGCCGTTTATTTATTATCGTCTCGAGCAGAAGGGCCTTGTATCCACGGTAAAGAGTGCCAAGAAGATGGTGGAAAGAGAGGTCCCGGAGGTCTGGGACACCTTAGATGAGGTGGTAAGGGAGTACCCGGTTTTATTAAACCGGGCTCCCACGCTTCACCGGCTGGGAATTCAGGCATTTGAACCTATTCTCATTGAAGGCAAGGCCCTTCAGCTTCACCCGCTGGTATGTACGGCATTCAATGCGGACTTTGACGGCGATCAGATGGCGGTTCACATCCCTCTTTCCGTGGAGGCTCAGATAGAGGCCAGAATATTAATGCTGTCCAGTAACAATATTCTTTCTCCTGCAAATGGGAGCCCTATAATTGTGCCGAGTCAGGATATTGTTCTGGGTATCTATTATATGACAAGAGGGATTTCCGGGTCCAGAGGCGAAGGTAAACTATTTTCAAATCCTGAAGAAGTTCGATGTGCATACGATGCAAAGGTCGTTGATCTTCATTCCAGAATTATCGTTCGAATTGAGGGAGAACGGTTTAACACGACCGTGGGGCGTATCCTGCTGTGGGAAATTATTCCTAAAGATAACATTATGATGATATGCCATATCAAGGTTTTTGATGAAGAAGAGGCCCAGGCCGTTTTAGGAAAGCTGCAAACCGGTGCGGATTTTACTGAAATGGTTGCTCAACATTCAAAGGGCCCTGACAGGGAAAATCAAGGGCTTGTGGGCCTGTTCAGAAAGGACGAATTTAAGCGGGTGTTCAGTGTTTCAGAAAAAGATACTGAAAAAGTTTTTGCTTTGGAAGAACAGGAGATCAGCGGCGTTATTTTTGCAGACCAGGCCTATCATATTTTTCAGGTGATTAAAAAACGTCCTGAGATACCCTTTTCTACAGTAAACAATGTCAGGGATAAAAAGACGCTGAGTGAACTCGTAAATTACGCATACCGGAATCTAGGACCCAAGGCTACGGTTATCCTTTCTGACAGATTAAAAGACATCGGTTACGAATATTCAACCCGGGGCGGGCTTTCCATTTCCATTGACGCCATGATCATACCGGTCTCCAAATGGGATATTTTGGAAAATGCCGAGAATCAGGTTGAAAAGATCGGCACTCAATATACCGAGGGCCTTATCACACAGGGTGAAAAATACAACAAAGTTGTCGATATATGGGCAAAGGCAACGGATGATGTGGCCGATGAGATGATGAAATCCATGCGAATGGCTCCCGTAACCGATGCTGATGGAAATGCTGTTCTGGATGAAAATGGAGAGCCTGTTATAGAAGAAAGTTTTAACCCAATTTTCATGATGGCGGAGTCCGGGGCCAGGGGAAGCAAAGATCAGATGCGTCAGCTTGCAGGGATGCGAGGACTGATGGCGAAACCATCGGGTGAAATCATTGAAACGCCCATCAGTGCCAATTTCAGGGAAGGCCTTTCCGTGCTTCAATATTTTATTTCCACTCACGGTGCCAGAAAGGGCCTTGCGGATACGGCCCTAAAGACCGCCAACTCAGGGTATCTTACCCGTCGCCTTGCCGATGTTGCCCAGGATTGTATTGTTATGGAAGAAGACTGCGGAACCATACTCGGAGTTGAGGTGGAATCCCTGATGGAAGGCGGCGAAGTGATTCAGCGTCTCGAAGAACGTATTTTAGGGCGTGTTGTCGCAGAGGATATCCATGACCCGTTTACCGATGAAGTAATTGTAAGGATGGGAGAAGACCTGGACGAAGACGCTGTAAAGGCTGTTGAAGATGCGGGAATTACCAGTGTGAAAATAAGGTCGGTTCTGACGTGCAAGAGCGTTACCGGCGTGTGCGCAAAATGTTATGGCAGGGACCTGTCCCACGGAGCAGAAGTTGAAATCGGTCAGGCAGTGGGAATTCTTGCGGCTCAGTCCATCGGTGAACCCGGAACCCAGTTGACCATGCGTACATTTCATATTGGGGGAACGGCCAGACGCAGGGTTGAGCAGGCCGATATCAGAGCCCGGTCCGAGGGTAAGATTAAATTTCTCAATCTTAACGTTGTGGAAAAAAATGGAAATATATTTGTAGTTATGAACCGCCGGGGGGGTGAAATTGCCATCGTTAGCGATACCGGGCGCGAAAGAGAAAAGTTTCCTGTTATTTACGGTGCTCACATTGAGGTAAAAGACGGTGATAAAGTTAAGGTCGGAGACCTTCTGGTAACCTGGGATCCCTTTACAACGCCCATTATCTCAGAAGTCGACGGGACTGTTAAATTCGGTGATATCATTTCCGGAAAGACCATGCAGGAGAAGGTTGACCCGGTTACCGGCAAATCCAGTCGCACCGTCATCGAATCCAAAAGTGGAGAGGAACGTCCGAGGATTTCAATCAAAGATAAAGACGGAAAAACAGCGAGCCTGTCGGGGTCATTGGGGATGGCGCGATATTTGTTGCCCATAGATGCTATTTTGCTGGTTGATGAAGGAGACGAGGTTAAGGCCGGTGATGTGATCGCAAAGCTCCCCAGAGCAACAACCAAGACAAAGGATATTACCGGCGGTCTTCCGAGGGTGGCTGAACTTTTTGAGGTTCGAAAACCAAAAGAAACGGCACTGTTGAGTGAAATCGACGGGTATGTTTCCATAACCAAATCAACGAAAAAAGGCAAACAGAAGGTTATCATTACCCCTGTAGATGTGGGTGAAAAGAAGGAATATCTGGTATCACGCGGCAGGCATATAAACGTTTATGAAGGGGATTATATCCGAGCGGGCGAGGCACTGATAAGCGGTTCGGCTATTCCTCAAGATATATTGAATATCAAGGGTGAAATTGCATTGGCACGCTATCTTGTTGACGAAGTCCAGGAAGTTTATCGGTTACAAGGCGTACGGATAAATGACAAGCATATAGAGGTTATTGTGCGGCAAATGATGCGGCGCGTTAAAGTTCTTGACCCCGGTGATACCGATTTTATTGTTGAAGATCAGGTGGATAGAAAGCTCTTTGAAGAAGTCAATCGGGAAGTGGTTGAAAAAGGAAAGAAGCCTGCTGTTGCCGACCACCTGATACTGGGAATTACCAAGGCGTCACTTTCTACGGAAAGCTTTATATCCGCTGCTTCATTCCAGGAGACGACCAAGGTCCTCACAAATGCCGCCATTGCCGGCAAGGAGGATTATCTTCAGGGGCTTAAAGAGAATGTTATTATGGGAAGAATTATTCCTGCGGGAACCGGGCTTCAGGAATACAGGGACGTTCAGGTGGAAGCCGGTTAAAATTTGTTTGGGCGTAATGGATTATTTTTATATAAAAGACTTGACAATTTAATGATAACTAACTAAGAATTAACCTTTTGTCGATACATCCAAATTATGAATACAAAAGAAATTAGGGGAGAAAATGCCGACCATTAATCAGTTAGTAAGAAAGGGAAGGAAGCGAATAAAGAAAAAGACAAATACCCCGGCACTAAAGGGTGCTCCCCAGAAAAGAGGAGTCTGTACACGAGTTTATACTTCAACACCCAAGAAGCCCAATTCCGCCTTGCGGAAAGTTGCCAGGGTCAGGCTGACGTCCGGGATAGAAGTTACCGCATATATACCCGGCATAGGGCATAATCTCCAGGAACATTCGGTTGTTCTGGTTCGTGGTGGACGTATAAAGGACCTGCCGGGGGTAAGGTACCATATTGTCAGAGGCACTCTGGACACACTTGGCGTCGAGGATCGAAAACAGGGCAGATCAAAATACGGCTCGAAAAAGCCCAAGTAGAAAAATGGTACAAGACACATGACGTAAGATTCACCATGCTTGAATCTTGTGGCATGAAAATGAATAACAAATATAAAAAAATGGTGTAACATATGCCGAGAAGAAGAGAAGTCCCTGAGCGGATAATTATACCCGATCCCAAGTATAATAATAAGCTGGTTTCAAAGTTCATAAAGTCTATCATGCGGGATGGAAAAAAGAGTACTGCAGAGTCGATTCTGTATAACGCTTTCCATGTGATTGAAGAAAGGACAAAAGAATCAGCGATCAAGGTTTTCGAACAGGCAATTGAAAATGTGAAGCCGACCATTGAGGTCAAGTCACGGCGTGTCGGAGGTTCAACCTATCAGGTTCCCACAGAAATCCGGCCTTCCCGGAAAACTGCTCTGGGAATTCGATGGATTATAAGTTTTGCTCGCAAAAGACCTGAAAAAGGAATGATCGACAAACTGGCGGCTGAGCTATTGGATGCCTCCAACAAAAGAGGGGCTGCTGTCAAAAAGAAGGAAGATACCCATAAGATGGCTGAGGCAAACAAGGCGTTTGCGCATTACCGCTGGTAAACTTTATTGTTAACCCGCTCTAAAGGGAGGACAAAAAGATGGGGAAGGAAAAGTTTGAGAGGACCAAGCCGCATGTAAATGTAGGTACGATAGGCCATATCGACCATGGCAAGACGACCTTGA
>CAYPIW010000193.1:0-8135 GCA_964410925.1 uncultured Desulfobacteraceae bacterium
ATGTTCGATGTTGGACGTTCATACCTTCTCACCTTATCCCTCACACTCACTTTCTCACCGTCCCACTTCCGGCCTGTATCCGTCAAATAAAACACCTCGTTGAAATCCACATCAAAATACGGGTCTCCAATAATCCCAAAATGCCTATAATCGTACTTTTCCCAAAGATCCCGATTATCCCATTTTGAAAGGGGGCTGCCATGCATGCAGATGGTTTTAACCGGATATATTTTTCTGAGTTTTTCCAAATTCAGTTCAAAATTCCGAATTGCCAATTCATAATTGCCTCGACAGAGGCTAAGGTCTTCGTAGTGATAGCCGATTTCATGCTCCATATCCATAATCTGTCTGATAATATTCTCATCATAACTTTCTTTCACCATACGGAAATAATAACTCGCTTTGATCCCAAGCTTGCTTTCAAGTTCTGCCATCCGCAATGCATTTTTTGGCAATCTATCAACATCATGCTCAGTACAACACATTTCTCAAAATCGCTTTCGTTTGAAATAAAATCAATAAAAGGCAGGAATACATAACCGGACTTTTTCAAGGAATCAATTAATTCAGAATAAATATGGTATGTAAAGTCTTTCTGCACTCGGAATAAGTATTAAGGTTGTTTTATTATTTAAAAAGGAATCTGCGCTAATCTGCGCAATCTGTGGATTATTTTATCCGTTTAGTCTTTCTAATCTGTGTAATCTGCGCCTGCCCTGCTTGCCCAATGGAATGTTTTTGAAGTTTTTATTCCATCGGGGTTAAATCTGTTTTTGCTTTTATTTAACTGGGGCAACCTGCCCGCAAGTGCCCCCCTGACTCCCACTTCACATTTTGTTTGGGTTGTCACTTTTCAGATTAATGTAATCAATAAGCGGCAGCACAATATCCTTATAATTATCAGCGACCTGTTGTATATATCTGCTGTCCTTAAAAAAATGCCTAACATCAAACAAAAAAGCATTTGGAGAGATTGTCGCCACCCTTTTTCTCAGCATATCTTTTAATTCTTCAAGCTTACATGTCTTATGACCGGATGCATCAAGCAGGTCGTTCAGACGCGCTATATTCGGCATAACATGCCTGTTCAGAAACCAGAATAAATCATAGAAATCCCTTCCCTTGAAATTAATTTCATTCTTTTCCCCCTTAAAGTATGTCCTTGTTAATACAGCATGAAGCTTTCCTGCAAAAAGATCCGGCATGTCATAATGTCTCACAAGCACATTTACATTATGACTACTGATAACAGATATCCGTGTAGAATAATTCTCTGAAATCAGCGGAGCTATTTCCACTTTTACATATGCAAGTTCAGATTCATCCGGACCTGCAAGCTCCAGCTTTGTTAGCACAGGGAATTTCAGATATATTTTTTTTTGTTTTCCCTTAACAGAAACATATAAATCATTATAATCGAATCTATTTTTAAAATACCCGGTTATCCCATTTGCAAATAAATCGTGATCAATTAGATGGGGGGAATCAAGATCAATATCCTCGGACATCCTGTCAAGGCCAAAACATTTTTGAAGAGCTGTCCCGCCGGTAAAAATCAGCTCTTTATAAACAGGATCATTATAAATAAATTCAAGAACATAAAACTGCAAATATTCTTTTATACAGTTTATTAGGTACTGTTTCTCAAATCTTGAACGATCCATTGATTCCAGATAAGTCGCAAGTCTGTCGACAAACATCAATCCTCTTTTAAAAGTCTGTAAATACGTTCCATTTTGGGGCTCCCGGCGATTTCAAGATATTTTTCAAATTCAATAAAATCAGCAGCATCAAAGCTGTCCAGATCCAGACGGAGACCTTCGACAGTTTTCGTATTTACTTCTTTAAGAAATCTCTTTTTAAAGTAAATAAAATCAAATAACGCCTTTGCTTTTGTTGCGATAAAAAATATATTCTGCTTATATTTTTTTTTAATGTAGCCACAGAACAGATCTTTTTTTATAAAGGAGTATGAATAATATGACAGGTTATTCTGCACAAAATTTGTTTTTCTGGTTGTTACAAGCGTATAGCCATAAGTAAACTCAGCCAGCACATTAAATTTCTGAAGTATATATTCCTTTGTTAAATATGAAGGGAATATCAATTGTGTGGCAATAAATTCATTATATGCTTCTTTGTCATTTTCCTTTTCAATATATTCTTTTGTAACATAAAATCCATTTTTTAATTTTATCAACCACCCCTTCTTCATCCACCGCTTGATATTAGCATTAAAAGCATCATCACTTTTGTCCTGAAACAGTTTCAGGTTGTTTTTCGTAATATAGGGAAGACCTTTTAATTGGGGTAAAATTGCCTGAAAATTCATATTTATTCCAGTTTTAGTATGTTTATTGTACCATTTATGAAATAAATACTACGACCCGACAAATATATCAAGATCAAAAGATAACACAATTTTAATAAGAGCCAAGTGATTTAGATTTTCCGGCCAGTGTCTGTAATATAAAACACTTCATCAAAATCAATGTCAAAGTATGGCTCCGCGATGATGCCGTAGTCCCTGTAATCATATTTTTCCCATATTTCTTTGTTGTCATATTTGCTCAAAGGACTCCCGTGCATGCAGATGGTTTTCACCGGATATATTTTTCTGAACCTCTCCAAATTCAATTCAAAATCTTCAATCGCCAATTCAAATAAATCCCCTTTCCTATTTCCTATTTCCCCTGTTCCATGCCCTCCTTGCCCTGTTGAATTGTTTCTCCGGAAACACCCCGAAGGGGATTCAACCGGGGTGACCTCCGACCTCCGACCTCCGACCTCTTACCTCCGACATCGGACTTCCGACTTCTGGCTTCACTCTTTCCTCTCTCCTATTTCCTATTGACTTTAGCTCACTGCTTATACGAATCAAATTTTATGCACGTTCTGCATCAACGTCCCCCATTACTTTCTTTTGTTTAACCGGGGCCTGCCCAGTTTACCCAGTACTTTCTTTTGTTTAACCGGGGCCTGCCCAGTTTACCCAGTTAAACCAGTATTTTCTTTTGTTTAACCGGGGTTAAATCCGCATTTCCCTTATTTAACCGGGGTGAAACCAGTACTTTCTTTTGTTTCACCGGGACGCGGACCATTTATCTGGGGCCTGCCCTGTTAAATTTACGATAGTAACAGTGAAACGTATTTATCTGGGGTCCTTGATCTGAAATGGGTAATGGTGCGGGAGGCAAAAGTTATTTACTTATTTATGGACGTCCCGCAGGTTCCAGTCCTCCGTCTTCCGTCCTCCCACCGGGGCGTAGGCCCCTATGGGCCGGAGGCTGTCCTCCGTCTTCCGTCCTCAGTCTTCCTCCTCTGCGCCTTTGCGTGAGATATCTAATCCACGAACTAAGGGTCAAACGTGTCAAGAATGAAGACCTGACCCCTCAGCTTTTGCTCCATTGCCATGCCGTGCTTTGAGCACGGCCAACGCCACTGGATTGTGATCGAGCAAAATCAAGGCACTGCTGATGGCCCGGCTCGGTAACAGGTCTCCGCATTCGTATTTTTGGAAGGCACGCGGTCCACCGCCGACAACCCGACCTGCAAGCTCCTGCGTAAGACGAAGCTTCTTGCGGATACGACGGATTGTCTCCGGTTCAAGCAGCCCTTCGCTGCGAGCTTTAAGACGATTTAACATTCGGTCGGATACCTTCATGTCCTTGCTGGTATGAATGCTCTCATCAGACTGGTCGCAGTACCACCCTGGCATATCAAATGTTATCTTTTTACCCTTGTAGGTGAGGGTCATCGGTCGCACGTCGCGGTGCATCGCAGTCCCGGTTTTTGGACAAATGGGATTAGTCATCGTCTTTCTCCTTAAACGATAGCAACAAAAACTCCGTAACGGCATCGGCAGTGAACTTTACATACAACTCACCAGCCGGTGAAGGAATATGGTAGACATCCTGCCAAAGCCGAGGGTTGGCATAAGCGGTCATAGACTTATAGAAGTGCTCTCGCTGCATGGACTGGATAGTCGCCACAATCTCGGCGCGTCCAAATCCCAATGCGGCGGCGCTTCGTAGTGCTGTGCCGGTCACGGAAAGTCTCTCCACACTGGCAAAAGCGGACTTAAAGGCTTCTATGTCATATGTTGGTTTCCGCTTCTGGGTCATTCTTTTCCTAATAATACACCCTTATGGTGTATTGTCAAGCTATATAATTGCTTCCCTAACGTATCTAATGTTTAATCTGTGGACCATTTCCTCTTTCCTCTTTATTCTTTTCTACGTTTCAACGTTTTAACGGTTCAACTTTATCTCTTTTGGCTTTTTCTCGCTAAGTTTACCCAGTTAAATCCGCACACCATTACAACTTTTTAAGGAAACAGGTGATGAAAATGAAAGGTGATTTGGTTATTAAAGAAATACGTCAAACCAGAAAGACATTTTGCCAGGAATTTAGATTTGATGTGAAAAAAATTGCTAAGGCCTTGAAAGAAAGAGAGCAAATGCATCCTGACAGTATACGGATCCCGCGTGCATTTCCTGTAAAAAAGATGGCTGTTTAGCTTTAATTATTCCCTCTTTACTCCGTGAAATTGATGTTAATCACAGCTTGCCGGGTGAAATAGACAAAGTCTGAGCGAAGCGGATTTCACTGGGGTGTCTTCTTTTCACTTACCTTTCAACTTTTTCGGAAATATTACCCAAAACGTCATTGGGCTGAAATGGGTAATGGTGCGGGAGGCAAAAGTTATTTACTTATTTATGGACGTCCCCGAGGATTCCCGAGGATTCCTAATAATTCTTCTCACCATCCTTTAGTAAGAAATAGCCTCCTCTTGGTTTCCGGTATATCGGTTGACACGATCGAAAATACTATGTTATAATTTTTGATAAAATACAACGCGGAACAAACAGATCCCTAAACAATTCAAGGAGTCTCAGCCAAGTGATCAAAAGATCATTATATTTGGATACCACCATCCCGAGCTATTATTATGACCAAAGGAAAGAGCTTGATATAAGGTATCGAAGAAAGATTACAAAAGCTTGGTGGAATGATGAAAAGGACTTCTTTGACCTGTATATTTCAGAGTTAGTTTTGGTCGAATTACAAAGAGGAAATTATCCGCAAAAAGAAAAAGTTGTTCGCCTGGTCAAAGATATTTCGATTTTACCCATTGTTTCGGAGATTGAAGATATTGTCAGGGAATATTTGAAAAATTACCTGATGCCAAGAATTGATATGGGTGATGCTTTTCATCTTGCATATGCCTCTTTTTATAAAATAGACTATCTTCTAACATGGAATTGCAACCACCTGGCCAACGTGAATAAAAAAGAACATATAGAGGCCATAAACCGTAAATTAAAACTCTTTGTTCCTGAAATCATAACACCCTTACAACTTTTTAAGGAAACAGGTGATGAAAATGAAAGATGATTTGGTTATTAAAGAAATACGTCAAACCAGAAAGACATTTTGCCAGGAATTTAGATTTGATTTGAAAAAAATTGCTAAGGCCTTGAAAGAAAGAGAGCAAATGCATCCTGACAGTATACGGGTCCCGCGTGCATTTCCTGTAAAAAAGATGGCTGTTTAGCTTTAATTATTCCCTGCCCAGTTGAACCGGGTTTACCCCGTGCAATTCGTTTACGACAGCTTGACGGGTTAAATTGACGGAGTCAGAGCATCGCGTATTTAATTTGGCGGAGCGCATTTTTCTGGGGTTCCCTTCCAGCCTGCCCTGTAGCTCCGGAAGATGGTACATGGGGGTGTTCAACCGGGGTGATCTCTGAACTCTGACCTCTCGTGGTTCTATCTTCTAATCTTCTGCTCTTCTGATCTTCTGCTTTTTCCTGACCTCCGATCTCTGACATCTGACCTCTGACATCTGCCCTTTCCGCTTTCCTCTTTCCTATTTTCTCTTTCCTCTTTCCCCTGTCTTCTGATCTCTGACCTCTGACGTCCGTCATCTGTCCCTTCCCGTCCTCCGTCTTGCTATTCATCCAACCATCCCTTACCGACCCCTCTTGTTTTTTGTCAAGAATGAAGACCTGACCCCTCATCTTTCCAGCACCGCCACCATCGCGCTGTCCACCACACGCAGCGCGGTGACCAGATACGGACTCGATTCCCTCAAGGACGGACTCATGCGTCTCAGCATTTCAGGTTCCTCCTTTGTTCTGTTATAAAGCGGTCAGTAGGCAGTAGGCGGTAGGCAATGGGTAGTATGCAGCACGCAAGAGGGTAAGAAAGTCAGAGGGTTAGTCTCACCCTCTCACCCTCGCTTAAACGGATCGATTACCTTCAAGCCTTCAATCCCCTTAAAGTCCGCTACATTTCTTGTAATGAGGTTGCACCCAAGAACCACAGCAGACGCCCCAATGATTGCGTCCGGCACTTTCACCTTTGTCTTCTTTCGAATCTCTATTGCACGGTCGATGATGTCAGATGTCACCGGCACCTCTTCAAATGCCTGCAAAAGCTCTCTTATTTTCCCTTCGTCTGCCTCTGTCAGCCCTGGAAAACCGAACAACTCCAAACGGGTTATGGTCGAATACCCGGCCCATTCCGCTTCAACGCTGATTTTCAGGAAGGCCTTTTTGGACAGATTTCCTGCGAGTGCATCAATCCACACATTGGTATCGATCAGGCTCCTCATGAACGAGCCTCCCACTCAGAACGAACCTCCCGCTGCCATCTCACGGCATCCAGATCCGTTTTGAGCCAACCGAGAAGGCTCCCGATCATTTCCGGATTCGGCCTGATCTTTTTTTCCTCAAGCACGATTACCAAAACCCTGCCTTCCTCTGGTAAACTGGCAGGGTCCGCGGGGTAGATCTTTCCCCCTTTAACAATAGCCTCCACAGCAGTGTATCTCATCTTTTTTCCCCCCTTGTCCTCTAATCCTCTCACCTTCTGGTCTTCTCCAGTGTTTCACCTTCTCACCCTCTGCTCCCTGACCCCTATCTCCCGGTCCCTCCGTCTTCCGCCCTCCCTGCCTGTCCTGCCTGCCCCGCCTGCCCTGTGAAACCGTTGTTGCTGTCGTTTCACCGGGGTAGGTCCGGAAGATCGTACTGGGGTTGAACCGGGTTTACCCTGTGAAATTCGTTTACGACAGCCTGGCGGGTTAAATTGACGGAGTCACAGCGTGTAGCATTTAACTTGTCGGAGCGCATTTCTCTGGGGCACCCTTCGGGTGTTCAACCGGGGCCTGCCCCGTTCAATACCGTTTACGGTCAGCCGAAGGCGGATTTAACCGGGGTAGCTCCGGAAGATGGTACTGGGGCGAGAGACCTAAACGAGCTCTGCGAGAAAACAAAATTGTTCCTGATTGCAAGGCTTTCGCTTAAAAAAATGAATTGGGTCTGTGACTAATCTAAAAAAGAAAAGCTTATGAAACCTCCCCCCAACATTGCCGTTATCGGCTCCGGTTACTGGGGAAAAAACCTGGTTCGCAATTATTACGAGCTCGGCGCGCTCAAGCTCATCTGCGACAAAAATCCCGTTTTGCTCGATCAATACAAAAATCAGTATCCGGACGTGGAAACGTGCCTTTCGCTTCACGATGTAATTTCAAGAGATGATATCCGGGGACTGGTCATCGCAACCCCTGCGGAAACCCACTATACCCTTGCCCGTGAAGCACTTCTTGCCGGAAAGCACGTTTATGTGGAAAAACCCCTGGTGCTGGATGAAACCCAAGGCCAGGCGCTCATCGAGCTGGCCTCCGGGAACAACAGAACGCTCATGGTGGGCCACCTGCTGCAGTATCACCCGGCCTTTGTCCGGCTCAAGGAACTGGCCCTGTCCGGGGAGCTGGGACGGGTCAATTATATTTATTCTCACCGGCTGAATCTGGGAAAGATCCGGAGAGAAGAAAACATCCTCTGGTCCTTTGCCCCCCATGACATTTCCATGATACTGGCCCTGGCCTGTGAGATGCCTGAAACCGTATCCGCCACCGGCGGCAATTATCTTCACCGTCAGATTGCGGATGTCACCACCACCCATCTGGAATTTTCATCGGGATTGAGAGCCCACATCTTTGTGTCCTGGCTCCATCCGTATAAGGAGCAAAAGCTGGTGGTTGTAGGGGACAAAAAGATGGCGGTGTTCGACGACACCCTTGTGTGGCCGGACAAGCTGCTTTTGTATGCTCATAAAATAAAATGGCA